>NZ_JBSHFH010000023.1:0-118520 GCF_053617235.1 Streptomyces sp. NPDC055749 | reverse complement strand
GGGGGCGGGGGGCCGCCGGGGGCGGCCCCCGGGGCCCCCCCGCGACAGTCAGCCGTCCCGGACTTCGGCAACAGCCCTCAGCCTTTGCCTGCACACCCATTCCTGACGGGCCGTCAGTTCAGTAACCTGACAAGGCGTCAGGTATGAACGTGGGGCTCGGGCGACTCCGAAGGTCTCCCTGGTCCCAGTCGGACACCATCGAGCAGAAGTGGGCGGAACGATGCTTGGATCGACTCACGGCACCCTCACCACACACTTCCGCGCCAGGGTGGATGCCTGCGGCGAGGAGCCGCATGCCGCCGTCCACAGCATGGCGACAGCCACGGTGGAGGGCGGTCTCGACGTCAGCGGACGGCCGCTGCACGCGCCCGTACCCGACCTGGACCGGTTCTTCCGGCCCGAGTCCGTGGCCGTCGTCGGCGCGTCCGACACCGAGGGGCGGCCCAATACCGGGATCACCCGGCAGCTGATCGCCTGGGCCGAGCGGGTCGGGGCGCGGCTGCATCCGGTGCACCCCACGCGGGAGTCCGTCTTCGGGCTGGCCTGCTCTCCTTCCGTCGCCGACCTGCC
Organism: Streptomyces sp. NPDC055749; assembly: GCF_053617235.1. Lineage (NCBI taxonomy): Bacteria > Bacillati > Actinomycetota > Actinomycetes > Kitasatosporales > Streptomycetaceae > Streptomyces > Streptomyces sp. NPDC055749. The sequence continues at coordinate 117,950 of NZ_JBSHFH010000023.1, read as the reverse complement.
GGAGCAGGTCGATCTGGCCGTACTGCTGGTCGCCGACCCGCTCCCTCTCATCGAGGAACTGGCCGCTTCCAAGGTGAAGTTCGCCGTCGCCTTCGCCTCCGGTTTCGCGGAGACCGGCGAGGAGGGCATGGCCGCCCAGGCGCGGCTGTCGGCCGCGGTCGAGCGGTCGGGGCTGCGGCTCCTGGGACCGAACACCAATCTCAACGCCTTCGAGTCGTTCCGCGAGGACCTGGACGGGCCCGCCATCGCGCTGATCACCCAGTCCGGGCACCAGGGCCGCCCCGTCCACACCCTTCAGGAGCTGGGCATACGGCTCTCCCACTGGGCGCCCACCGGCAACGAGGCGGATCTGGAGACCGCCGACTTCATCTCGTACTTCGCCGGGCGCCCCGAGGTCGGGGCCATCGCCTGCTACGTCGAGGGACTGAAGGACGGCCGCTCCTTTCTGCTCGCCGCCGACCGGGCGGCGCGGGCCGGTGTACCGGTCGTGGCGGTCAAGGTGGGGCGTACGGAAACGGGGGCCAGGACGGCCGCTTCACACACCGGCAAGCTGACCGGCACCGACCAGGTGGTGGACGCGGCGATGCGGCAGTTCGGTGTGATCCGGGTGGACGGGCTCGACGAACTCCAGGACACCGCGGCCCTGCTGGCCCGGGCGAAGCCACCCCGCTCCGACGGCGTCGTCGTGTATTCGATCTCCGGCGGCACGGGGGCGCACTTCTCCGACCTGGCGACCGGCGCCGGACTCACCCTGCCCACCCTCTCCGAGGGGAAACAGCGCGAACTGCACGAGTGGATACCGGACTACCTGAATGTCGCCAACCCGGTCGACAACGGCGGGCACCCCGTCGGCGACTGGCGCGGCCGGAAGATCATCGACGCGATCCTCGCGGATCCGGACGTCGGCGTGCTGATCTGTCCGATCACCGGCCCCTTCCCCCCGATGAGCGACCGGCTCGCCCAGGACCTGGTGGACGCGGCCGAGGCCACGGACAAGCTGATCTGTGTGGTGTGGGGCTCGCCCGTCGGCACGGAGGACGCCTACCGCACCACCCTTCTCGGCTCGTCGCGGGTCGCCACCTTCCGTACGTTCCGCAACTGCATCGGAGCCGTGAAGGCGTATCTGGACCATCACCGCTTCACCGCGTCCTACCGCTCGCCGTTCGACGACGCGCCGCGCACGCCTTCGCCCTCGTTCCGCAAGGCGCAGGCCCTGCTGCGCCCCGGCCAGCAGCTGAGCGAGCACGCGGCGAAACAGCTCCTTCGGGCGTACGGCATTCGCGTACCGCGCGAGCAGCTGGTGACCAGCGCGGCGGCGGCCGTCCGGGCGGCCGGTCTGGTCGGCTACCCGGTCGTCATGAAGGCATCCGGCACCCGGCTCGCACACAAGACGGAACTCGGCCTGGTCAAGGTCGGGCTCACCTCCGCCAGCCAGGTCCGCGACGCCTATCGCGAACTCACCGACATCGCCCGCTTCGAATCCGTCGACCTGGACGGGGTCCTGGTGTGCCAGATGGTCGAGCGGGGCGTGGAGATGATGGTCGGCGTCACCCAGGACGCCCTGTTCGGGCCGACGGTCACGGTCGGGCTCGGCGGCGTGCTCGTGGAGGTCCTGCACGACGCGGCGGTCCGGGTGCCGCCCTTCGGCGAGGACCAGACGCGGGCGATGCTCGGCGAACTGCGCGGCCGTGCCCTCCTGGACGGCGTACGCGGCGGGCCGCCCCTCGATGTCGACGCGCTCGTCGAAGTGATCCTGCGGGTCCAGCGGATGGCCCTGGAACTGGGCGACGACCTCGTGGAGCTGGACATCAACCCCCTTGTGGTCCTCGGCCGCGGCCAGGGCGCGGTGGCCCTGGACGCACTCGCCGTCTGCCGCTGAGCCCACGTCCACTCCCTGAAGGAGCTCCCCCATGCCATCCACCCCCAACAACTCCCACGAGCCCGATCCCCTGGACTCATTGGTACTCCACCGCACTGACAGCGGCGTCTCGTGGATCACCCTCAACCGCCCCGACGCGATGAACGCCGTCACCTGGGACCAGCGCGAACGCGTCATCGCCCTGCTCGCCGAAGCCTCCGCCGACCCGGCGGTACGAGCCGTCGTCCTCACCGCGACAGGCCGCGGCTTCTGCGCGGGCGCGGACCTGCGCTCCGCCCCCTCCACCGGCGGCGACCGTGTCCCGGGCGACGTCGCCCGTACGATCCGCCTCGGCGCACAGCGCCTCATCAGCGCGGTCCTGGACTGCGAGAAACCGGTGATCGCCGCAGTCAACGGCACGGCGGCCGGCCTCGGCGCGCACCTCGCGTTCGCCTGCGATCTGGTGCTGGCCGCCGAATCGGCGAAGTTCATCGAGGTCTTCGTACGCCGGGGCCTCGTCCCGGACGGCGGCGGCGCCTACCTGCTCCCCCGCCTGATCGGCCCCCACCGCGCCAAGGAACTCCTCTTCTTCGGCGACGCACTCCCGGCCACGGAAGCGGAACGCCTGGGCCTGGTCAACCGGGTCCTCCCGGACACCGAACTGGCCTCAACGGCCCGGGAATGGGCCCAACGCCTGGCCGAAGGCCCGACCCGCGCCCTGACCGGCACGAAGCAACTGGTGAACGCCTCCCTGGACAGCGACCGGGCAGCGGCGTTCGCCGCGGAGGCCATGGCCCAGGAGATCAACATGACGACCCACGACGCGAACGAGGGCGTACGCAGCTTCGTGGAACGCCGCCCGCCGAAGTACCTCGGGCGGTAGTGGACATGGACGATTCCACGCGGTCGGCACCCTTCCCATCTGACGTACCGTCAGTTTCAATGGAATGGTGATGGGACACGCAGGCATGGCCGCAACCGCCGTCCGCTACCTCCGCTCCGTCGGCGCCGCCACGGTCGCAGGGCAGGCGGCGTCCGTCGAACCGCTGCCCCGGCCCGATCTCAGAGCCGTCGGCGCCGATGAGCGACCGCCCGTCGATGCGGGGGAGTTCCGTCGGGTGCTGGGGCACTTCGCGAGCGGGGTCACGGTCGTCACCGCGCAGGACCCCGACGATCCGGACGGCCCCGCCGGCTTCGCCTGCCAGTCGTTCGCGTCGCTCTCCCTCGACCCGCCACTGGTCACCTTCATGGTGGCCCGTACGTCGACGACCTGGCCGCGCATCGCCCGCGCCGGGGCCTTCTGCGTCAACATCCTGGGCGCGGACCAGGGCGCCCTGTGCCGGGGGTTCGCGGTGAGCGGGGCCGACAAGTTCGCCGGGGTGGCGTACGGGGCCGCGCCTGCGACGGGGTCACCCCTCATCGACGGCGTACCCGCCTGGGTGGACTGCCGCATCCAGGCCGTCCACACGGGCGGCGACCATCTCATCGTCGTGGGGCGGGTGGAGGCGCTCGGGACGGCCGAGGGGACCGCCGGTCCGCTGCTTTTCCACCAGGGGAAGTTCGGCGGATTCAGGAGCTGACCGGCACCTTGAGCGGCGAGCGGCGCCGGATCACCAGGGCCATCAGCGCGGCCATCGCGCACAGCGCCCCCGCCGCGTACCAGACCACGTTGTACGAGCCGAACGTGTCGCGGGCCACGCCGCCGAGGAAGGCCACCAGCGCCGCTCCGACCTGGTGCGAGGCCAGGACCCAGCCGAAGACGATCGCGCTGTCCTCCCCGTACTGCTCGCGGCACAGCGCCAGCGTCGGCGGGACCGTGGCGACCCAGTCCAGGCCGTAGAAGACGATGAAGAAGATCATCGGCGGTTCCACCGTCGGCCCCATCAGCAGCGGCAGGAACATCAGCGAGATGCCGCGCAGCGCGTAGTACACGGCGAGCAGGCGGCGGGCGTCGAAGCGGTCGGTGAGCCAGCCCGAGAAGATCGTGCCGATGATGTCGAAGATCCCGATGACGGCCAGGAGCGAGGCCGCGGCGGTGATCTGCATCCCGTGGTCGTGCGCCGAGGGCACGAAGTGCGTACGGATCAGGCCGTTGGTCGACGCCCCGCAGATCGCGAACGTGCCCGCGAGCAGCCAGAACGGACCGGTGCGCGCGGCGTCGAAGAGGACCCGCACCGTCCGGGCAGCCGCTCCGCGGGCGGGCTGAGGCTTCTCCACATACGTGCCGCCGTACGGGGCCAGGCCCACATCGGCCGGGTGGTCACGCATCAGGAGCGCGACGAACGGGACGACGACCAAGGAGGCGAGGGCGACGGTCACCGAGGCGGGCCGCCAGCCGTGTTCGTCGATGATCCAGGCGCAGAGCGGGAGGAAGATCAGCTGGCCGGAGGCGCCGGCCGCGGTGAGGATGCCGGTGACCAGGCCGCGCTTGGTCACGAACCAGCGGTTGGTGACCGTGGCGGCGAACGACATCGCCATGGCACCCGTGCCCAGGCCGACCAGCAGCCCCCAATAGATCATCAGCTGCCAGGAGGCCGTCATCCAGACGGAGGCCAACGCCCCGGCGGCGACCGCGCTCAGCGCCACCACGACCACCCGGCGGATGCCGAAGCGGTCCATCAGCGCGGCGGCGAACGGCGCGGTGAGCCCGTACAGCGCCATGTCGATCGAGACCGCAAGACCGATCTCCCCGCGCGACCAGCCGAACTTGTCGTTGAGCGGGTCGATCAGGAGCCCGGGAAGGGAGTTGAACGCCGCGCCGCCGATGATCGTCACGAAGGTGACAGCGGCGACGATCCAGGCGCGGTGGATACGCGGCCGGGAGCGGCGGCCGGGCTTCACCGGGGGGACAGCGAGAGCCATGGGGTCGGTTGTCTGGGTCACGTCACCCAGCATCGGGCCAGGTCGGAGGGTGTACGAGTGGCCGGGCAGACATGGTTCGCAGGGATCGGGCCATCACTGTGCCGGATGCGTACGACCACCCGTACGACCGCCCGTACGACGCCCCGCCACCCACGCGTGCACGCACCCCGCAGCAACCGCCCCCGCCCCGTACCAGAACAGGTCCGGGGCGTTGAAGGTCGAACCGAGCACCAGCCGGGCAACCGTGCTCCTCGCCGCCAACTCGGCCGGCACATCCGTCAGCTGCGCGAACTCCACCGCCCAGCTGAAGGCCAGTGCCGCCCCGGCCGCCACCGGCGGCCTCACCCGGGGCGCGACGAGCACCACGAGTGCGTGGATCAGGACCGTGTACAGCGCGTCCCCGGCGTACTTGGCCACATCCCCGCCCGCCACCGCCCGCACCCCGAGCCCGGCGGCCACGGTCAGCACCGCCGCACCCGCGGCCGGAAGCCTCGAACAGCCCACTCCCCTCATCCGATCCGCTCCAGCCGTCTGATCGGCCGCGCCCCCAACAGCACCGCCACCGCCAGCATGTTGATCACCGCGCCCCCCAGCAGCACCTCCTGCGCCCCCATCGCCTCGGCGGCCGGTCCGGCCAGTGCGCGGCCCGCCGCGAGCATCAGGAGCGAGCCCGCCACGTCGTAGGCGTGCAGGCGGTTCAGCGCCTCCGGCGGTACGTGCGTCTGGACCGTCGTCGACCACATCACCAGCCAGAACGCGAACGCCGCACCCGCCACGAACTGCCCGGCCCCGATCGCGAGCACCGGCCAGCGCGAACCCGACGGACGACGCGGGGCGGCCCGCGCCCAGCAGGCCGGCGGTGAGCGCGACGGGAATCATGCCGTCGCCGAAGAGCGCGACGGTCCGGGCCGCGAAGAAGAGCCGGAAGTTACGGTTCCAGAGCTCGCCCGTCCGAATTCCCCCCTTCATCCCGGCCGAGGGCCCGGTGGAGGGCCCGGTGGAGGGCCCGGCGGAGGGCAGTTCGAGGTCACGTATCGCGTCGGGAATGCAGGCGCTGTCTGTTGGCTTCTCCATCACAGCGGTGACATGTATCAGCTTATGGTCTATACCAGCTAGTAGCGAAGGGAGCCCGCCGTGCCGCACCGGATCGTCGTCCTGGCCCTCGACGGGCTGCTCCCGTTCGAACTCGGCATCCCCCAAAGGATATTCGGCCGCACCCTGCCCGCCGGACCGCACGGCTCCGGTCGAAAACTCTACGATGTCGTGACCTGCTCCGTCGGCGCGCGCCGCATCGTCCGCACCGACGCGGACTTCACGATCACCGTCGAACACGGCCCGGAAGCCCTCGCCCGCGCCGACACGGTGATCGTCCCGGCGTCGTACGAACTCGGCCCCGTCTTCACGGAGGGCAGGCTCACCGAGGAACTGGCCGCCGCGTTCGCGTACATCAGACCCGGCACCCGGATGGTGTCCATCTGCACCGGCGGTTACGTCCTCGCCGCCGCCGGATATCTCGACGGCCGGCCCGCCACCACGCACTGGTCGTCCGCCGACCACTTCCAGAAGCTGTTCCCGCAGGTCGAGGTCGATCCGGACGTCCTGTTCATCGACGACGGGGACGTCCTCACCTCCGCAGGGGTCGCCGCCGGAATCGACCTCTGCCTGCACATCGTGCGCCGCGACCACGGCGCCGCCGTGGCCAACGACATCGCCCGCCGCACCGTCGTCCCTCCGCACCGGGACGGCGGACAGGCGCAGTACATCCAGCGCCCGGTGCCCGAACCGCAGTTCGCGACGACGACGGCCTCGCGCGCCTGGGCGCTCGGCCGGCTGGAGACACCGATCCAGCTGCGCGACATGGCGCAGCAGGAGTCCATGAGCGTCCGGACGTTCACCCGCCGCTTCCGCGAGGAGGTGGGTGTCAGCCCGGGCCAGTGGCTGGCCCTGCAACGGACGGAGCGGGCCCGGCACCTCCTGGAGTCGACGGACCTGTCCATCGACCAAGTGGCCCGGGACGCCGGCTTCGGCACCGCGACCTCGCTGCGCCAGCACCTGCAGGCGGCACTGGGTGTGCCGCCGACGGTGTACCGCAGGACGTTCCGGGCGACGGCCGGCGAACGCCCGGCCTGATCCGGACGAAATGCCCTAGAACACCAGCACCCCGCGCGCCACCCGCCCGTGGTGCGCGTCGTCCGCCGCCTTGGCGAAGTCCTCCACCGGGTACGTCTCCGTCACCAGCTCGTCGAGCAGCAGCCTGCCTTCGCGGTACAGGTCCGCGTAGAGCGCGATGTCGCGCTGCGGGCGCGAGGAGCCGTACCGGCATCCCAGGATCGACTTGTCGAGATACATCGACGAGACCTGGAACGACGCCTCCGCCGTCGCCGCCGGGACCCCCAGCAGGATCGCCTGGCCGTGCCGGTCCAGGAGGTCGATCGCCTGCCGGATCAGTTCCGTACGGCCCACGCACTCGAAGGCGTGGTCGGCGCCGGTCGGCAGGATGTCGCGCACGCCCTCCGTCGAGGTCAGGAAGTGCGTCGCGCCGAACTGCCGCGCCACCGCCTCCTTCGCCGGATTGGTATCGACGGCGACGATCGCCGAAGCGCCCGCGATCCGGGCGCCCTGGATGACATTGAGGCCGATCCCGCCGGTGCCGATCACGAGGACCGTCTCGCCGTGGTCGACCTTCGCCCGGTTGAGTACGGCTCCGACTCCGGTCAGGACCCCGCAGCCGATCAGGGCCGCCGATGTCAGCGGAAGGCTCTCGGGGATCTTCACCGCCTGGACGGCGCGGACCAGCGTGCGTTCCGCGAAGGCCGAGTTGGAGGCGAACTGGAACAGTTGCTTCCCGGCCCGGGAGAACGGCCGGCCCGGCATGCCGATCGCCTTCCGGCACATCGTGGGCCTTCCCCGGTCGCACTGCGCGCACGCCCCGCAGTTCGCCAGGGTCGACAGCGCCACATGATCGCCGGGCGCCACATGGGTGACGCCCGCGCCGACCGCCTCCACCACGCCCGCGCCCTCGTGCCCCAGGACCACCGGCAGCGGGAACGGAATCGTCCCGTCGATCACCGACAGGTCGCTGTGGCACAGCCCCGCCGCGGCGACGGCCACCAGCGCCTCTCCGGGTTCCGGGTCCCGTATCTCCAGATCGTCGACGACCTCGGTACGTGTGCCGTCGAATACGACGCCCCTCATCTGGGCTCCCTCGGTAGGCCGAGCAGCCGCTCGGCGATGATGTTCCGCTGGATGGGTGGCCCGACAGGCCCTGGGCCGGGGTCAGGTGTTCGGGCGGGCTCCCGCGGCAGCCGCCGCCGCCATCTCCTCCAGCCGCACGAGCATCGGCATCGGGTCCACCCCCACCGTCCCCGGCAGGAAGTCCGCGATCCGCTCCGGCGTCCACGCCCCCTCCGCGTACCCCGCGCGCAGCTCCCTCGGCTGGGCCCAGACCGCGATCTTCGGCCCCGCGACGGTGTACACCTGCCCGGTGATCCCCTCCGCGCGGGCCCGTTCGCTCAGCAGGTAGACGACGAGCGCGGCCACGTCCTCCGGCTCGCCGATCTCCTTGAGTTCCATGGGGACGTTGGCGGACATCCGGGTACGCGCGACCGGTGCGACCGCGTTCGCCGTGACCCCGTACTTGTGCAGGCCGAGCGCCGCGCTCCGTACGAGCGAGATGATCCCGCCCTTCGCCGCGCTGTAGTTGGCCTGCGCGACACTCCCCTGGTGGTTGCCGCTGGTGAAGCCGATCAGCGTGCCGCCGCCCTCCTGCTTCCGCATCACCGCGGACGCGGCGCGGAAGACGGTGAACGTGCCCTTGAGGTGCGTGGCGACCACCGGGTCCCACTCCTCCTCGGACATGTTGAACAGCATCCGTTCCCGCAGGATCCCCGCCACGCACACGACCCCGTCGATGCGCCCGTACCGCGCGAGCGCGGTGTCCACGATCCGCTGTCCGCCGGCCATCGTGGAGATGTCGTCGGCGACCGCGACGGCTTCCCCGCCCGCCGCCTCGATCTCCTCGACGACGGATTCGGCGATCTCGGACGTCGGTTCGCCGCCCTCGACGGAGACGCCGTAGTCGTTGACGACGACCCTCGCACCATCGGCGGCGGCCGCGCGCGCGACCGCCCGCCCGATGCCGCGGCCTGCGCCCGTGACGGCGACCACTTTGCCTGCCAAGAAGTTCCCCATGCCCGGCCCCTTCCCGCGGTTTCTGACGGACCGTTAGATTTTACGGGTAGTCCGCTGCCCCGGCACAAGCCCCAGGAGGCCCCCATGTCCTTGCCGGCCGAGTTCCACGCCATCGCCAAGCGCGTCAACAACTGGGGCCGCTGGGGCGCCGACGACGAGATCGGGACGCTCAACCTGATCACCGCCGAGGTCGTACGGAACGCCGCGGCCACCGTCCGCACGGGCCGCCGGATCCCGCTCGCGCTCCCGCTCCAGCAGGACGGCGTACAGAGCGGGCTGATCCCGGGGCGGGTCAACCCGCTCCACACGATGGTCCAGATCAACCAGGAGCTCTTCGGCCCGGGAACCGTCGCCACCAGCGACGACGCCGTGACCATGGGCCTCCAGGCGGCCACCCACTGGGACGCGCTCACCCACGCATCGCACGGCGGAAAGATCTACAACGGGCGCCCGGCCGGCACCGTCACCGCACACGGCGGCGCGCAGTTCAGCTCGATCGCCTCCGCACCGCCGCTCGTCTCGCGCGGGGTCCTGCTGGACGTGGCCCGCGCCCACGGCGTCGACCGGCTGCCCGGCGACCACGCCGTGACACCCGAGGACCTGGAAGCGGCGGAGGAGTTCGCGGGGGTCCGGGTCGGGGCCGGTGACATCGTCCTCGTACGGACGGGGCAGATCCAGGTCTATCTGGCGGGCGACAAGCACGCGTACGCCTATCCGTCACCCGGCCTCTCGGTGCGCACGCCCGAGTGGTTCCACGCACGGGATGTGGCCGCGGTCGCCAACGACACCCTGACCTTCGAGATCTTCCCGCCGGAGATCGAGGATCTGTGGCTGCCCGTGCACGCCCTCGATCTCGTCGAGATGGGCATGCTCCAGGGGCAGAACTGGAATCTCGAAGCCTTGTCCACAGCCTGTGCGGAGGACGAGCGCTACGCGTTCCTGCTCTGTGCGATGCCCGAGCCGTTCACCGGCGCCACCGGCACTCCCGTCGCCCCGGTCGCCGTCCTCTGAACTCCGAACAGCGCTCCCTGGACCACTACGGGCACCGCCGGGACCACGGCCGCCGGGGCCGTCAGCGGTCCGTCGCTGTCGACCTCGCACCAGATCTGCTTCCCGGCGCCTTCCGGCTGCCAGCCCCAGCGGTCCGCGAGGCCGTCCACCAGCTCCAGGCCGCGCCCGTTGGTGTCATCGCCCTCCGCGTGCCGCGGCTGCGGCGGACAGCCGCTGGCGTCCGCGACCTCGACCCTGACCGTCCCGACCGCTCCGGCCGAGCCGAACAGCATCCGCAGCACGGCCGGACAGCCGGTGTGGACGACCGCGTTGGTGACCAGCTCGGAGATCAGCAGAATGAGCGTCTCCGCGAGTGGCTCGTCGTCCCCGATTCCGGAGCCGACCAGCCTCGACCGCGCCCATCTGCGGGCCCGCCCCACTTCCGCGGGATCCGGCCCGACCTCCAGCTGAACCTGAAGCACCTGCACCGCTCACACCATCCGAACCGGCGGACACATCGCCTCGCGCCTCCTCAGGGTCACGGAACGTGATTCCCTTGCGAGACAGCATGGTTGACGTACAGTCACCGCAACAAGCGCTTCGGGCATATTCCAGCGCGAAGGAGTACGCGTGCTGCATACTGTGCGACGCGCATTGCGGGGAGTCGAACAGGAGCGCACCGGCACCCCGGGAATCGCTTCCCGGCCAGGCCCGGCACAGCTCCTCGGACCGCGAGCAGGGCACCGCACCCGAGCCGGAGTCGCCGCACAGGCAACACCCGGATCGCCCGGTTCCACAACCACTCGCATCCAACGGAGCGTACCCGAGCGCGGTGCCGACTCCGGCCGGTGACGAATCACGCAAAGGACACAACCCGGTATCGACGCGGACCGGCTGCACTGTGTAACAGCACACCCCAAAGCCTGGTCATGATCGACCGGACCCGCCGAAGCCGTCCTACGCCCGGTCCTCAGCACCCAGATCGCCCGCCAGAGCCTCTTCCGCCTCCGCCGCCGTCAGCCACCTCCCGGAGCGCAGCCAGGCCCGCTTCAGATGCAGGTGGACGTCCGCCTCCCAGGTGAAGCCCATTCCGCCGTGCACCTGAAGGCAGTCCCGGGCATTGCGTACGGCGGCATCGTCGGCCAGGAGCTTGGCGCCGGCCGCCTCGACCGGGTCCCCGGTCACGGCTGCCGCGTACACGGCGGCACGGGCCAGTTCGGCACGGACCAGCATCTGGGCGCAGAGATGTTTGACCGCCTGGAAGGAACCGATCGCGGCACCGAACTGTTCACGTCCACGGGCGTGTTGAACCGCCATTTCCGTGGTCCGGGCGGCACTGCCGAGCTGTTCGGCGGCGGTGAGCAGGGCGCCTTCGTACCGCAGTGTGTGCGGGGACAGCGACGGCAGCGGCTCCGCACCGGCGACGGGTCCGGCCGGCCGGTGCAGCGCAGTGAGGGGGTCCAGGGACCGCACGGGCACCGCCGCACGCACGACGTCCCGCAGGGACTCCCCCGCCACCAGGCGCACCCCGTCCCCCAGCACCAGCAGCCCGTCCGCGTCCCCGAGGTCCACCACAGGCCCGCGCCCGTACCCACCCCCGCCCCCGTGCGCGACCGTGACCACGGCCCGCCCCTCCGCCGCGCCCTTCACGGCTCCGGCGGCCAGGTGCGTGGCCACGAGGGGCCCGGGCAGCAGCACCCGCCCCGCCTCCTCGAACAGCAGTACGGATTCGGGCAGCCCAAGACCCACCCCTCCCTCGGCCTCCGGCAGCCGTAGCGCGAAGAACCCGGCCGCGCCGAGCTCGGCCCAGAGCTCCCGGTCGACCCCGCCCCCGCTCTCCACGGCCGCCCGCATCCGCTCCCTGCCGAACCGCCCGCCGAGCAGCTCACGCATCCCCGAGCGCAGGGCCCGCTGGTCCTCCGACAGTGCGAAGTCCACAGTCGCTCACCGCCCCTTCGGCAGGCCGAGTATCCGCTCGGCGACGATGTTCCGCTGGATCTGCGAGGTGCCCGCGGCGATCGTGTACGACAGCGAGGAAAGCCGGTCCAGCACCCATTCCCGGTCCAGATCGCAGGCGTCCACGCCCAGTACCTCGGCCGCCGCCTCGTACAGCTCCTGCCGCGCCTGCGAATAGCGCAGCTTGAAGACCGAGCCACCCACCCCCGGCACCCCGCCACCGCGCTGCGCCTCGCTGACGTTCCACTGGGTGAGCCGCCACAGGGCCCGGAACTCGGCGTTCAGCCGGCCGAGCCTCCGGCGCAGTACGGCGTCGTCCCACCGCCCCGTCGCCCTGGCCTCGTCCGCCAGGGCCGCCAGCGTGCGCCGGCAGGCGACGACCTCGCCGACGAAGGCGGTGCCGCGCTCGAAGGACAGCGTCACCATCGTCACGCGCCAGCCGTCGTTCTCCTCCCCCACGCGGTGGGAGACCGGCACCCGCACCTCGTCGAGGAACATCTCCGCGAACTCCGTCGATCCGGCGAGCGTCCGCAACGGCCGTACCGTCACGCCCGGCGCGTCCATGGGCATCGCGAGCCAGCTGATCCCCCGGTGCTTCGGCGCCTCCGGGTCCGTACGCACCAGCAGTTCGCACCAGTCGGCGACCTCCGCGTGCGAGGTCCAGATCTTCTGGCCGCTGACGACGTAGTGATCGCCGTCGCGCACGGCCCGGGTCCGCAGCGCGGCCAGGTCGGAGCCCGCTTCCGGCTCACTGAACCCCTGGCACCAGATCTCCTCGCCGCGCAGGACGGGCGGCAGCCAGCGGGCCCGCTGCTCAGCGGTCCCCTCGGCGGCGACGGTGGGCCCGGCGTGCAGCAGCCCGACGAAGTTCGCACCCACATACGGCGCCCCCGCCTTCTCCGTCTCCTCCAGGAAGATCAGCTGCCGGGTCGGCGTCGCACCCTGCCCGCCCGCGTCGACCGGCCAGTGCAGGCCCGCGTACCCGGCGTCGTACAGCATCCGCTGCCAGGTGGTGTCGTACGCCCGCCGCCCCGGCCAGTCGTCGGGCGAGGGCTTGGGCGGCAGCCCGGGGAGCGCCCCGGCGAGCCACTCCCGCAGCCGCGCCCGGAACTCGTCCTCCTCCTCGCTGTACGACAGATCGGTCACCGGTCCAGGTCCAGACCCAGCATCCGGATGGCGTTTCCGCGCATCAGTTTGTAGATGGTCTCGTCGTCCAGTCCCTTGACGTGGTCGAGCGCGACCTCCTTGGTGTGCGGGAAGGTCGAGTCGACGTGCGGGTAGTCGGTCTCGAAGGTGGCGTTGTCCCGCCCGACGACATCGATCGACGCCACGCCGTGCTTGTCGCGGAAGAAGCAGCAGAAGATCTGCCGGTAGTAGTACGTGGAGGGCGGCTCGGGGATCAGGTCGCGCACCCCACCCCAGGCGCGGTGCTCCTCCCACACGTCGTCGGCGCGTTCGAGCGCGTACGGGATCCAGCCCATCTGGCCCTCGCTGTAGGCGAGTTTCAGCGTCGGGAACTTCACCAGCACCCCACTGAACAGGAAGTCCATCATCGAGGCCATCGCGTTGTTGAAGGAGAGAGCGGCCTGTACGGCGGGCGGGGCGTCGGGGGAGGCCGCGGGCATCTGCGAGCTGGACCCGATGTGCATGTTCACGACCGTGCCGGTCTCCTGGCAGACCGCGAAGAACGGGTCCCAGTAGCCGCTGTGGATCGAGGGCAGCCCCAGATGGGTGGGGATCTCGGAGAACGTCACCGCTCTCACACCCCGTGCGGCGTTGCGCCTGATCTCCGCCACCGCGAGGCCGATGTCCCACAGCGGGATGATGCAGAGCGGGATCAGCCGGCCGCCACTGTCACCGCACCACTCCTCCACCATCCAGTCGTTGTAGGCGCGGACGCAGGCGAGCGCGACCTCCTTGTCGTGCGCCTCGGCGAAGGTCTGGCCGCAGAACCGCGGGAAGGTCGGGAAGCAGAGGCTCGCCTCGACATGGTTGAGGTCCATGTCCTTGAGCCGTTCGGCCGGGTCCCAGCAGCCGGGCCGCATCTCCGCCCTGGTGATGCCCTCCAGCGTCATGTCGTCGCGGTCGAAGCCGACCGCCGCGATGTTGCGCTTGTACGGGAACTTCAGGTCCTCGTAGATCCACCAGTCGGTGGGCGGCCCGTCCGGGTCCATCGTGATGACGTACTTGCCCCCCGTGTACGCCAGCTCGCCGATGCCCGCGGTGAGCGGCTGCGGCCCGCGCTCGCGGTATCTGGCGGGCAGCCAGGTCGAGAAGAGGTGCGGCGGCTCGATCACATGGTCGTCGACGCTGACGATCCGAGGCAGTTCCGTCATGGTGTCCCCTTCGGCGCACGCTTGAGATCTTCCGTCAGTGGATCCGAACGCCCATATCTGATGGACCGTCAGATTTGTTTCGAACTCAGAGTACCCAGAAGCGAATCGATTGACTCGGGTTCCCCGTTGTTACTCAGGCACATCCACAGCCGTTCGAGAGCACACCAGGATGCAGGGTGACCTTTTCGGGTGGTATGCGTTACGCAAGAGAGTCAGATGATCGGACAGCGGTCGCAGCGGGTGGCGCGGAGGTGATGTGGTGCGGCGGAAGATCCAGGTGACGGCAGTGCAGGCTGCCCAGCCACGGAAGTTCCGGGGGAAGAACAAAACGCCGAAGTGGACCAAGCCCAATGACGGGCTGGTGTCAGTGATGGTGCTGCCACTGGCCGTCACCGACCCCGGCGACCTCGCCCGGCTCGATGGTCTTTACGGGGCGATGTGGTCACTCAAGCGCGCCATACAGCGCGACGCCAGCGCCAAGGTCGACGCCTACTGGGCCGCGTACCACGCGCGGAACGAGCAGGGAGCAAAGGCAGTAAGACAGCGCCTCGGCCTGTCCCGTGAGGCCCTGGAACGCCGCGCCTACAAGCACCTGGAAGCGTCGGGGCACCTCAAGCACCACGCCTCGAAGGCGTTAGCGATGCACATGGCCGATGAGGTATGGAACGGGGTGCAGCGTCACCTGTTTCCCGACGCCACCGGCCACCGGTTCGGCCGTCCGAATGTCGGCAACTGGCACGACTTCAACCGGATTCCGGGCCGGGCACGGTCGCATACGACCGCCAACAAGTGGGAGACATTCCGTCTTGTCGGCAACCTCCACGGCCACGTCATGGCCTACACCGACGACGGCCAGCACCCCATGCTGCAGCCCCGCCGCATTCCGAAGCCCACCATCCCCGAGGGCCGCGTGCCCACCGGCAAACTGACCGCTGCGGGCACACCCCTGACTCGCAAGGCGACATGGTGGGACCACACCGGCCCGCTCGCTGTGGTGTTCGCCGGGGGCCCCGACGGCGACCGTGGTGACCTCGTGCTGCCCGTCCGCATCCCGCAACAGCCGGGCCAGTGGGAGCGGGTGCAACACTTCCTGAGCAACCCTGACTGCTGGCACAAGGTGGACCTCGTACGCCGCCGCAAGGCCAGTGCGCCGGGCGGCTGGGTGTACGAGGCGCACGTGATGATCCTCGGACCCGGCTACACCGCCCCGGCCGTACGGGAGATGCGCCATCGTGCTGCCCAGCTCGACCGGATCGGCGGTGTGGACGGCAACGTCTCCAACCTCTCGGTCGTCTCCTTCCCAGCAGATCTCACCACCGGCACGCCCGAGTCCACCGAGATCACACTGACCGACGCCGAGCGGATACGGCTGGAGAAGGGCTCCAAGAAGCGTCGGGGCCGCGCCAGAGCGCTGGAACGTTCCCGCCGGGCGACGAACGTCGCACAGTACGGGCTGTCGAAGAAGCAGGCACAGCGCGCCCAACGTCGTGTCGAGAACGGGCTCAAGCCCAAAACGGTGACCGTGCCCGGCGGCGCCCGCCATGCCCGCTCCGACGGGGTGCCGAAGCAGAGGTTCCGCCGTGACCGGCTCTCCGCCAACTACCGTACCCATCGCGCCCGCCAGGCCGAACACGCCGCCTCGATCGCAGAACACCGCCGCCACCGCGCCCGCCGGGTGGCACGGGAGATCATCGCCGCCCATGGACCGGTACTCGTCGTGGAGGATTGCGACATCCGCACCTGGTACCGGTTGTGGGGCAAGCGTCTGTCTCAGACCACGCCGGGAATGCTGATCGCCGCTCTCAAGGTGGAGTGCGAGGCCGCAGGGGGCCGGCTCGTCCGGGCCTCTACTTGGCCAACGGCCCTCTCACAGCACTGCATGTGCGGCGAGCGCGTGAACAAGACCCTCCGCGACCGTGAGCACAAGTGCAGCGTCTGCGGCCTCGTCGGCAAGCGCGACCTTGTGTCCGCCGCACTGGCCGCGTTCGTCCGCTTCACCGACGTGGACGACCCCAAGACCGCGTACCTGGACACCACCATGTCGAGGCATGCCCAGATCACCTACGCACAAGCGCTGGAAGAAGCGCTGCGGGAGTCAACCACACCGAGCCCGAAACCGCCCCGGCGGCCGGGTCGCGTGGCAGTCCCACGGCAACACCGTGAGACCTCTGCTCCCCGAACCGCCGGACAGCGGAACCGAGCAACCCCGGATGAGTCACGCTTGCGTGGCCACGCCGGAAAGCCCGGTCCCCGCACCGCGTGCAGTCCGCAGCTCACCCTCTGGTGAATTACGGATCAAGTCTTAGCCCCGCACCTCTGGACCGACAAGGCGCGGAGCTCTACGCTCTCCGCACCATCTGACTTACCATCAGTTCGGAGGGTCGCCTTGAACGACGTGACCGATACCGCACACGCCCTGGGCGCCTCCCGCACCTTCTGGGAGCTCATCGAACGCAGGGCCGCCCTGACCCCGGACCGCCCCGTGCTCCTCCAGGAGGACCGCACCCTGACCTTCGGCGAGCTGCGGGAGCGGTGCGAACGCGTCGCGGCCGTGCTGTACGGACTCGGGGTACGCCCCGGCAGCGTCGTCGCCTGGCAGCTGCCCACCCGTCTGGAGACCGTGCTGCTCTCCTTCGCGCTCACCCGCATCGGAGCCGTACAGACGCCGGTGATCCCCTTCTACCGGGACCGCGAGGTGGGGTTCGCGCTGCGCGAGTCGAAGGCCGCGTTCTTCGCCGTACCGGGCACCTGGCGCGGCTTCGACCACTCCGCGATGGCGCACCGGCTGGCGGCCGACCTGGAACACCCGCCGCTGATCTTCGAGGCGTACGAGACGCTCCCTGACGGCGATCCGGCCGTCCTGCCGCCACCGCCATCCGACAGCACGGGGCCGCGCTGGATCTACTGGACCTCGGGCACGACCTCCGACCCCAAGGGGGTGCTGCACACCGACCGCAGCCTCATCGCGGGCGGCTCCTGCCTGGCGCACGCACTGCACCTCACGGCGCACGACATCGGCTCGATCGCGTTCCCGTTCGCCCACATCGGCGGACCCGACTACGCCGTGATGCTCCTCCTGTACGGCTTCCCCGCCGTGCTCTTCGAGCAGTTCGCCCTGCCCGGCGCACTGGCGGAATACCGGCGCCACGGGGTGACGGTGGCCGGCGGCTCGACCGCGTTCTACTCGATGTTCCTGACCGAACAGCGCAAGGCCCCGGGCCGCCCCCTCGTCCCCACCCTGCGCCTGCTCGCGGGCGGCGGGGCACCGAAGCCGCCGGAGCTGTACCACGCGGTCGTACGGGAGATGGGTGTGCAGCTGACGCACGGCTACGGCATGACCGAGGTCCCCATGATCACCATGGGCACCCCGGACGACACGGCGGAGAACCTCGCCGCGACGGAGGGCCGGCCGCCCGCCGGCATGGAGATACGGATCACCGACGAGGAGGGCAAACCACTCCCCCACGGCACGGACGGCGAGGTACGCCTGCGCGGCGAGGCCGTCTGCCGGGGCTACCTGAACCCGGCGACCGCCCCAACGGTCTTCGACCCGGAGGGCTTCCTGATCACGGGCGACATCGGCCACCTACAGGAAAGCGGACACCTCACCCTGACCGGCAGGATCAAGGACATCATCATCCGCAAGGGAGAGAACATCTCCGCCAAGGAGATAGAAGACCTCCTGCACACCCACCCCGGAGTGGGCGACGCGGCGGTGATCGGCCTCCCGGACCCGGAGCGCGGGGAACGCGTCTGCGCGGTCGTCGAGCAGCCCACCGGAGCCCCGCCGCTGACCCTGGCGGAGATCACCGGCCATCTGCGCGCGCAGGGCCTGTCGGTGCACAAGCTGCCGGAGCAGCTGGAAGTGCTGGAGGCGCTGCCCCGTAACGAGGCCCTGCGCAAGGTGCTGAAGTACAAGCTGCGGGAACAGTTCTCCTGCCCCGAACAGTTCTAGCCGTACGTCGGTCAGGTCGCTAGGATTCCTATTGCGGAGTTCTGTCCCGCGTGACTTCTACTCACGCGGGACAGAACCCGTTTTCACGCTGGGAACTTCCCCTGGTTCAGCAGGAGGCGAGGCCGGCGAAACGTGCTGAGATCGCGACCGTCTCCGAGCGCCAGTAGCCGGAGCGCAGGGTGGAACAGCCGCCGTCCTGGTGGAAGTCCCACAGGAAGTAGAACGACTGGCTGCCGGCGCAGTTGTTGGTCGCCTTGGCAGTCTCCGTGAATGTGCCGTACGAGACGGACTTCGCGACGCAACTGGGCACGGCAGCACTCGCGGTCGGCACGTTGACGCCGCCGAGCAACAGACCGACACTCGCGACGACGGTCGCCGGTCTGGACAGGGTCTTACGGTTGATGCGCATAGAGCCTCTCCCTGCTGAAATTCACTCCGCCATGGAGTGGTGACGGCAGGAACAATACGAGCGGTTAAGATCGATCGACAAGGGCTGGAAATGTTCACTTGAGCCACGTGCACGATGCGTCCGATTCTGCGGTGATCTGCACCCATGATTCAGCCAAAATAGGCCGGATAGCGCCCGTAGAAATCGTGATCAAATAACGCCGATGGAAATGCATCCAGAGTGCTCGTCGGAATACGGAAATCCATTTCCAATGAATACGGAAGGGGACCCTCCCGGAATGGGAGGGTCCCCTTCTTCTCGATGTCGCACAGAGACCGACAGGCGGTGATCAGGAAGATTCCGCGAACGCGGTCGGCCTCTGCTCGTTCGTCCGCCCGCGGCCGGCCGGCCACAGGCGGAGCGTGCTCCGGGACTCCCGCAGGAGCAGACACAGTCCGAGCGCCGCCGCGCCGAGCACGGCTCCCCAGATCCAGCGGGACTGGTCCCAGCCCTCCGACTGCGGCTGCGCGAAGAGTGCCGCCTTCTCCGGCAGCAGCATCGCCGCGATCACCGACAGGATGAGCCCCGGGGCCGCAAGGATTCCGCCGCTGCCCTCAGCCGTGAGCCGGGTTCCGAGGGCCGCCAGAGCCAGGGCCCACACCGCCAGGGTGAGCGGTTCCAGGGTGAGCGAGGCCAGAGGGAGGGCGCTGCGCGCCGCGGTGGGGACCGCCAGTGGTGCGATGGCGACCTGGACGGCCCAGGCGGCTCCCAGCGCCGCCAGGGCCGTCAGGCACCGGAGTGACGAAATCCATGCCCTGTGAACGGGGAGGACCTCGGTGGTGCGGGCCGTCGGGTCGTCCAGCACGAAGGCCACGCCGATCACCGTGATCACCATGGAACAGCGCAGCAGAAGTACGACGTAGTGCGCCTCCAGCTCCACCCCGGCCACGACCGGCGCCGCCACGATCGCTCCGCCCAGTGCGGCGCCGGTCAGCGACGGGAGCAGCCGGGTGGCACGCAGAACGGGTGGAGCCAGCCGGCGCAGCAGGACCCACCGCATCAGCACAGTCCCCGCTCAGCGGGGTTGATCTTCGGAGCGGTCACACCGAACAGTTCGGCTGCGCGCTCGACGCTCGTGCCTTCGGCGGTGAGCTCCGCCCACCCCTCGCGCACCAGGGTGCCGACCTCGCCGGCAGGCCGGTCCAACAGCTCCACGGCCACGTCCTGTTCGGGAGCATCGAACATCAGGCCCGACGCGGAACCGAGGATCGACAGCTGGACCCCTCCGCCGTACGTACGGTCGACGAGAGAGAAGAAGGCGCCTTCAGTGCCTTCCGTCGCCTGCGCGGCGAGCCAGAGGGTCACGACGGCGCGCGCGCCGCAGACGGGGGTCGCCTTCCCCTCCTCCAGGCGCCCGCCGGTGACGAGCCGGTGGGCGAAGACACCGGCGAAGGTGATGACCTCGTTGTTCGCGATGTCCGTCCCGTGGCCGCCCTGCGCCCAGTCGGTCCCCACCGTCACCGCGCCAGGGGTACCCGCTTCCTTGTCGTCCGCGGCCCAACTGCCCTCCGGAGGCACCACCGCGGCGCCGGTCCCGTTGCCGGCGGGGAAGATGCGCTGCCGTACCGCGTACGGCGAGGAGGCCACCGCGGCGGGAACATGGCGCAGCTCTCCGCGGACCACCTCCGACCATTGGGTGACGCGTCCGCCGAACTCGGGGAAAGCGCAGTAGCCGACCTTCCCCACCGTCCGGCACTCCTGCGATGCCGCAGGGCGTTCCGTGGCACGGGTCAGCTTCTCGTTCACTTCAACGGGCATCGCCCGCATCTGCATCACCCCGGCGGCAACGGCCAGGGCGACCAGCGCGGCGCCCGTGCCCAGCAGCCTCGACCGGGCACCCGCGAGCAGAAGCGCGGCCACCACGAGGATCGCGGTCAGCGCCAGCAGCCACAGCAGGTGCCACTCCGCGGGGCGCCAGATCAGATCCGACGGCAGCGGAGCCGCGAACTCGTTCTCGTAGGCCACCGGACTGAGCCAGCGGCTGGGCGAGGTGTTGTTGACCAGCGCGGCGAGGGTGAGGATGCCCAGCACCGCGACGACCAGCGGCGCCGCCACCACGGACTTCGTCACCTGCGCCGTCAGTACGCCAACTGCCCCGCCCAACAGCACAAGAGCAGGTACAGCAAGCAGTTCCCACACCTGAACGCTCCCTGCCGCACCGGTGCGGGTCCCCAGATACGCCATGCGGGCACCGGACAGAGCAGCCGCCAGGAGAGCGAGTGGCACGGTCGAGAGCAGATGAGCCGTGGCACGCCCCCACCTGGGCAGCACCAGGATCTCGTACAGCGCGTCGACTCCCTGGCGGCTGGAGCGCAGACAGGCGAGGTTCACGGCCAGTGCCGTTCCCACGGCGAGGAGGAGCATGGGCAGTTGGACAAGTCGTGATTCGACCTGGAGAACCGGAAACCGGTTGCCCGCGTCCCCGGTGGCCGCCCGGTAGATCCACGGAAGGACGATGCCCGCGACAGCGGCAAGGACGGCGGGATGGCGCAGCATCCTGACGGATTCGGCCCGCGCGAGCGCCAGGACCGCCGCGGTGGTGCGGCCCCTGCTTCCGGTGGGGCTTCCGGCACTGTCCGAGACCTGGCGGACAGGGGCGACGGGTACGGGAGCGGACGTGTTCATACGGCACCTCCGGGCAGGACCGCCGCGTCGAGGAGCAGGAGGTAACCGTCTTCGAGCGAGGGCTCCAGCAGCTCCGCCCCGGCAGGAGGGGTGCCGATGTTCCGATACGTACCCAGCCCCGTTCGCCACGCTGCCGCGGCTCGCGGATCACGCTCACCGCTGCTCCAGACACGTCCCCGCGCCTTGGCGGCGAGCGTGGTCGGAGGCCCGGTGAACTTCACCTCACCGCTGTCCAGCACGACGACGTGACCGCACAGCGCGGAGACGTCCTCGGTCTGGTGGGTGGAGAGCAGCACGCTACGGCCTTCGCCCAGATCGGCGATCAGTTCCCGGAAACGCATCCGCTGTTCGGGATCGAGCCCGACCGTGGGTTCGTCCAGGATGAGCAGCTCGGGATCGCCCACGATGGCCGCGGCCAGGGCCACTCGCTGCTTCATGCCGCCGGAGAGTGCCTTGATGCGCTTGCCGCGCACGGCGGAGAGGCCGACCTGCTCCAGCACCCGCCGCACCTCGTCGTGCCGTTCCCGGCGATGTGTCATCTCCTTGAGGATGGCGATGTAGTCCACGAACTCGAAGGGCGTGAAGGTCGGGTGGAGACCGGGGTGCTGGGGCAGATATCCCAGCCTCCGGCGGACCGCGTTCCTCGCCTCCGGAGTACGTGGATCCATGCCGAGCACGGTGACCGTCCCCAGCCCGGGGGCCAGCGCCGTGGCCAGCGTACGCAGCAGGGTCGTCTTGCCCGCCCCGTTCGGTCCGAGCAGTCCGGTCACTCCTCCGCCGAGGGAGAAGGAGACTCCGGAGAGGGCTCTGTGACCGCGGTAGCTGACAGCCAGATCCTGCACTGTCACGGTCGAACGTTGATCGATCGGAGTGGTCACGCCGTGTCCTTCCTGGATAGGGGTGGTCCGTTTCACCACATCGGGCGGGGCGCCCGGGACGAGAGGAATTCGAAGCGCGAGCGCTGGGTCGCCAGCATCACGGCGGCGCACACCAGGCCGGCCGCCGCCGTGGCCTGTCCGGGAGCGCTGAGCAGCCACGCTCCGCCTGTGTCGGGGTCGGATGTCGCGGCGAGGACGAGGAGCCAGGCGCTCGCGCACACCGCTGCCGCGCGGACGGGATCGACCCGGGACGCCAGGACGAGAGTCGCGAGGGTGAGCGCCAGGGACGGCACCAGCCACCCGAGGGCCGCGAGGCCCAGCCGTGGCAGAGCCAGGGTGGCGAATCCGCCGAGCACGGTGCTGGCCGCCAGTACCGCGACCATCCGCAACATCGCGATACGGAATCCACTGGTCGGAGTCACGAGCGCGAACTCGTGGGCCGGGTCGAAGCGCGGACCCCAGGAGAGCGCCATGCCCACGGCGGGCAGTACCGGAGCCACCACCAGCAGGGTGAGCGGAGCAACCGTCGGTGTCAGCACGTGCGCCGCCAGCACCGCGAGCAGCAGCACCGTGACGGCACCGACGACCCAGGTACGGCGCAGCGCAGGTGTCGCGGCGATGAGCCGCGCATCGTGATCGGCCACGCGCAGGCGGAGCAGGACCCGCTCCATCAGCCCCCTGCGGGGTTCGTCGATGGCCGCGTCCAGGCGGTCCCACAGATCATCGAGCAGGCCGTGCGGAACAGCGCCGCTCAACTCGTGGCGGCAGGACGGGCATTCCGCCAGATGCGTGTCGACGGCCGCCGCCCGCGGCGGAGCCAGTCCTCCGCAGGCGTACGCCCGGACTTCCTCCGCCGATGGGTGGCTCGCAGCACCGGGGGTCGAGCCGTGCCTCTCCATAGATCTCACTCTCCTCAGGCGTCCGGAACGCAGGAGCTGCCGTCCCACCTACATCAACTGCTGTTGCAGGAGACGGCGGGCCCTCATGGCACGGGTCTTGACGGTCCCCACGGGAATTCCGAGACAGGTTGCCGCTTCCTTGACCGTGAGGCCGTCGACGACCGTGGCGTGGAGTACGGCCGCGAGCTCGGGAGGCAACCGGCGCAACGCGTCCGCGAGGTCACCGTGGCGCACGTCCTGGAGTACCTGATCCTCTGCTGACGGCTCGTCGCCGCGGCCCCGTATCCGGGTGAGCCGCCGGAACAGGCTCTGCCGTGCCCCGTGACTGCGCGTCGCGTCGATCAGGCGCCGCGAACCGATACGCCACAGCCAACCCGCCGCGTCGCCACTGCTGCCGACCCGGAATCCGTCCGCACCACGCCATACGGCGACGAAGGTCTCCTGCACCACGTCCTCGACCAACGCCCGGTCCGGGCAACGGCGCTGCAGACGGGAGATCAGCCAGGGTGCGTAGCGGGAGTAGAACACCTCGAATGCCCGGCGGTCGCCACCGGCGACGGCACGCAGCAGCTCCGCGTCGTCGCTCTCGTAGGCCGCCATTGATCCGCTCACAATCCCTACATCGGACCGGACAGCCCGAGTGGTTCATGATCGTCAGAACGAAGTCCGGGCGCCCTGCGGGGATTCGTCGGGTGCGGTGCCCGAGGCCCGGTCGTCATCCGGTGAAAGCCTTGCCCAGCCACTGGAACAGCAGCCGGAGAGCACGTAGTTCGCCACCTCGACAACCGATGGGTGGTCCATGCACGACCCCCACCGCGGTCACGGGCCCCGGGGCACCTACGCGCGGCTGCCCCGGGGCCGGTGGACGGCAACGACTACACGTCCGGCAGGATCACCGTGAAGTACGCCGCGAACGCGGCGACCGCCTCCGCCTCCGACACCCGCCCGTCGTGGTCGGTGTCCAGCTGCTGCGCGGCAAGGCTCGCGGTCTCCGCGTCGGCGCCCAGCACGCGCAGCGCCCGCTCGACCGCGGCGAGTGAGGCCGCACCGTCGTTCTCGTTGTCCGCGACGGCGATCGCCGCACGCAGGAAGGGGCGGGCGATCTCCGCGAAGCGCTCGGGGTTGTCACGCAGCCGCTTCACCGCCCCACCGACGAACTCCTCACGGGTGACCCGCTGGTCCCCGTCCACGTCCGCGATGCCCGCCATGCCCTGCCAGAAGGCTTCCGCCCCGGTGTAGAGCGACTGCCCCTTGTCGCAGCGGGCGGTCGTACCGAACTCGTTGAGCAGCCGGGCCGCGGCGGCGTTGAAATCGGCGCGATCGATATAGCCGTTGCCGTCCTGGTCGAAGGCGGCGAAACGGTGCGCGATCTTGCGCTCGTACTCTGCGCTGTCCATGCGGCGAGCGTACGACGCCCAGGGGCGTGACGTGTCACTAACGGACGCTGCCGGTGTTACAACATGGTCTGGAATCGGAGTGTCAGGCCGACAGCGGATGGGCTTCGTCCACTATGGCCGACGCCGCGTCGGCGTAGACCTCGAAGAGCCGGCGTACCCCCAGGGCCCCGAGCACCTTGTTGACGTGGGAGCCGTCCTCGGCGCCGCGGGCCGGGAGGACCAGCCGCAGCCGGCCTCCGCAGGACTTCATCAGGCGGCGGGAGGCGATCAGCACGCCGACGCCGCTGGAGTCGCAGAAGAACACACCGGTGAGATCGAGCACCACATCGTGCTGCCCCTCGGCCACCGCCCCGTGGACGGACTGGCGTACGACGGGTGAGCTCACGAGATCGAGTTCGCCGCATATCCGCAGGACGGTCCACGCACCCTGCTCGGTTTCGTCCACCTTCAACGTCACGCGACTGGACCTCTCGTTCAGGGGAGCCCGGCGATCCGGAAGTTTCCGTTCCTTATCGCGGCTGCCCAGCTCCACCGCCACGAAACGCCGAGCGTCCAAGGATTCCCTATCATCCGTGGCGGTCCCGGGGGCGTACTTGGCTTACTTGGTGCAAAGGCACGTCCCGGACGGTGAGCGCGACTACATTCGAGGGGACGAGGGGTACAGGGCTGGGGGACTCATGGCAAAGGACGCACCACCCCGCTGGGACCGCAGGATGCAGCAGCGGCTCGCACGTGGCGAGGCGGCGGCGCTCGGCGAGCTCTACGACCGCTTCGCCTCACTCGTACACAGCCAGGCCCACCGGATGCTGGACGACGAGGACGCCGCGGATCTGGTGACGCGCGAGGTCTTCGGCTACGTCTGGGAGAACCCGGACGCGTACGACCCGAAGCAGGGCTCCATGAGGTCCTGGGTGGCCCGGCTCACCCACCGCCAGTCCGTCCAGCGCCTGCGTGCCGCGAAGCCCTCCCCTTACGACGGGACCGCCGAGGACCTCGAGGACGGGGCGCCGGGTCCGGAGGACCTGGAGGAGCGGGTCCGCAGGGCGACCGCGGCGGCCCGCGCCGACTACATCGTGGCGTCCATGCCCGCGCCCCTGCGTGCCGCCCTGGAGCTCGCGTACATCCAGCGCCGGGACTACCGCCAGACCGCCGCCGACCTCGGAGTCACCGAGGACGAGGCCAGGCGGCGGCTGCGGCTCGGCCTCCAGCTGCTCTCCACCGCGAACGCCCGCCCGCTGGAAGGGTCGTCGCCACCCGGATACGGGCGGTCCCTGTGAGCGGCCACGAAGGCGACGGCCACGACGGCGGCCGCGAGGACGACGAGCGGAACGAGGAGGTGCGCGGCGCCCGGCGCATTCCCGGCCCCCGGGCCGCCGCGGACGACTTCGACCTCGAATCCGTACCCTCACCGGCCGTGGCCTCCCCGGCCGAGCCGCCCGCCGCACCCACTTCCCGCCCCGAATCCCAGCCCGAAGAGCGCACACCAGCTCGGACACCGGAACCGGAATACCCCGTGGCACCACCACCCGCCCCGGTCCTCTCCCACAAGGTCCTCAAGGCCCTGCTGGGCGCCTGGGCCCTGACCGCCTGTTCCGCCGAGGAGACCGAGGCCGTCGAGGAGCACCTCACCGGGTGCGCCCCCTGCGCCGACGAGGCCCTGCGGCTGCGCGACGCGGTGGGACTCCTGCACACGGACCGCAGCCTGGACCTCGACCCGCTGCTCCGCTCCCGGGTCATCGAAGGCTGCCTGGGCCGCCGCCCGGCCAAGATCCCGGTGCCGGTCTGGGCCGCTCCGTACGACGCGGAGACCGCCCGGCTCGACGCCCTCCTGGGCGACATCGGCGATTCGGAGTGGCACGCGCCGGTCCGGCTGCGCTGGTTCGAGGGCGAGCGGCCCGTCAACCGCAAGACGACGGTCGCCGGGGTCATCGGGCATCTGATGACCGTCGACGGCCTCGTCTCCACGGCCCTCGGGCTCGACGACCCGCTCGGCAGCGGTGACCGGCCCCAGCCGCCCGCGGAGCGGACCGAAACATATTGGGCAGCCGCTTACCGGCCGCTGACCCGGTCCGTCCGCGAGCCCTGGCGCGAGCAGAGCCACACGCTGATCCGGACCGTGTCCTTCGCCGGCCGCGGCGTCGCGGAGCTCTCCGTCTCGTACGGGGACTTCGCCCTCCCGCTCCAGGACTCCATGCTCGACCGGGCCTTCGAGTGCTGGGTGCACGGCGGCGACATCGCGGCGGCCGTGGACTATCCGTATGAGGCCCCGTCCCCGGCGCATCTGCACCGGATGATCGACCTGGCCGCCCGGATGCTGCCGGCCGCTCTCGCCGAGCGCCGCCGCGCGGGTCTGGCGGGACCGGCCCGCCATCTCGTCACGGCCGGCGCCCCGGGCCGCTCGCTCCACCTGGAGGTCGAGGGTCTGGGCGGCGGCGACTGGTACATCGCGCTGGACTCCCCGGCCGCGGTCGGTTCCCCCGACCACACGGTCGCGCAGGTGGCACTCGACGGCGTGGAGTTCTGCCAGCTCGTCGCGGGCCACATCTCACCGGTGGAAGCGGCGGCGGGCCAGGAGGGGGACCGTGAGGCGATCCGCGACGTGCTCTTCGCCGCGGCTGCGCTGAGCCGCCTGTAAGACCCTCGTTACGCGAAGACCACCGTGCGGCGGCCGTTCAGCAGAATGCGGCGTTCCGCGTGCCACTTCACCGCGCGCGCCAGCGCCTGGCACTCCACATCGCGGCCCACGGCGACCAGTTGATCCGGCGTGACGCCGTGACCGACCCGCTCGACCTCCTGCTCGATGATCGGCCCCTCGTCGAGGTCGGCCGTCACGTAGTGCGCGGTCGCGCCGATCAGCTTCACACCGCGCGCATGCGCCTGGTGGTACGGTTTCGCGCCCTTGAAGCTCGGCAGGAACGAGTGATGGATGTTGATGATCCGGCCGCTGAGCTGCTTGCAGAGATCGTCGGAGAGCACCTGCATGTAGCGGGCCAGGACGACCAGCTCGACGCCCTCCGCACGGACCAGCTCCAGCAGCTGCGCCTCCGCGTCCGCCTTGGTCTCCCTGGTCACCGGGATGTACCGGAAGGGCACGCCGTACGAGGCGACGAGCTCGGCGAAGTCCTCGTGGTTGGAGACGACGGCCGCGATCTCGACCGGCAGCGCACCGCTGCTGGAACGGAACAGCAGGTCGTTGAGGCAGTGCCCGAATTTGCTGACCATGAGGACGATCCGCATCCGTTCCGAGGAGCGGTGGATCTGCCAGTCCATCCGGAACGAGTCGCCGATCGCGGCGAAGCTGGCCCGCAGCTTCTCCTGGGTCACCGGGGCGTCAGCGGTGAAGTGGACGCGCATGAAGAACAGACCGGTGTCGTGGTCCCCGAACTGCTGGCTGTCCTCGATATTGCAGCCGGTCATGAAGAGATAGCTCGACACGGCGTGCACGATGCCCTTTTTGTCAGGGCTGGAGAGCGTGAGGACGTACTGCTCGGACTCGGCGTCCGAGGCAGTGGCGAGGGCGGAATCGGCAGGCTGCGGCGCGGTCATGCCCGTAGGGTGCCACACCCGCCCGCTCTCAGGCCGATCTGGTCATGATGCGGAGCACGTCCAGCGAGCGCGGCGGAGTGTCCGGGTCCTCGCCGTCGTTCGTGGCGAGCATCACATGGGCTTCGCGGGCCGCGCGTACGGCCTCCGGCCAGCCGTGGTGCTCCAGATAGGCGGATACGGGGGCGTCGGCGCCGACCTGGTGCATGATCCGCAGCACCCGGAGCGCGGCGACGTCCACGAGGGCGGCCTCGCCGGAGTCGCGGAAGATCGTGCCGACGTACTTCTCGGCGGACCAGTTGTCGAGCCAGGTGTCCTCGACCAGGCGGTACACGGCGTCGGTGACGTCCCCGTACCCTTCCCGGCCGGCCAGCCAGCACTCTTGGTGGAAGACGGGGTCGGAGAGCATGTGCAGCGCCGAGCGCACATTGGTGCGCCAGCGCCACCATGGCATGTCATTGAGCGGCATGCCGCCCATGGTGGAGGAGCGACGGCCGCGACGGGAAGTGTTCTCCGAACCTTGCTGCACGGTGGTCGATCGTACGTTCCCTTTCGTCGTGTGCGTACGGCCCCCCGTAATTCACCTGGACGTCACCGAGCGTTGCCCGAAGCACACAGCGGCGTTACCCCGGACCCGGAAATGTTCATGCCCATGACCGGACGGCGACGCCTCACCCCACTCCGCCCCTTCCGACTCCTCACTGTCACGGCCACGGCCGGGGCCCTGCTCACCACCGGCTGTGGAGTGATCCCGGGGATCTCGGGGGGCTCCCCGGAGCCCGTGACCGTGATGACCTGGGCGCCCGAACGCTCCTCCGACGGCTCCGCGGAGAAGATGGCGGGCGTCTCGGCCATGGCGACGACGTACGCCCGCTGGGTCAACGAGCAGGGCGGCATCGACGGGCACGAACTGCGCGTGATCACCTGCGACGAGGGCGACACCCTGCTCGGCGCGGGCAAGTGCGCCCGGGAGGCGGTCAAGCAGGACGCGGCGGCCGTGGTCGGCTCGTACAGCCGGCACGGACAGGCGTTCATGGCCCCTCTGGAGGCCGCCGGAATCCCGTACATCGGCGGCTACGGGGCCTCCACCGAGGAGTTCACGAGCTACAACTCCTACCCGGTCAACGGCGGCCAGTCGGCGCTCCTGGCGGGCAACGGCAAGCAGCTGGCGGCAGGGTGCGAGCGGGTCTCCCTCGTACGGCCCGACTCGATCGGCGGCGACGGCATGCCCCCGCTCCTGGACACCAGCCTCGCCGAGTCCCGCAAGCCCAAGTCCGTCGACATCCTGGCGCCGGAGGATGCCACTTCGTACGACTCCCAGGCCGCCACGGCACTGGAGAAGACGGGCGACGGCTGTGTGACGGCGGTGCTCGGCGACCGCACGGAAACGTTCTTCGACTCCTTCCGCCGGCTCGAACCGGAAGGCAGCCGGGTACGTGTCTCGTCCGTGCTCGGCAGCGTCGGCCAGCCGCTCATCGACCGCACGGGCGGGCGGAACAGCCCGTTCGAGGGTGCGTACGTCACCGGCTGGTACCCGGAACCGGGCGACTCCCGCTGGGCCGAGATGCGCCGGGTGATCCGCACGTACGCGTTCGCCGACAACCGGGTCGACCCCGAGGACACCGGTGTGCAGACCACCTGGATCGCGTACACGGTGCTGAAGGCGATCATCGAGGAGATCGACGAGCCGCGGATCACGGCCGGAAAGGTCGCGGCCAGTCTCAACCGGGGCACCAAGGTGGACACCGGCGGGCTCACTCCGGTGCTGCGCTGGCGCTACAAGGACATGCTCGGCACCACGGCGTACCCGCGCATCGTCAACGGCCAGGTGACGTTCCAGGTGGTACGCAACGGTCGCCTCGTCGCCGAGCGGAAGGGCTTCGTGGACGTCTCGGAGACCCTGTCGGACGCCCGCAGCATCAGCTGACCGACGCGGGTACCCGTGCGAACGGCCCGGCTCCGGACATCCGGGGCCGGGCCGTTCGCGCAGGAACGCCGGAGCGTCAGAGCTCCTGCGGCGTCAGAGCTCCTGCGGGGTGCGCTTCGTCAGCCCGTACTTCGTCGCGATGGAGTTCCACAGTCCGGACGCCTGCCGCTTGGCCGTGGTGGCCTCGCCGCTCCGCACAGTGGCCTGAACCGTCTCGTTGGTCCCCTTCGCGGTGCCGCCCTTGCAGATCTTCTTGTTGTTCTTGGCCTGCACGGCCCAGGCGGCGTAGTGGTCGTCGGCCGAAGCGGACGCCTGCCAGGCCCTCGTGAGCGAGGCCGACAGCTCGGCGTGCTGCGGCAGCTTGTCGATCGAGAGGTCCTTGAGCCGGGTCACCAGGTCACGGCGCTGCTGAGCCGCTCCCTTCAGGTCGCTGTTGGCCTGGTCCAGGGCCTGGCACGACTTGATCTTCTCGACCGCGCTGATCACGGCGGCCCTGCTGTTGTTGCTGTCGGCGAGCAGCTTGTCGAGCGCCTGCGCCTGCGGCTCGGCGGGGTCGGCCGCCGGCTCGGCACTGGGCTGCGTGGCGGGTGAACTCTGGGAGGCCACCGGCTGCTTGTCGTCCGGCTTCTCGTCGCCGCCGCTCATCAGGGCGCCCGCGCCGAGTCCGATGACGGCACAGCCGACGACGACCGCCGCGATCAGGGTGACGTGCGTCGGTCTCTTGCGCTGCGGTCCGTGGTCCTGCTCCGGAGGCCCCTGGTAGCCCTGCGGCCCGTGCGGGGGCATGGGCTGCTGGTGCTGCGGCGGCTGCTGGTACTGGCCCGGCTGCTGGCCCGGCTGCTGGTGCTGCTGCGAGGGATCGAAGCGGGGCATCTGCTGCGTCGCGCCCGCGGGCGACTCGCTGCGGAACAGGTTGTCGAACTCGGCGGGCGGCGGGCGCTCACCCGGCGTACCGGGCCTGATCCCGTAGGGGGCGCCACCGGGCACCGGGGGTATGAACTGGGTCGCGTCGGCATCACCGCCCGGCGCCGCCTGCCCCAGGAACTGGGTGGACTCGGCCGGGCGCTCGGGCGGCAGCCCTCCGGGACCGGAACCGCCGGGCACGGGCGCGATGAACTGCGTGGCATCCGCGTCCCCGCCGCTGCCACCGCCGTGCGCGAGGCCAGGCACCGCCTCCGGCGGCAGCGGCTGCGCGAACGGCTGGGGCTGCTGCTGGGGGTGGGACTGGGGCTGGTGCTGGGGCTGGTGCTGGGCCTGGTAGCCACCGCCGGGCTGCTGCTGCGGCTGGTAGCCGGCGCCGGGCTGCTGCTGGGCCTGGTACCGGCCGTCGCCCTGCTGCGGCTCGTACGGTCCCGGCTGCTGGTACTGGCCCTGCTGCTGGTACGGCCCCGACTGCGAGGGGTACTCCCCCGGCTGGGGCTGCGGCTGCGACGGCCCGTTCCCGTACGGCCCGGGCCCGCCCGCGTACGGCTGCGCGGGCGGCAGGTGCCCGTCCTGGCCGGCCGGCGGCAGCTGCGGCGGGGGCGCCGGGGCGTCCGGGAGCTGCGGCCGGCTGTCCTGGGGCCCCCAGGGCGAACCCCACGGCTGCCCTCCCGCGGGTACGGCCTGGTCGGCCGGCCCTGGCGCGGGCGGACCCACGGTCCAGGGGGTACCACCCTCCGCGGGCAGCACGACACCTTCGTGCGCGGGCCGTACAGCAGGGGACTGCTGGTCGTCGCCCTGTCCGCTCTGCGTCACCGGGACTCCTACGTGTAAACCTACGGAATCGTCGGCTCACGCTATCGGGTGGTTGCCGCACTCCGCCAAGCGCGTGATGCCGCTCACCACCCCTTCACATGGGAGCGGCGCCCCTCAGGCCGCCTGGAGCTCCAGGCGGGCGCCGAATTCACGGACCGCGGGCTCGTCCCCGTACGGCACGAGCCGCTGCTGGAGGTCATCGAGATACTCCGCGCCCCGGCTGGACCGCACCGTGGCCAGCAGCTCCACCGCCCGGTTCCCCGTGTGGCACGCCTGCTCCACCTCTCTCATCTGCACCTGCGCGCTCGCCAGCAGCACAAGGCCGATGCCTCTGCGCCTGGCCTTGGTCTCCGGCAGCGCGTTCAGGGCCTCCTTCGCCCGGCGCGCAGCAGCCTCGCCCTGTCCCAGATCGCGGTGGCAGTGCGCCAGCTCGTCCGCGAGATAGCCCGCGTCGAAGTGGGCGATCCACGGTGGGTCGTCCCCGCTGTCCGCCTCCGCGTGCTCCAGCGCCGTCAGCGCGCGGCCCGCCACCGCCTGGCAGGTACGGGCGTCGCCCAGCAGGGCGTGCCCGCGCGCCTCCGCCGCGTGGAACATCGCCTCGGCCCGCGGCGTCACCCGCCCCCGGGCCCCCTCCTGCGCGGCCCGCGCGAGCTGCGCGATCTCTCTCGGGTTGCCGAGCTGTGCGGCGAGATGGCTCATCGAGGCGGCCAGCACATAGCCGCCGTACGCCCGGTCGCCCGCGGCCTGGGACAGCCGCAGCGCCTGGATGTAGTACCGCTGGGCGAGCCCCGGCTGACCGGTGTCGACCGCCATGTACCCGGCGAGCTCGGTGAGCCGCGCCACCGCCCCGAACAGCTCCCGGCCGACCGATTCGCGGTACGCCCCCGAAAGCAGCCCGGACACCACGCTGTTGAGGTAGTGCACCAGGACCGGCCGCACATGTCCGCTGCCGAACCTGTGGTCCAGGTCGACGAGCGCGGCCGTCATCGCCCGTACCGCCTCCACGTCGGGCATGCCGACGCGGGCGCCGGCGGCGCGTGCCACCTGTGGGTCGGCGCCCGTGATCAGCCAGTCGCGGCTGGGTTCGACCAGGGCGGAGGCGGCGACCGCCGATCCGGCGAGCAGGTCGCGCCGCCCCACGTCGCTGCGCCACAACTCGCAGACCTGCTCGATCGCGCCGAGCACGGTCGGTGCGAACTGGAGGCCGACGCCCGAGGCGAGGTTCTTGCCGTTGGCCATGCCGATCTCGTCGATCGTGACCGTACGGCCGAGCTTGCGGCCGAGCGCCTCGGCGATGATTCCCGGTGCTCTGCCGCGTGGTTGCTGCCCGCGCAGCCACCGGGCGACGGACGTCTTGTCGTAGCGGAGATCGAGGCCGCGCTCGGCTCCGACCATGTTGACGCGGCGGGCGAGGCCCGCGTTGGAGCAGGCGGCTTCCTGAATGAGTGTCTGGAGCCGTTCGTTCGGCTGGCGGGCGACGAGAGGTCTGGCTGCCATGTTTCCCCCTGAGACCGCAGTGATCGGTGTCGGTGAATGGATCACTGCCCGGCGGATATACAAGAAATGCGCATATTCATCGGTATTCGGTACGAGCCGTCACGGTTTCTCGGCACGGGTCATCGCACAGTCCTGTATGTGGCTACCCGCACATCGATGCGTGGCCGCACGCGCGCCCCCGCCCATGCCTCGATGCGCCCCATATGCAGGATCGATGCACCGTGACCGTGTTCGCCACGCCCGTAACCCCAGGTGGCGGCGGGAGTTGTGTTGTTCGTGGAAGAGCCCATCGGAGTCACGGAAACCGCCCAGGTCCCCCAACAGCGAGGTGAGCAGCTGCTCGACGCCGCGGTGCGTTATGCGGAAGAGCGGCACTGGGACGTGTTCCCGGGCACCTGGCTCGAAGCCGTCGAGGGGGTCGAACGCTGCTCGTGCGGCGACACCGGCTGCGTCTCGGCCGGAGCCCACCCCACCCGGCCGGACTGGGCGGGCCAGGCGACAGGCAGCTCGGCCGCTGCCCGCCGGATGTGGTCCAAACAGCCGACGTCCTCGATCCTCCTGCCGACCGGGCGGACCTTCGACGCGATCGACGTCCCGGAGACCGCCGGCTTCCTGGCACTGGCCCGGATGGAGCGCATGTCCCTGACGCTCGGTCCCGTCACCTGCACCCCCGACCGCCGCATGCTGTTCTTCGTGCTGCCGGGCGCCGCCGCGAAGGCGGCCGACCTCGTACGGAACCTCGGCTGGAACGCCGACGCCATCGATCTCGTGAGCCGCGGCGACGGTCATTACGTGGCCGGTCCGCCGACCCGGGTCGGCGGGCGGGGCGCGGTGCAGTGGGCCAGGCGCCCCACTCCCGCCAACCGGTGGCTGCCGGACGCGGAGGAGCTGATCAGCCCGCTCGCCTACGCCTGTGCGCGCGAGGCGGCCGACGCCAAGGCGCGCCTTTCGTAGGGTGGTCCCCACAATCGGGGATATCGAAAGGCAGTGCCATGCCTGACCAGGCAGAAGCATTCGAGACAGACGGAACGGTCCAGGAAGACGCAGCAGTTGAGGCGGGCGGTGCGCGGACGGCGCCGCCCGCCGTCCGCGTCTCCGGACTGTGGAAGCGGTTCGGGGAACAGATCGCCGTCGCGGGGATCGATCTGGAGCTGCCCGCGGGCAAGTTCATCGGACTCGTGGGTCCCAACGGGGCGGGGAAGACCACCACGCTCTCGATGGTGACGGGACTGCTCCGGCCCGACATGGGGAAGATCGAGGTCGGCGGACACGACGTGTGGCTGGACCCGGTCGAGGTGAAGTCACGGATCGGGGTGCTCCCGGAGGGGCTTCGCCTCTTCGAGAGGCTTTCGGGGCGCGAACTCCTCGCGTACACCGGGAGACTGCGCGGGCTGCCGGGGGCCGAGGTCGACAGCCGGGCCACCCAGCTGCTCGACGTACTGGACCTGGCGGGCGCGCAGCACAAGCTCGTCGTGGACTATTCGACCGGTATGCGGAAGAAGATCGGGCTCGCCGCCGCGCTGCTGCACAACCCGGAAGTGCTCTTCCTCGACGAGCCGTTCGAGGGCGTCGACCCGGTGTCCGCGCAGACGATCCGCGGGGTTCTGGAGCGGTACACCCGGTCCGGCGCGACCGTCGTCTTCTCCAGCCATGTGATGGAGCTCGTCGAGTCGCTGTGCGACTGGGTGGCCGTCATGGTGGCGGGCCGGATCCGTGCCCAGGGCACACTCGCCGAGGTACGGGGCGACGCGCCCTCCCTGCAGAACGCCTTCCTCGAACTGGTCGGCGCGGGCGGCCGCGACACCGGAGACTCCCTGGACTGGCTGGGCGGCGCCCGATGACCGTGCTCGACGCCCCTGTGGGGACCACCGTTCCGGCCGGCCGGAGCGAGGGGATCGTCTCCGTCTTCGTACGGCTCAAACTGACGCTGCTGCGCAACGGGCTGCGCCAGTCGTCCGGCCGCAAGGCCGCGTACATCACCTCCATCGTGTTCTCGATGCTGCTGGCCGTCGGCCAGGTGATCGGGCTGGTCGCCCTGCGCGGCAACGCGCACGCGGACGCACTGGTGGTGCTGCTGACCGGGGTGCTGGCGCTCGGCTGGGCCGTGCTGCCGCTGTTCTTCCCGAGCGGCGACGAGACGCTCGACCCGAGCCGTCTGGTGATGCTGCCGCTGCGGCCCCGTCCGCTGATCGGCGCGCTGCTGGTGGCGTCGCTGGTCGGCATCGGGCCGCTGTTCACGCTCTGCCTGGCCCTCGGCTCGGTCCTCGCCGTGGCGCACGGGGCGGCGGCCGTGGCGACCGGGGTGATCGCCGTCCCGCTGACGCTCCTCGTCTGTGTGGCGCTGGCGCGGTCCGTGGCCACGGCCAATGTCCGGCTGCTGACCTCCCGCAAGGGCCGCGACCTGGCGGTCCTCAGCGGTCTGGTGATCGCGGTGGGCATCCAGTTCGTCAACTTCGGGATACAGCGGCTCAACCAGGCCGGTGGGCTCTCCTCGCTGGAACCGGCCGCGGACGTCGTGGGCTGGCTGCCGCCCGCCTCCGCGATCGGCGCGGTGCACTCCGTGTCGGAGGGCGCGTACGGACGGGCCGCCCTGCAACTCCTGATCTCCGTGCTGTCGGTGGGCGCGCTGGTGTGGCTGTGGCAGCGGAGCCTGACGAAGCTGATGACGGCGCCCGACGGCTCCACGCTCGCGGCGGCCGAGCCGACCCGGACGAAGTCGGGGACGGGCCGCTCGGGACTCTTCGCGCTGCTGCCGGAGGGGCGCACGGGGACGGTGATGGAACGCAGCCTGCGGTACATCGCACGGGACCCGAAGACAAAGGCCGCCTGGGTGACCGCGCTGGCCGTCGGCCTGATCGTGCCGCTGCTCAACGCCGTGCAGGGCACCGGATCCGTCTACTTCGCGTGCTTCGCGTCCTGGATGCTCGGCATCCAGATGTACAACCAGTTCGGCCAGGACACCTCCGCCTTCTGGATGGTGTCCCTGACGATCTCGTCGACCCGGGACGCCTATGCCGAACTCCGGGCGCGGGCCATGGCGTTGCTGCTGATCACGCTGCCGTACACGGTCCTGGTGACGGCGCTGACGGCTGCGGTGCTCGGCGACTGGGGCGCGCTGCCCGAGGCGATGGGGCTGTCCTTCGCCCTGCTGGGCGCGATGCTGGCGACCGGTGCGCTGGCGTCCGCGATGTACCCGTACTCGATCCCTCAGGACGGCGCGTTCAAGAACGTGGCTCCCGGGCAGGCCGGGCTCGCCTGGATGTCGATTCTCGGCGGGATGGTGTCGTCGGCGGTGCTCTGCGCACCGGTGATCGCCCTGACGATCACCCTGCATGTGGCCGGTCCGCGGGGCTGGTTGTGGCTGCTGCTGCCGGTCGGCACGGTGTACGGGGCGTTCGTCGCCTGGGCCGGGGTGCGGCTGGCCGCGCCCCGCACGGCACGCCGGCTCCCGGAGATCCTGGCCGCGGTCAGCAAGGGCTGACCGGTCGGCGGGCCAGGAGGCTCGGGGCCTCGGCGGAGGGGTTCGGCGGAGGGGTTCGGCGGAGGGGAGTTCGGCGGGGGCCGCCTGCGGCGGCGGGGGTTACGGCGAGACGGGTTCGCGGTCTTCGCGGGAGTCCTCGGCGAGCTGCTCCAGGAAAGGTTCCACGGCGGCCCGCCAGTCCTCCGGGCGGTCGTAGTGGACGAGATGGCCGGCGTCCGCGACCTCCGCGTACTGCCCGCGCGGCAGGACGCGGACCATTTCCTGGGCCTCCGCCCTGCCCAGTTCGCCCTCGATGCCGCGCAGGACCAGGGCGGGGCACCTGACCTGGGCCAGCTCCTCCCAGTGCGCGTCGAAGACCCAGGTCGCCCGGGACTCCAGCATCTGTCGGCGGGAGAAGACGGGGCGCCAGCCGTCGGCCCGCTCCGCCATCACCTCGGCGAAGAACTCGCCGCGGGCGGGGTTGGGCCGCTCCACCCAGGGGTCGTCCTCGCCGAACCACTTGCGTACGTCGGAGAGTGTCGCGAAGGGCACGGGCCAGGCGTTGAACCAGTCCTGCCACTCCCGCTGGGAGGCGGCGCCGAGCGCGGAGGCCCGCATGTCGCAGATGACCAGGGCCCGGACGAGATCGGGGCGCTTCGCGGCGAGCTGCCAGGCGGTGAGGGCGCCCATCGAGTGTCCGATGAGGGTGACCGGGGCGAGACCGAGCTGCTCGATCGTGGCCTCGGCGTCCGCGACATAAGCCTCGCGGGTGTACGGGCCTTCGGCCGGCTTCTCGCTGCGGCCGTGCCCGCGCTGATCGAGCCCGAACGCGCGGTGGCGCTCGGCGAGCCAGCGGGCCGTGGAGGCCCAGTGCGCGGCCCTGCCCATCAGCCCGTGGAGCATTAAGATCCCGGGCGCTCTCGCCGCCTCCGCGCTTTCCTTGGGCGGATCGGCGAACTCCCACGCCGCGAGACGTACCCCGTCGTATCCGGTCACATCGATGCGCCGCACCATAGCCCTGGCACCCCCTTCTGGTTCCCGATCACCGCGTGGTCGCGTCACACCAGGCTATCGAACTCTTATTCGAAAACAGGGTTCCGGCACACAACACCCCTCGTTCGAGTGACGGCCCTCAAGGATTGGCTTCGTCCGCCTTGGGGAGATTTGCTCCGGGGGGCGGGCCGCTCGGGGAAAACGGTCCGTCGGGGCTGACCTCGAGAGCTCGGGGCTCCAGGTCAGCGAAGGGGAGGACGGGCCCCGGCGCCATTGAGCGCCGGGGCCCGCCCCTGTTCCGGAGCGAATCCTTCCGACGCCGCGCACGACGGCTTCGGCAGCCACCTTCCGGTGCACATGCCAGTACGACGGGCGCATTCCCTGCTCCCTCCCCGACCGCGCGGCCCGGATCCGATCCGGCCGACACTCTCAGGTCATATGCCTGGCCACAGCCTGGCACGCGATTCGTCCGGGCGCTGCAATTCCGGACGGAAAACAGAAAGCGGGCGTTACGGTCCGGTCACCGAACCTCCGGAGAACCGTCACCGCACCGCCACGCCACCGCTTCGGGGCGCGCTCGGCGCCCCGCTTACCGCCTGATCAGCTCCAGCTGCTTACCCTGCCTGGTCAGCGCTTCGCGACGAAGACGTGCGAGGCGACCTCGGCGTCCAGCTCGGCCGCCTCACCGCTCGAACCGACCAGCACGCCGCCGGGCGACGCCGTCACGCTGACCACCGAGCCGGGCTGCACGCCCGCGCGCCGCAGCGTGTACATCAGCTGGGCGTCGGTCTGGATCGGCTCACCGATCCGGCGCACCACCACGGTCTTCCCGTCGGTGCCCGGGTCGAGCTCCGCCAGGCTCACCATGTTCTCGTCGAGGAACGGATCGGCCTCGGCCTTCTCGCCCAGCTCCTCCAGGCCCGGGATCGGATTCCCGTACGGAGACTCCGTGGGGTGCCGCAGCAGCTCCAGCACCCTGCGCTCCACGGCCTCGCTCATCACGTGCTCCCAGCGGCACGCCTCCGCGTGGACCTGCTCCCACTCCAGGCCGATCACGTCGACGAGCAGACACTCGGCGAGCCGGTGCTTGCGCATGACGCGGGTCGCGAGGCGGCGCCCCTCGTCGGTCAGCTCCAGGTGGCGGTCGCCCGCGACCTGGACCAGTCCGTCGCGCTCCATGCGCGCCACGGTCTGGCTGACCGTCGGACCGCTCTGGTCCAGCCGTTCCGCGATCCGGGCGCGCATGGGGACCACGCCTTCCTCTTCGAGCTCGAGGATGGTGCGGAGATACATCTCCGTGGTGTCGATCAGTCCGGACATACGTGCCCCTCGATGCTGTGACATGAAGTCGTCGTGCGATGGCCCTGCACCAATTCTGACGCATACCGCTGACAACCGTGCCGCGCCGACCGAAGAGCGTGCGGCGCGCGGCCCCGCGCGGTATTGACAGTCCACTGGTCCAGACCGCAACGTGATCGGCGGCACGGACATTCCCTCCCGCTGAAAGGGCCCTCCTCGATGAGCGAGAGCAAGCTGGCCGGACAGTTCTTCGACGCAGCGATCGGCCTGCTGGAGCGCGTACGCGACGAGGAGTCCGAGAACATCGCCGCCGCCGGCGCCGCGATCGCCGACACGGTCGCCGCGGGCGGCCGGCTCTTCGCATTCGGCGCCGGGCACTCCTCGCTTCCCGCACAGGACGTCGTGTACCGGGCGGGCGGGCTCGCCCTGATGAACCTGCTCGCCGTGCCCGGCGCGCTGGGTGTCGATGTCATGCCGGCCACGCTGGGCTCCGCGCTGGAGCGGGTGGACGGGCTGGCCGGAGCGGTGCTGGACTCCAGCCCCGCGCGCTCGGGCGACCTCCTCGTGATCATCTCGCTCTCCGGGCGCAACGCACTGCCGGTGGAGATGGCCCAGAACGCGCGCGCGCTCGGGCTGACGGTCATCGGGGTCACGTCGGTGGCGTACGCGGAGGGGACCAGGTCCCGGCACGCTTCGGGCGGATTCCTGCGCGACCACTGCGACATCGTCCTCGACAGCAAGATCCCGATCGGCGACGCGGAGCTGACGGCGGTGGGCGTCGAGGCGCCTTTCGCGCCCGCTTCGACGGTGGTCACCAGCGCGGTGATGCAGGCGATGATGGCGGCTGCGGCGGAGGGCCTGGTGGCGCGCGGGATCGAGCCGCCGCTGCTTCGGTCGGGGAACGTCGACGGCGGGCACGAGTGGAACGGGCGTGTGATGACGGAGTACGCGGACCGGATCTTCTACCGCCACTGACCGCTGCCGGGGCGGGTGCCGGGCAGGGCCCCTCAGCCGCCCGAAGGACCCTCGGCCGACAGCCGGGCCAGGTCCACCGCCGACGCCACCCTCGCGGCCACCGTCTCCGCGTACGTCGCGTCCGTACGCTCGAAAGCGGTGCGGTTCGACGCGCGCAGGAAAGTGACCACGCCCAGCGTCCGGCCCCGGCTGCGGAGCACCGCGCACAGCGCGTGGACGGAGTCCCTGGGCCACTGGCGTTCCACCGCCCACGCCTCGGCCGCCGCGCTCGTGCCGGCTCCCGCGCTCGCCCGTACCGAACCCGTGCGGTCCAACGACTGAAGGGCCGGGTGCCCCGTCGCGTACCGCACAGGGACCGAGCCGCCGGAGACCGGCAGGCAGGGGCCCGGGCCTTCGGCGGGCGTCGCGAGCGCGCGTACCGGGCGGGGGTCGTCCGCGTCCGCCGGCAGCAGGTCCACCACCACGTGGTCGGCGAATCCGGCCAGGGCGTAGTCCAGCGTGGCGGTCGCCGCCTCCATGGGGTCCTCGCACTCGGCCGCCGAGCCCGCGGCCCTGTGCAGCTGGTTCGACCGGAACCGCAGCCGGTCCGCCTCCTGCTCGGCCAGTTTCGCCGCCGTGATGTCCTGGAACAGCCAGCCGACGCCCAGCGGAACGGGTTCCTCCGCGAGCGGTGAGGCGAGGCGCAGGAAGCCACTGCGCCAGCAGCGCCGCCGGTCGCCCTCGGCCGTCCGCAGCGTCACCCACAGCTCGGCGGGCGCGGGCGGCGGCCCCTCGGCCAGAACGTGGTGCAGCGAACCCTCCAGGTCCTCCACGCCCTGCACGATCAGCTCACCCAGCGGGCGGCCCAGCAGCGCCGTACGGCCTCCGCCGAGGGCGCGGGCCGCATGGGCGTTGACGACGGTCGGGCGCAGGTCGACGTCGACGAGGACCACGCCCCACGACGCGTCCTCGAACAGCGCCTCGCTGAGCGCGATCGCCCGCTCCAGATCGATCTGCGCGTGCACCTCACTGAACGCGCAGTACACCCCGGCGGGCTTCCCGTCGGCGCCCCGCACCCCGGCGGACTGTGTACGTACGAGAACCCGCCCACCGTCCTTGCGCAGCAGCGCGAACTCGTGGACCTGCCGGCCCGGGGCGCCCATGGCGGCCATCAGCCGCTCCTGCACGTCCCCCGCGTCCGCGCTGCGCACCGCCCAGCCGGCGAAGCCGCTGCGCCCCACCGCCTCGTCGGCGGTCCAGCCGAGGATGCGTTCGGCCTCGCGGTTCCAGTGGGTGATCGTGCCGTCCGCGTCGAAGGCGCAGAGCGCGGCGTCCATGCCGTCGAGCAGGGCCGCGAGCAGCTCCGACCCGGGCTCCGGTTCCGGCTCCGGGGTGCCGTCGGCCCCGAGGGCGTCCGTGGTCCCGCTGCTGCTGGAAGCGCTCATCCCGTACCCCCTGTAGCACGTGACTCCATTCAACTCGAACGTGACCCAGGGCACACCCTCTTCCCGGAACTTCCCGGAAATCGGGAAGTTGAGAAGCTCTGTTAATTCGGTTGTGCGGAGCCGGAGACGTTCCTACGGTGTGGGTACACGTTGAAAGGAGGTGATCCGAAAAGTGCAGTCTTATCGGATTCGTGAGGTGGCTGCGGGCTGACAGCCCGTCGTCGCACACTGTGCACCTCGGCAGGCTGTCTGCCGAAAACCAAGCAGTCACCGACCCGCAGGCTCGCCGGTAAGTCCGGCCGGCTCCTCCGCAAGGAGGGACCAGAGCCTGCGGGTTCCTGCGTTTACAGCGTCCTACGGGCAGAGGCGTTCCACGCGCCAGGCCGCCGGGTCCTCGGCGGAGCGCACGTAGCGCAGGCGGTCGTGGAGCCGGTTCGCGTGGCCCTGCCAGAACTCGATCGTGTCCGGTACGACGCGGAAGCCGCCCCAGTGCGGGGGCGCCGGGACCTTCTCGCCCTCCGGGTAGCGGGCGGCCAGCTCCTCGTAGCGTTCGACGAGCTCCTGGCGTGAGCCGATCACCGTCGACTGCTCGCTCGCCCAGGCGCCCAGCTGGGAGCCGTGCGGGCGGGTGCGGAAGTAGGTGACCGTCTCCTCGCGGCTCACGCGGGCCGCACTGCCGGTGACGACGACCTGGCGGGCCATCGGGTGCCAGGGGAAGAGCAGCGAGACATACGGGTTGGCGGCCAGTTCACGGCCCTTGCGGGAGTCGTAGTTGGTGAAGAAGACGAAGCCCCGGTCGTCGTAGTGCTTGAGCAGCACGGTGCGGGAGGACGGGCGGCCCTCGGGCGAGGCCGTGGAGACCACCATCGCGTTCGGCTCGTGGAGCACACCGCCCGCTGCGACCTGGCTGAACCAGTGGGCGAACTGGTCCATCGGGTCGGCGGCGAGGTCCTTCTCGGTGAAGTCCTCGGAACGGTAGTGCTCGCGCATCACGGCCGGATCGGTGGTGCAATCGTGACGAGGGTTGCGAGCGGAGGAGGGTGAGGAGTCTGGGGTGGGCACGGGGCCATCCTGCCGCAGGGCCGAGTGTGCCCGGCGGGGAGGTGCCGTAACCGTCCACCGGGGAAATGGGGCCCTGTGCCGGATGTCACGCTTCCCCGCGTCGTGGGAACCCGCCAATATCTTGGGGCAGGGTCTGTGGCCTTCGTACCGCCGAAGTCCCGTAACCAGCCGCTGAGCCAGCCGCCGAACCAGCCGCCGAACTGAGGGAGCCGCCCCATGTCCGCTTTCGTACCCGGACTCGAGGGAGTCGTCGCGTTCGAAACGGAGATCGCCGAACCGGACAAGGAAGGCGGCTCGCTCCGCTACCGCGGAGTCGACATCGAGGACCTCGTCGGGCATGTCTCCTTCGGCAATGTCTGGGGCCTGCTGGTCGACGGGGCGTTCAACCCCGGTCTTCCGCCCGCCGAGCCGTTCCCGATCCCCGTCCACTCCGGTGACATCCGGGTGGACGTGCAGTCCGCGCTGGCGATGCTCGCACCCGTGTGGGGCCTCAAACCGCTGCTGGACATCGACGAGCAGACCGCGCGCGACGATCTGGCGCGGGCCGCGGTGATGGCCCTGTCGTACGTCGCCCAGTCGGCGCGCGGCCAGGGGCACGCGATGGTCCCGCAGAGCGAGATCGACAAGGCGCAGTCCGTCGTCGAGCGCTTCATGATCCGCTGGCGCGGCGAGCCGGACCCCAAGCACGTCAAGGCCGTCGACGCCTACTGGACCTCGGCCGCCGAGCACGGCATGAACGCCTCCACCTTCACCGCCCGCGTCATCGCCTCCACCGGCGCCGACGTGGCGGCGGCGCTGTCCGGCGCGGTGGGCGCGATGTCGGGTCCGCTGCACGGCGGTGCCCCGTCCCGGGTCCTCGGCATGATCGAGGAGATCGAGCGGACCGGCGACGCGTCGGCGTACGTGAAGCAGGCCCTGGACAAGGGTGAGCGGCTGATGGGCTTCGGCCACCGGGTCTACCGGGCGGAGGACCCGCGGGCGCGCGTCCTGCGGCGTACGGCGAGGGAGCTGGCCGCGCCGCGCTTCGAGGTCGCCGAGGCACTGGAGAAGGCCGCGCTGGAGGAGCTGCACTCGCGGCGCCCGGACCGGGTGCTGGCGACGAACGTGGAGTTCTGGGCGGCGATCGTGCTGGACTTCGCGGAGGTTCCGGCGCACATGTTCACGTCGATGTTCACCTGTGCCCGTACGGCGGGCTGGTCGGCGCACATCCTGGAGCAGAAGCGCACGGGCCGGCTGGTTCGCCCGTCGGCCACGTACATCGGTCCGGGGACGCGTGACCCCCGTGAGATCGGCGGGTACGACCAGATCGCGGACCTGGGCAACTGACGGTCGGTCCAGGGATCAGTCCAGCACGCCGTCCAGCAGGGCCGCCCACTGGGTGACGACCCTGCGGCGGCGTGCTGTGTCGTCCGTCAGCAGGTTGGCGAGGCCGAGGCCGCGGGCCATGTCCAGGAGTCCCT
Organism: Streptomyces sp. NPDC055749; assembly: GCF_053617235.1. Lineage (NCBI taxonomy): Bacteria > Bacillati > Actinomycetota > Actinomycetes > Kitasatosporales > Streptomycetaceae > Streptomyces > Streptomyces sp. NPDC055749. Next base: position 74,178 of record NZ_JBSHFH010000023.1, on the reverse strand, counting down.
GGACCGTCTCGCGTACACCCGGCCTCTCCTCGTCGGCCCCGAGGAGTCCGACGGCGATGCGGTGGGTCTCGCGGCCGACGCGGGCTTCGAGCTCGGTGACACGGGGGCGGAGCTGCTCCTCGTTGGACGCGGCTACCCAGAGCTGGAGCGCGGCGCGGAAGAGCGGTCCGGTGTAGAGGTCGACGAGGGCGGCGACGACCTCCGTGCGGCCCTGGACGGGCAGGGCGCGCAGGGCCGCGGAGCGTTCCTCGGCGACGTACTCGACGGCCGCGGTGAACAGGTCCTCGCGGGTCGGGAAGTGGTGCTGGGCCGCGCCGCGCGACACCCCGGCGCGTTCGGCGACGACGGAGACCGTGGAGCCCGCCCAGCCGTGTTCGGCGAGGCAGGCCACCGCGGCTTCGAGGAGGCGCAGGCGCGTGGCGCGGCTCCGGTCCTGCTTCGGTGTCTTCGGCATCGGTGTCCTCTGTAGTGTCACAACACCCATGCGGGGTCCCGTCGTTCGAGGAAGGCCGTCATCCCCTCCCGTGCCTCGGCCGAGGTGAAGAGGGCTGCCGAGCGCGCGATGAGGTCTTCGGCGTACTGGTCGAAATTCTTCAGCACAGTAGCCGTGACCAGCTCCTTGGATGCCCGCAGCCCTTGCGGTGAGGCCCTGCGCAGTCCGTCCAGTACGGGTTCGAGCGCCTTGTCCACGTCCTCCCCGGCCAGGGTGATCAGGCCGGTGCGGGCGGCTTCCGTGGCGTCGAAGCGCTCGCCGGTGAGGAAGTAGCGGGCGGCGGCGGACGGGTCCATGCGGGCCAGCAGCGGCAGCGAGATCACGGCGGGGGCGAGGCCGAGCCGGGACTCGGTGAGCGCGAAGCTCGCGTCCGGCCCGGCCACCGAGATGTCGCAGGCGCCCAGCAGCCCGAGGCCACCGGCCCTGACATGCCCGGTGACCCGGGCCACGACCGGTTTGGGCAGGGCCACGATCCGGCGCATGAGCGCGACGAACGCCGCCGGGTCGGCCGGTCCCTTCAGGTCCGCACCGGCGCAGAACGTGTTGCCGGTGTGGGTGAGGACGACCGCCCGTACGGTGTCGTCGGCCGCGCACGCGTCCAGGGCTTCGCCGAGCTCGCCGACGAGCCGCGCGGAGAGCGCGTTGCGGTTCGCCGGCGAGTCGAGGGTGAGGGTGGTGATGCCCTCGGCGTGGGTCGGTGGGGCGAGGGTCACGTGTTCTTCTCCTTCTCGCGGTCGCGCAGTTCGCGCCGCAGGATCTTCCCGGAGGCCGCGCGCGGTACGGCGTCGATGAACTCGGCCCGCCGGACCTTCTTGTACGGGGAGACGCGCTCGGCGACGTACGCCATCACGGCCTCCTCAGTCAGCTCCTCGCCGCCGGGCCGGCGCACCACGTACGCCTTGGGTACCTCGTTGCCTTCGGCGTCGTAGACCCCTATGACCGCGGCGTCGGCGATCTGTTCGTGGCCCAGGAGCAGCGCCTCCAGTTCGGCGGGGGCGACCTGGTAGCCCTTGTACTTGATGAGTTCCTTCACGCGGTCGACGACGAACAGCCAGCCCTCGTCGTCGACGCGCCCGATGTCCCCGGTGTGCACCCAGCCGTCGCTGTCGATCATGTCGGCGGTGGCTTCGGGGCGGCCGAGGTAGCCCTTCATCACCTGCGGTCCGCGGATGAGGACTTCGCCGTCGGTGCCGGTGCCGGCGTCCTTGCCCGGGTCGTCCAGGGCCACGATCCGCATCTCGGTGTTGGGGAGCAGCTTCCCGACGGCCCCGGGCGGCGGGTTGTCGGCGGACAGCGGGACGACGTGGGTGCCGGGCGAGAGCTCGGTCATGCCGTACGCCTGCCGGACGGGCGGCAGGCCGAGGCGGGCGGAGCAGGCGGTGGCCGTGCCGGCGTCCAGGGGTGCGGCTGCGCTGACGATGTACTCCAGCGACGACAGGTCGTACTGCCCGACGGACGGGTGCTTGGCGAGGGCCAGGACGATCGGCGGAGCCACGTACAGCCCGCTGATGCGGTGCTTCTCGATCGCGCCGAGGAACTGGGCGAGGTCGAAGCGCGGCAGCACGACGACGGTGGCGCCGCAGCGCAGCGGGGCGTTCATCAGAGCCGTGAGGCCGTAGATGTGGAAGAAGGGGAGCACGGCCAGGATGGTGTCGCCGGGGGCCATCGGGATGAAGGGGCGCAGCTGTTCCAGGTTGGTGCCGATGGAGCGGTGGGTGAGCATGACGCCCTTGGGGGCGCCGGTGGTGCCGGAGGAGTACGGGAGGGCGGCGATGTCCTCGGCGGGGTCGATGGTGATCTGTGGTTCCGGGGCGGTGGAGCCGAGCATGTCGAGGACGGATGTGTGTCCTTCGGCCTGGTCGCAGACGAAGATCTCCCGGACGGTTCCGGCGAGCGCTGCGGCCTCGCGCGCGACATCCAGGAGCGGGGACACGGTGACGATCCAGCGCGCCCCGGAGTCGCCGAGCTGTTTGGCGAACTCCTCGGCGGTGGCGAGCGGGTGGACGGTGGTGACGGCGGCCCCGGCTCTGGTCGCCCCGTAGAAGACGGCCGGGTAGGCGATGGTGTTGGGGCTGTGCAGGGCGAGGACGTCACCCTTGCGCAGCCCGGCTTCGGCGAGGGCCGCCGCGATGCGGCGGTGGAACGTGTCGAGCTGGGCGTACGTGACCGTGAGGCCGTTCGTCCCGTCGACCAGGGCGACGGTGTCGCCGAATGCGGCGGCCTGTCCGAGAACGGCTTCGTGGATGGGCACATTGAGGGCCGGAACGTCTGCGTACTCGCTGCTGAACACCATGACAGTCCCCTTCGACCGGTGGTGGCGGTGCGGGTGTGGAGAGCCAGAATCTCCCCTGCCGGTACGGCTTGGGGAGACCCCGGCACCCTGCGATCAGTACGACTTGGGCAGTCCCAGCGACTGGTGCGAGACGAAGTTGAGGATCATCTCCCGGCTGACGGGCGCGATCCGGGCGACGCGGGCCGCCGTGACGAGCGAGGCGAGGCCGTACTCGCGGGTGAGGCCGTTGCCGCCGAGGGTGTGGACGGCCTGGTCGACGGCCCTCACACAGGCTTCGGCGGCGGCGTACTTCGCCATGTTCGCGGCCTCGCCCGCGCCCATGTCGTCGCCCTCGTCGTAGAGCCGTGCGGCCTTCTGCATCATCAGCCTGGCCAGTTCCAGTTCGATGTGGGACTGGGCGAGCGGGTGGGCGATGGCCTGGTGGGCGCCGATGGGGTCCTTCCACACCTGCCGGGTGCGGGCGTACTCCACGGCGCGGGCGATCGCGTACGTGCCCATGCCGAGGGCGAACGCGGCGGTCATGATGCGCTCGGGGTTCAGACCGGCGAAGAGCTGGAGCAGCCCCGCGTCCTCGTCGCCCACAAGGGCGTCGGCGGGCAGCCGTACGTCGTCCAGCACCAGCTCGAACTGCTTCTCCGGGGCCTGGAGTTCCATGTCGATCTGCGAGCGCTGGAAGCCGGGGGCGTCGCGCGGCACGATGAAGAGGCAGGGCTTGAGCTTGCCGGAGCGTGCGTCCTCGGTGCGGCCGACGATGAGGGTCGCCTCGGCTATGTCGACGCCGGAGACGAAGACCTTGCGCCCGGTCATCACCCACTCGGCGTCAGGTCCTGAGCCGTCCTTGCGGGCGGTGGTGGTGATGCGGTGGGAGTTGGACCCGGCGTCGGGTTCGGTGATGCCGAAGGCCATGGTGATGCTGCCGTCGGCGAGCCCGGGGAGCCACCGCTGCTTCTGGGCTTCGGTGCCGAAGCGCGCGATGACGGTTCCGCAGATGGCCGGGGAGACGATCATCATCAGCAGCGGCGAACCGGCTGCTCCCAACTCCTCCAGCACGATGGACAGTTCGGCCATGCCGCCGCCCCCGCCGCCGTACTCCTCGGGAAGGTTCACCCCGAGGTAGCCGAGCTTGGCGGCCTCGGCCCACAGTTCGCGGGGGTGTTCCCCCTCGCGGACGAGTGAGGTCATGTAGTCGCGGCCGTAGCGCTTGCCGAGGGCGGCGACCGCGGCGCGCAGGGCCTGGTGCTCTTCGGTTTCGATGGCGGTGCTCATACGTTCTCCTCCGGTGCTGCGGGATCGGTGACGACGGCGAGCAGGGCGCCGACCTCGACCTGACGGCCGGGTGCGGCGTGGAGTGCGGTGAGGGTGCCGGAGGCGGGGGCGAGGATGCGGTGCTCCATCTTCATCGCCTCCAGCCAGATCAGCGGCTGCCCGGCCTCGACGGCCGCGCCGGGCGCGAGTCCGTCCGCGAGGCGGACGACGGTGCCGGGCATGGGGGCGAGCAGGGAGCCGGGTTCGGTGCGTTCGGCGGGGTCGGTGAAGCGGGGCAGCGCGGTGAAGGTGTGCGAGCCGGTGGCGGTGTCGACGTACACCCGGTCCTCGTGGGCGGTGACGGTGAAGTGCCGGGTGACGCCGCCGGTTTCGAGGGTGACCCGGGTGGGGTGCGCGGCGACGATGTGGACGTCGGCGACGGGGACGGGACCGTTACGGGTGGTCCGGTAGGCGGCGTCCGTCTCGGCGCCGTCGGGTTCGGAGCGGTAGCGCTTGGTCTGGGGCTGCGAGGCGACGTTGCGCCAGGCGCCGAACCGGGCGGGGCCCGGCCGGTGGGACGCGGCGTCCGCGAGGGCGGCGGCGAGTGCGGCGAGCTCGCGGCCTTCCGGCCGGTGTGTGAGCTCGTCCAGGTGGCGGTCGTAGAAGCCGGTGTCGAGGCGGGCGGCGGCGAAGTCCGGGTGGCGCAGGGAGCGTACGAGCAGGTCGCGGTTGGTGGCGGGGCCGTGGATGCGGGCGCGTTCCAGGGCGCGGGCCAGGTGGCGTACGGCTTCGGCGCGGGTGGGCGCGTGGGCGACGACCTTGGCGAGCATGGGGTCGTAGTGCACGCCGACCGTGTCGCCGCCGGTGTACCCGGTGTCGAGGCGCAGCCCGGGTTCTTCGGGCACCTCCAGCGTGAGCAGTGGTCCGGTCTGCGGCTGCCAGTCACGCGCCGGGTCCTCGGCGTAGAGCCGGGCCTCGACGGCGTGGCCGCGCGGCTGCGGGGGCCCGTCGGCCGGCAGCGGTTCGCCCTCGGCGGTCCGCAGTTGCAGGGCGACGAGGTCGAGCCCGAACACGGCTTCCGTCACGGGGTGTTCGACCTGGAGGCGGGTGTTCATCTCCAGGAAGTACGGGCGGCCCTCGGCCGATACGAGGAACTCGACGGTGCCCGCCCCGACGTACCCGACGGCCCGCGCGGCGGCGACGGCGGCGTCGCGCAGCCGGTCCCTGAGCGCGTCGTCGAGTCCGGGCGCGGGGGCCTCCTCGATCACCTTCTGGTGACGACGCTGGAGGGAGCAGTCACGGGTGCCGAGCGCCCACACGGCCCCGTGCCCGTCGGCCATGACCTGGACCTCGACGTGCCGGCCGCGTTCGACGTACGGCTCGGCGAACACCTCACCGTCCCCGAACGCGGAGACGGCCTCCGCGGAAGCGGCCTCCAACTCACCGCGCAGTTCGCCCATTTCCCGTACGATCCGCATCCCGCGCCCACCCCCGCCCGCCGCCGCCTTGAGCAGCAACGGCAGATCGTCGTCGGTGGCGCAGGCCGTGTCCACGGGTGCGAGGAGCGGCACACCGGCGGCTGCCATCAGCTCCTTGGCGCGGGTCTTGGACGCCATCAGCTCGATGGCCTTGACCGGCGGCCCCACCCAGACGAGCCCCGCGTCCTGCACGGCGGCGGCGAACCCGGCGTTCTCGGAGAGAAACCCGTACCCGGGATGGACGGCGTCGGCGCCCGCCGCGAGCGCGGCTGCGACGACGAGATCGCCGCGCAGATACGTATCGGAAGCCGCGGCCCCCGGCAGACGTACGGCGGTGTCCGCCTCCCGTACGTGGAGGGCTCCGGCGTCCGCGTCCGAGTACACGGCGACGGTGGAGATGCCCAGCTCACGGCAGGTGCGGAAGATCCGGCATGCGATCTCGCCCCGGTTGGCGACGAGGAGGGAGCTGATCATGTTCGTCCTCACATCCGGAAGATGCCGAAGCCGCCGCGGGCGCCCTCGACCGGTGCGGTATGGATCGCGGACAGGCACATCCCGAGGACGGTCCTGGTGTCGCGCGGGTCGATGACCCCGTCGTCGTACAGGCGCCCGGACAGGAACATCGGCAGGGACTCCGACTCGATCTGCTGCTCCACCATGGCGCGCAGCCCGGCGTCGGCCTCGTCGTCGTAGGGCAGCCCCTTCGCGGCGGCCGACGCGCGGGCGACGATCGACAGCACCCCGGCCAGCTGCTGCGGCCCCATGACGGCGGATTTGCTGCTCGGCCAGGCGAACAGGAAACGGGGGTCGTAGGCGCGCCCGCACATGCCATAGTGCCCCGCGCCGTAGGAGGCGCCCATGAGCACGGACAGATGCGGCACCTTGGAGTTCGACACCGCGTTGATCATCATCGCCCCGTGCTTGATGATGCCGCCCTGCTCGTACTCCTTGCCGACCATGTAGCCGGTGGTGTTGTGCAGGAAGAGCAGCGGGATGTCGCGCTGGTTGGCGAGCTGGATGAACTGGGCGGCCTTCTGCGACTCCTCGCTGAACAGCACACCCTGCGCGTTGGCGAGGATCCCGACGGGATAGCCGTGCAGCCGCGCCCACCCGGTCACCAGGCTGCTTCCGTACAGCGGCTTGAACGCGTCGAAGTCCGAGCCGTCGACCAGCCGGGCGATGACCTCGCGCGGGTCGAAGGGGACCTTCAGATCCCCCGGCACGATGCCGAGCAGCTCGTCCTCGTCGTACTTGGGCGGCTCGGCCGGCCCCGGATCGCCGTGTGCCTTGCGCCAGTTGAGCCGGGCGACGACGCGCCGGGCCTGCCGGATCGCGTCCTGCTCGTCGACGGCGAAGTGGTCGGCGAGACCGGAGGTCCTGGCATGCATCTCGGCGCCGCCGAGCGATTCGTCGTCGCTCTCCTCGCCGGTCGCCATCTTCACCAGCGGCGGACCGCCGAGGAAGACCTTCGACCGTTCCTTGATCATCACGGTGTGGTCGGACATGCCGGGGACGTACGCCCCACCGGCCGTCGAGTTCCCGAAGACGACGGCGACGGTCGGGATGCCCGCGGCCGACAGCCGGGTGATGTCACGGAAGAGCGCCCCGCCCGGGATGAAAATCTCCTTCTGCGAGGGCAGATCCGCACCCCCCGACTCGACGAGGCTGATGCAGGGCAGCCGGTTGGCGAACGCGATCTCGTTCGCCCGCAGGGCCTTCTTCAGCGTCCAGGGGTTGGAGGCCCCGCCGCGTACGGTCGGATCGTTGGCGGTGATCAGGCACTCCACGCCCTCCACCACCCCGATCCCGGTGACGAGCGAGGCACCCACTGTGTACTCGGGGGAGGCACTCCCCCAGGCGGCGAGCGGCGACAGCTCCAGGAACGGGCTGTCCGGGTCGACCAGCAGCTCGATGCGCTCCCGGGCGAGGAGCTTTCCGCGCTTACGGTGCCGGGCCACGTACTTCTCGCCGCCGCCCGCGAGCGCCTTGGCGTGCTCGGTGTCGAGCTCGGCGAGCTTCGCGAGCATGGCTTCGCGGTTCGCGGCGTACTCGGGACCTGCGGTGTCGAGCGCGGTGGGCAGGACGGTCATGCGTTCACCTCCGTGGTGTCCGACGTGCTTTCCGGCAGGGCGTCCAGCAGCGATACGGGTACGGGCAGGCACCGCGACCGCAGCCACTCCCCCACCGCCTTGGCCTGCGGGTCGAAGCGGGCCTGCGCGGCGACGCCCTCGCCGAGCAGCCCCTGGACGACGAAGTTCAGGGCACGCAGCCCCGGCAGGACATGGCGTACGACGGTGAGCGGCCCGGTCTCCGGCAGCAGCTCCTTGAAGCGCTCGACGGTCAGCTCGTGGACCAGCCAGCGCCACTCGTCGTCGCCGCGCACCCACACCCCCACATTGGCGTCGCCGCCCTTGTCGCCGCTGCGGGCACCGGCGATCCGGCCGAGCGGGACGCGTCGTGTCGGCCCCGCGGGGAGCGATGAAGGCAACGCAGGCTCCGCAACATTGGCAAGGACCCGCGTCTCGACGGGCTCGGCCACCCGTACCCGCCCCCCGTCCGGCAGGACGGCGACATGTTCCACGTCGCCCGCCGGTACGAAGGCGGCCTCGAACACCCCGTAGGGCGCGCCCTTCCCGGGCGGGGCGGTGACGTGGAAGCCGGGGTAGCTGCCGAGGGCCAGCTCGACGGCCGCGCCGGAGACGGCACGGCCGACCACCTCCGCGTCCTGGTCGCGGACGACGAGCCGGAGGAGGGCACTGGCCGTCTCCTCGCTGCCGGCGTCGGCGTGGTCGGTACGGGCCAGCTCCCACCGCACCTCGGCGGGCCGCGCGCCGGACCGCCCGAACGCGTCCTCGAACTGCTCCCTCACCAGCCGCGCCTTGGCCTCGATATCGAGGCCGGTGAGGACGAAGACGACCTCGTTGCGCCACCCGCCGAGCCGGACGAGCCCGGCCTTGAGGGTGGGCGGCGGGGCCTCGCCCCGCACCCCGGAGATCCGCACCCGGTCCGGGCCGTCCTGCGTCAGCCGTACGGTGTCGAGCCGGGCGGTCACATCGGGGCCCGCGTACCGCGCCCCGTTGGTCTCGTACAGCAGCTGCGCGGTCACCGTGCCGACGTCGACGACACCCCCCGTACCGTCGTGCTTGGTGATGACGCAGGACCCGTCCTCATCGATCTCGGCGAGCGGGAACCCGGGCCTGCGAACGTCATGGTCGCCGAAGAACGCGTAGTTCCCGCCGGTCGCCTGGGTCCCGCACTCCAGCACGTGCCCGGCGACGACGGCCCCGGCGAGCGCGTCGTGGTCCTCGGGGCCCCAGCCGAAGTGGGCGGCGGCGGGCCCGGTGACGAGGGCGGCGTCGGTGACCCGCCCGGTGACGACGACATCGGCCCCGGCGCGCAGACACGCGGCGATCCCGGCACCGCCGAGGTAGGCGTTGGCGGCGAGGAACCCGTCCGGTACGGGGAGGCTGTCGCCCTCGACGTGGGCGACGCGCACGGGCACGCCCACCTTGTCGGCCAACTCCCGTACGGCGTCGGCCAGTCCGGCCGGGTTGAGCCCCCCGGCATTGGCAACGATCTTCACCCCCCGCTCGTGCGCGAGCCCGAGCCCTTCCTCCAACTGCCGCAGGAAGGTGGTGGCGTACCCGCGCCCCGGGTCCTTGAGTCGGCTCCGCCCGAGGATCAGCATGGTCAGCTCGGCGAGATAGTCGCCGGTCAGGACGTCGAGGGGGCCGTCGGTGAGCATGTCGCGTACGGCGTCGAAGCGGTCACCGTAGAACCCGGAGGCATTCCCGATCCGCAGGGGCCGCATCAGCGGCCCTCCCTCGCCGGGCGCCCCGGCCCCGCAGGTCCCGCGAACGCCTGCGCGATGTCCAGCCACTGGTCGGCGTCCGCCCCGACGGCCCGGACCGCGAGGTCGTCGCGGTGCGCGCGCTGGGTGACAAGAAGACAGAAGTCGAGCAGCGGCCCGGTGACCCGCTGCGCCGCCCCCTCCGACCCGAAGCCGATCAACTCACCGTCACCAGCCATGAGTTCCACCCGGAACTCCTCCCCGGGCACCTTCATCCCCCGTACGAGAAAGGCGTAGTCGCGGGCCCGCACCCCGATCCGGGCGATGTGCCGCAGCCTGTCGGTCGGCGGCCTGGTGACGCCGAGGGCGTCGGCGACGTCCTGACCGTGCGCCCAGGTCTCCATGAGCCGGCCGGTCGCCATGGACGCCACCCCCATGGGCGGCCCGTACCAGGGGAAACGGGCACCGGCCGGTGCCGACCTCAGCGCCTCCTGGAGCCGCGACCGCCCCTCCCGCCACCGCGTCAGCAGCTCCTCCGGCGTCAGCGCGGCCACCAGATCCTCGGCGCCCCGGTCGACGAAGGAGTCGGGGTCGGCCACGGCCTTGGCGACTTCCCCCGCGAAGGCGTCGGGGTCGGTGACGGCGAGCAGCACGGCCTCATCGGTCCAGATGAGATGCGCGACCTGATGGGCGACGGTCCACCGCTCTGCGGGCGTGGGCCCGGCCCACGCCTCCCCGCTCAACTCGGCGACCAGCGCGTCGAGTTCGGCGCTCTCCTCGCGCAGATCGTCGAGTACGGAAACGGCTGCGGCATCGGACACGGTGCACTCCCTCGGGGCGTGGCGGTGTGCCCAGGAGCATGTCAGCGAGCGGATAAGCAAGCAAGCATGCTTGCATTATTTTCCGCTCCCGCTCCCCCGAGGTGCGGCACGTGCGGAACAATCCTGAGATGACAGACCAACCACACACGCTGGACGTGCACTTCGACGGCGACAAGCTGATCCTCGAAGAGCACCGGGACGAGACAGGCCCCTTCTACGCGTTCCCCCGCACCGGCACCGCGCCCTCCCCCGGACCGCGCGCCGCGCTCCCCTGGACCGAGGCCCTGCACGCCCGTATCCACCCGCTCGGCACGGCGGAACAGGTCCTGCGCACCTGGTCCAAGGGCCGCCCACCGCAGGGCACGGCACCCCACCACGACCCGACGACCACCCCGCCCCGCCGCATCCGCGCGGGCTGCGTCGTCATCCGGGACGACCGCATGCTGCTGATCAGGTGCGAGGACGGCGGCACGCATTACGAGATCCCGGGCGGCGGGGTCGAGGACGGCGAGACCGTGGAGGCGGCGGCGGTACGCGAGCTGATGGAGGAGACCGCCCTGAGCGGCACCCCGGTCCGCGAGGTGGCCAGGACCTGGCGCGAGCGCGGCCGGGGCCACTATTTCCTGATGGCCGCCGAAGGCGAGGTCGGCCCCGCCGAAACCCTGGACAACTACGGGGGCCGCCCCGAGTGGGTCCCGGTCCGAGACCTCCCCACCACCCCCCTGTGGCCCCGCCGGCTCTCCTGGCGGATCGCCCACTGGCACCACACGAGCTGGCCCACCCGCCCGGCGGAACTGGCGGACTCCATCCACGAGCTGGACCGGCCGTGCACGTGGTGACGGGAGCGTGCTTCGAAGGTCGGAGGCGTACCGATGAGCGCAGGCTTCCCGTGGCCGACCGGTGAGGACACCCTGCGGATACGCTCGGCGGCGGCGTCCCGGCCAAGGGAGGTCGCATCGGAGAGCGGGGGCTCATGAAGCGGTCGTTCGGAGTGAGTCGGCGGGCCTGGCTCTCACTGGGTTTCGCAGTGGGAGCTACCGCGGCGGTATGCGGGGGCGTGTACGCGATCAGTGATACGCCGGAGTCGGTGCCGGACCACAAGCGGGTGCGTACCGATGTAGCACCGTTGCAGGACGTATTCGGTGAGGCGGGCCGACTGTCGGAGCCGCGATGGCTCCTTTACGACCGGGATGGCGTGGGGTCCGGGCGGTTGGGCCCGCCCAGCCCCGACCCGCGCTACCGCGCCGTTGGCATCGTCCGTCTTCCGGCAGGGAGCATCGCCAAGATTCTGCGCGATCCCGCATACGCCTTCGCCCCCGCCACGCCGGGCGCCGTACCGCAGCCGCTGAGAGAGTTCGTCCCCGAGCAGGCCCGGTGGATGAGCAGCACGGCGTACGACACCCACGTACTGGGGCCCGATCCGGGCGAGCTCACCAGTGGGCGGTTCTTCCTCGACGCGGCCGATGACCGGCTGTATTTCGACACCGTCAACCCCACTTAGGGCAGATCTAGCGTGCCCCTCATCTCAGGTGCCCTACGTATGGCAGGTGGTATCTTGGAGGCGTGATAAAGACGACGGTGTACCTCCCGGAAGACCTGGAAGTACGACTCGATGCCCAGTCGTCGGCCACCGGGATCAGCAAGGCCGAACTCATCAGGCGGGGCATCGCCCTCCTGCTCGACGACGCCGAACGGCCCAAGCGGAGCCGGAAGCTTCCGGTCTTCGACAGCGGGCGCCAACTCAGCCCCGAGGCCATGGACGACACGGTCTACGAGCACATCAAAGAGCGGGCTGCGCGCCGTTGATCATCGTTGCCGACACTTCCGCCCTCTACGCCGCCTTCGATTCCGCGCAGCGGGAGCACTCCGGAGCCGCGGAGATTCTCGAGAACGAGACTCTCGCCATCTCCCCGCTGGTTATCACCGAGCTGGACCACCTGGTGCACCGAGACCTCGGGTTCCCGGCGGCCATGCAGGTCATGGAGGCGCTGAACTCCCGCATGGTGGACGGCCAGTACAGACTGGCCGAACTGCGGCCCGCCGACCTCGGCGCAGCTCACGAAGTGCGCCAGAAGTACGAGGCACTGCGGCTGGACCTCGCCGATGCGGTGGGTGTGGTTCTCGCGGACCGGTACAAGACCAACCGCATCTTCACGCTCGACCAGCGGGACTTCCGGGCCATCACACCTCTGACGCCCGGCCTCACCGCGTTCCGCATCCTGCCCGTGGACAGCTGAGCCGAAGCCTGCGGGCTAGCCCTCGCGCTCACCCTCGGCCTGCGACGGTTCCGTCCTCGGGACCTCCTTGTGGACCTCGGGGCTGTTGCGCTCGTTGGTTTCGTCGCGCTCGCCCTCGGCCTGCGACGGGGTGTGGGAGTAGAGACCCTCGGGCTCAGTGGATTTCATGGCCGACCTCCTTCGCCCCCTCCCATCCTGCCTCCCGGAAGCCGCCCCGGCGCGGCGGCGACGTCCGGGGAAGCGGCCGGTTCAGAGGTCCGATGCGGGGCGGCGTGCGGCGTTCACCTGGCTGCGTACCGCGCCCATGCTCGCGCCGATCACCAGGGCTATGGCCAGGGCGTCCGTGGTGGAGAGCGCCTGGTCGAGGATCAGGAAGCCGGCGGCGGCGGCGATGGCCGGTTCCAGGCTCATCAGGACCGCGAAGGTGGAGGCGGGGAGGCGGCGCAGGGCGATGAGTTCGAGGGTGTACGGGAGGACCGAGCTCAGCAGGGCCACCGCGGCGCCCAGGGCGATCGTGGACGGGACCAGGAGTTTCGAGCCCGCGTCCAGGATGCCCAGGGGGAGGGAAAAGGCCGCGGCCACGACCATGGCCAGGGCCAGGCCGTCGGCCTGGGGGAAGCGGCGGCCGGTGCGGGCGCTGAACACGATGTACGCCGCCCACATGGCGCCCGCCGCGAGTGCGTACGCCGCGCCGAGCGGGTCCAGGCTGCCGACGCCTCCGCCGCCGAGCAGGAAGACACCGGCCATGGCGAGGCCCGCCCAGATGAGATTGACCAGTCGGCGGGAGACGATCACCGAGAGGGCGAGCGGGCCCAGCACCTCCAGGGTGACCGCGACGCCCAGCGGGATCCGTTCGATCGACTGGTAGAAGAGGATGTTCATGCCGCCCATCGCGGCGCCGAACGCGAGGACCGTGCCCCAGTCGGCCCGCGAGTGGCCGCGCAGCTTGGGGCGGCACACGATCAGGAGCACCACGGCCGCGGCGACGAGCCGGAGGGTGACGACGCCGAGGGCGCCGGCCCTCGGCATCAGCAGGGCCGCGATCGCCGCTCCGAACTGGACCGAGAGACCGCCCGCGACCACCAGCGCCACCGGACCGAGCGCCGCTCCCCGGCCGCCGGGGCGGCGCTGCTTGCCGGCCTCGGGCCCGGGAAGCGCGGAAACCGCCTCGGGTACGGAGACCGCTGCTGCGGCCGGTTGTGCGGCACTGCTCGGGACGTCCACCTGGGTCCGGCCTTCCGGGAGAGAGGTTTCGTTTGAGTCAGTCAGTTGAGTTCACTTGAGTTCAGTGCACTTCAATGTACTGATTGATCCAAGATACTGCACTTGATGCGTGCGGCTCGTCCCTCCACCGTAGAGACGCGGGCGGTTCGCGTGAAATGCCTCTTGCGCTCCGGTTATGCTCCGCACGCATGAGCACAGGACCCGTCACCGGACCCGCCACCGGCCGCTCCATCGAACTGCGGCACCTGCGCGCCTTCCTCGCCGTCGCGGACGAGGGCAACGTCACCCGCGCCGCCGCCCGCCTCAACCTCACCCAGCCCGCCGTCTCCCGCACCCTCGCGGCCCTGGAGAAACATCTGGGCGTCCGGCTCGTCGACCGCTCCACCCACCACCTCGCCCTCACCGCCGAGGGCGCCGCCTTCCGCGACAAGGCCGCCGCCGCGGTCGCCGCCTTCGACGAGGCGGTCGACCCGGACCGGCTGCGCCACTGGCCGCTGCGGATCGGACACGCCTGGTCCGCGTTCGGCCCGTACACGACACCGCTGCTCAGGGCCTGGCACGAACGCCACCCGAGGACCCCCCTCGAACTGCTGCGGATCGACGACCGCACGGCGGGCCTGACGCGTGGCGAGGTCGACGCGGCGCTGCTGCGGGGGCCGGTCGACACCCCTGGCCTTGTCACCGAGGTGCTGTTCACCGAGGACCGGGTCGCGGCCGTGACCGCGGACGGGCCGCTCGCCGCCCGCACCTCGCTGACCCTCTCCGATCTGTCGGACGGCCCCGTGGTCCTGAACACCGTCTCCGGCATCACCACCCTCGACCTCTGGCCGCCGCACGACCGGCCCACCACCACGCTCACCGTCGCGAACACCGACGACTGGCTGACCGCCATCGCGGCGGGCCGCGCCTCCGGGGTCTCCGCCGTGTCCACGGCCGCCATGCACCCGCACGCCGGAGTCGCCTACCGGCCGCTCGACGACGCCCCGCCCGTCCCGGTCCTCCTCGCCCGGCGGGACGCACCCGGGCACCCGGCACTGCCGGAGCTCGCAGCCCTGGCCAGGGAGATCGTCGGCGGAACGCGGAAAGAGACGTAGAAGAAACCCCGCAGGGCTACTTCGCGCAGACCGACTTGTCGGCCTCCACCCGCTGAATGCCCTCCGGGGTCTTCGTCGGCGGGGTCAGCGGGGTGCCGGCTTCCTTGAAGTCCGGGCCGAGGGTCAGCTGCATCGGGTCCGTCTCGCCCGCCGCCTCGGTCGTCGGCTTCAGGGCCGAGGACGACAGGCCCATCAGGTCCGCGAGCTGACGGGCCTGGTCCGCCTGGTTGGGCGCGTAGACGAGCTGGGTCTTCGTGACCTTCTCGGGTGCGTTGGCCATGTTGCTCGACTTGAGCACGCCCTCCGAGTTCTGCAGCCAGTCGATGGCGTCCTGCGCGGAACCGGCCGGGGCGCCGCCGTTGAAGACATCGACCCGTACGTCCGCCGACGCGGCCCGGGGGCCCTTGAGCTTGGCCGCCGCCTGGGCCTTCTTCTGCTTCTTCACCTCGGTGAGGGAGATGTCCTCGCGGATCATCGAGAAGAGCTGCGGAGCCTTCGCCTCGTCCAGGACGACGGTGGCCTTGACCTTCTCCGCAGGATTGTCGATGACCGGCACCGTCGTGAACGTGATGTTCTTCATGTCGACGGAGCTCAACTCCATGCCGAGCTTGCGGAGTTGATTGATGTCGCTGATCTTGTCGTCGACCGTCAGCGCCTTGGTCGCGGCCTCGGCGAGCTTGAACATCTTCGTGGGGCTGGTGAGCGTCTCGTTGGACTTGAGCTTCCGCATCAGCGAGCCGAGGAACTGCTGCTGGAGCTCGATACGGCTCAGGTCACCGCCGAAACCGACGGACTTACGGGTGCGCAGGAAGGCCAGGGCCTGTTCGCCGTCGAGCGTGTGCTCGCCCTTGGGCAGCTTGAGGTGGGACTTGTCGTCGTCGATGTCCTTGGCCAGGCAGACGTCGACACCGTCGACCGCGTTGGTCAGCGTCTTCACCGCGTTGAAGTCCGCCACCATGAAGTGGTCGGCCTTGATGCCCGTCAGCTCGGTGATGGTGCGCATGGTGCAGCTCGGCGTACGTTCGTACTGACCAAGGCTCTCGTTGAACCGCTTGCCCGGTGTTGCCGGGATGTCCTTCATCGAGCCGTCGCTCTGCTTGGTCGGGCAGTCCGGGATGTTGATGATCAGGTCGCGCGGAATGCTCAGCGCGGTGGCGTTCGTACGGTCCTTGGAGACGTGCAGCAGGATCGTGGTGTCGGCGTGACCGACGCTGCCCGCGTCGCCGTACCCCTCGTTGCCCGCGCCGGTGCGCTTGTCCGTGCCGATCACGAGGACGTTGATCGCGCGGTCCTTGCTGAAGCCCCCGGTACCGGCGCCGTCGTCGGCTACGGCGGTGATGTTGCCGTTGAAGTGCTGGTACACGAGGTAGGCGCCGGTGCCGACGGCGACCAGCAGGAACGCCATGACCCCGCCGGTCCAGATCAGGGCCTTCTTCTTCTTGGCCTTCTGCTTGGGCCTGCGGCGCCCGGTCTGCTGTGCGGCGGGCTGCCGGGAGGAGCGTCCTCGCTGGCTGGGCACGGTGCCGCGTTCGCCGGGCGCTTTGCCGCGTTCGCCGGATGCCGCGCCGCGTTCGCCGCTTCCGGAGCGGCGACGCGCGGAGCGGCCGGGTACGGGGGGCGCGGACGGTTGCCCTGCGGACGGAGTCAGTCGCAGTTCGTAATCGCCGGTGTCCGGGTTGAGTACCCACTGGTCAGCGGGGTCGACAGCCTCGCCCCGACCACGGCCTTGCGCGTCCACGGTTCCCTGCTTCCTCCATCGGGCCACTCAGCCTATCCGCCCGGCTTCTCGGGCGGTCCGGCGTCCGGCGTCCGACCCCCGCCACTGGTGGGCCCCACCGGGAAATCAAACAGAAATGACCACAGAGAATCCCCAAACAAGTCGTCAATTCTCCTATAGTTGCCGAGACTTGATCAGGAATAGTCAGCTCCAGTTATAACGTTCCGCCCTTCATGAAATGAAGCGCCCTGATTGCCCCGACCCGTACCGTCCGCCCCCAAGGACTCCGATTGCGCCCTATATTCCGGCCGACCGCACTCGCCCTGCTGGTCTCGGCAGCCGTAACCGGTTCTCTGTCCCTGTGGGCCGTCGCCGTCGCTCCCGCAACGGTACGGACCCCGCTGGCCTGGGGGGCGGGCTCCGCCGCCGTACTGCTCACCGCCGCCGTGACCGTCGCCGTCCACTCCCTGCTCACCGCACGCGGCCTGCGCACGCTGCGGGCCGCCGACGCCCAGCGGTTCACCGCCGAGACCTCACGGCTCGTCTCGTCCTCCGCCGCCGAGGCGCAGCGCTTCACCGCCGAGACCGCCCGGGTCAACGCCCAGGCGGCGGCCGAGACGTCCCGGGTCACCTCCGAGGCCGCCGCGGAGTCCGACCGCCTCACCGCCGAGGTGAAGCAGCTGACCACCCGCGCCACCCGCAGCGAGACCGAGCGCTCCGCGGCCGTGGCCGCCTGCGCCAACGCCGCGGGCCGGATGCAGGCCCTGGCCACGAGCATGCTGGCCGACCTCCGCGAGATGGAGCACCGGCACACCGCGGAGGACGTACTCGGCGATCTCCTGCACCTGGACCACCGCACCGCCCAGGCGGGCCGGCTGGCCGACTCCATCGCCGTACTGACCGGCGCACGCTCCGGCCGCCGCTGGGCGAAGCCGATCGTGATGGAGTCGATCCTGCGCGGCGCGATGGGCCGTATCGGCAGCTACCAGCGCGTACGGCTGCACTCCACCAGTGACGTCGCGATCGCCGGGCACGCGGCCGAGGGCATCATGCACGCGCTCGCCGAACTCCTCGACAACGCGGCGAACTTCTCGCCGCCCACCGCCGAAGTGCATGTGTACGTCGAAGAGGTACCGGCGGGCATCGTCATCACCGTCGAGGACAGCGGCCTGGTGATGAGCGATGTGCAGCTGCGCCGCGCCGAGCGTGCCGTGTCGTCCGAGAACCAGGACCTCACCGGCATCTCCGGCACCCGCCTCGGCCTCGCCGTCGTCGGCCGGCTGGCCCGTAAGCACGGCCTCACCGTCTCGTTCCGGCCCTCCGCGCGCGGCGGTACGGGCGCGCTGATGATGCTGCCGCACGAACTCATCTCCCGTGCGGCGGCCCCGGCCGCGGCCCCGGAGATCCCGGCTCCCGTACCCGTACCCGTACCCGCTCCTGACACGGAAGCCGCACCGGAAGCCGAGCTGCCCGAGCCCCGCGAGGAGCACGCCTCCGCGTCGGAAACGGCGGGCGCACTCCCCCGGTTCGGCGAGAGCGGCCTCCCCAAGCGCCGCCGCGGACGCACCCTCGCCGCCGCCGAGTCCCGTACCGGCACCGTCGGTTCGGACGACGCCGACACCTCCCGGCCCCGTACCACCGACCCGAAGGTCCAGGCAGCCCGCTTCAGCACCTTCAGCAAGGCGGTACGAGCCAACTCCCCGCACCCGGAAGGCAACACCCGATGACCGCGACCACCGACGAGAAGCTCAACTGGCTGCTGGAGGGGCTGCTCGAACGCACTCCCGGCACCCGGCACGCCCTCGTCCTGTCCCGGGACGGCCTCAAGCTGTGCCGCACCCCGGAGCTCTCCGTCGACCAGGCCGACCAGCTCGCCGCGATCTCCGCCGGCATCCAGAGCCTGTCGCACGGCGCGTCCATCGAGTTCGGTGACGGCACCGGCGGCGTACGGTCCGCGATGGCCGAGTTCTACGGCGGGGTGCTGTTCATCGTGGAGGCGGGCGCGGGTGCCCATCTCGCGGTCGTCGCGTCGGAGGACTCCGACGTCGGCCTCGTCGGCCACAACATGAGCGAGCTCGTCGAGCAGCTCGGCGAGCACCTCGTCGCCCCGCCCCGAACCCACGCGGAAACGGCGGCCGGAGCGCAGGCCGCGGAAACCGCGGACGTATGACGGCGGCGCCCCGTCGCCGCCCGGGCCGCGACGACGACCCGGACCGGCTCTACACCCTCACCGGGGGCCGCAGCCGGTCCGATTCGGCCGCCTTCGACCTGGTGACGCTCGTCGTCTCCGAGTGCGAGCCGTCCGCCGGCATGCAGTCGGAGCACGTCGCGATCCTGCGGATGTGCGAGCGGCCGTCCGCCGTCGTCGAGATCGCCGCGAGCCTGGACCTGCCCGTCAGCATCGTGCGCATCATGCTGTGCGATCTGCTCGACACCGGCCGGATCAGCGCCCGGCACCCCCGTACTGCCCGTGTCGCGGACCGGCTCCCCGACCCCGACATCCTGGAACAGGTGCTCGTTGGACTCCGCAACCTCTGACCGTGCCGCCCTGCAGGCCACGGCCGACAACGGACTGAAGATCGTCATTGTCGGTGGCTTCGGGGTCGGCAAGACCACCATGGTCCGTTCCGTGAGCGAGATCCGTCCGCTCAACACGGAAGAGACCATGACCCGCGCGGGCGAGGCCGTCGACCACCTCGACGGCGTGCAGTCGAAGACGTCCACCACGGTCGCCTTCGACTTCGGCCGGATCACACTCGACGCGCGCTCGGTGCTGTATCTCTTCGGCGCGCCGGGACAGGAGCGCTTCTGGTTCCTCTGGGACCGGCTGTTCTCCGGCACGCTCGGCGCCGTCGTCCTCGTCGACACCCGGCGGCTCTCCGACTCCTGGTACGCGATCGACCGGCTGGAGCACCACGGGACGCCGTTCATCGTCGCGTGCAACGACTTCGGCGGTCCGTTCCACAGCGAGCAGCAGATACGGGAAGCGCTCGACCTCTCCCCGGACGTACCGCTCGTCGAGTGCGACGCCCGGGACCGGTCGTCCAGCAAGTACGTGCTGATCACCCTGGTCGAGCACCTCCAGCAGCTGGCCGCCGCCCGCAACCGGGACGCGGCCCTGGCCTCCAGCACCCCGGAGCCCACCTCGTGAACCAGTGCCCCGTGACCCACGGCTCCGTACCGCTGTCGGGCCCGCGGTTCCAGACCGACCCCGTGCAGCTGTACCGGGACATGCGCCGCGACCACGGCGCCGTCGCCCCGGTCGTGCTCGACGGCGACGTGCCCGCCTGGCTGATCCTCGGCTACCGCGAGCTGCACCAGGTCACCAGTGACCCGGTGCTGTTCAGCCGGGACTCCGACCTGTGGAACCAGTGGGACCGCATCCCGGACGACTGGCCCCTGCTGCCGATGATCGGCCGCAAGCAGCCCTCCATCCTCTACACCGTCGGCGAGCGGCACAGCCTGCGCGCGGCGATGATCAGCGACGCGCTGGAGGGCGTGGACCCGTTCGCACTCAAGCGGTACGCGGAGGAGTTCGCGGACGCCCTCATCGACCGGTTCTGCTCCACCGGCCGTACGGAGATCATCGCCGAGTACGCGATGCTGCTCCCCGCCCTCGTACTGGCGAAGATCTACGGCTTCTCCAACGAGACCGGAGAGGCGCTCGTCGGCTCGATCAACGACATGATCGACGGCCGCGAGCGGGCGCTCGCCGGGCAGCTGCATCTCGCCTCGTCCATGATCCAGCTGCTGGCCGACAAGCACGCCGAGCCGGGGGAGGACGTCGTGACGCGGATGCTCGCCAACACCGACGGCTTCTCGGACGAGGAGGTCACCCAGGACCTGATGGTCATGATGGCGGCGGGCCACCAGCCGACCGCCGACTGGATGGGCAACTCGCTGCGGCTGATGCTGACCGACGACCGGTTCGCGGCCTCGCTCGCCGGCGGCCGGCACAGCGTCGGCGAGGCGATGAACGAGGTCCTCTGGGAGGACAGCCCCACCCAGAACGTGGCCGGCCGCTGGGCCGCCCGCGAGACCCGCCTCGGCGGCCGGCACATCAAGGCGGGCGATCTGCTGCTCCTGGGGATCGCCGCGGCCAACGGCGATCCCCAGGTGCGTACCGACGGCTCCTCGCTCACCGGCGGGAACAGCGCGTTCCTGTCGTTCGGCCACGGCGAGCACCGCTGCCCGTTCCCCGCGCAGGAGACCGCCGAGGTCATCGCCCGTACCGGCATCGAGGTGCTGCTCGACCGGCTGCCGGACGTCGACCTCGCGGTCCCGGAGGCGGAGCTGACGCGGCGCCCTTCCCCATGGCTGCGCGGCCTCACCGCCCTGCCGGTCCTCTTCACTCCCACGCCCGCGCTCGGAACCGCCTCTGGAGGCCAGAAATGACCCGGATCGTCCTCGACCCCTTCGTCGCCGACCTTGACGCGGAGAGCGCCGCACTGCGTGCCGCGGGACCGCTGGCCGAGGTCGAGCTGCCGGGCGGGGTGCACTGCTACGCCGTCACCCGCCACGCCGAGGCGCGTGCGCTGCTCACCGACAGCCGCGTCGTGAAGGACATCAACGTCTGGGGCGCCTGGCAGCGCGGCGAGATACCCATGGACTGGCCGCTGATCGGGCTCGCCAACCCGGGCCGTTCCATGCTGACGGTGGACGGCGCCGATCACCGCAGGCTGCGCACGCTGGTCGCGCAGGCGCTGACGGTGAAGCGGGTGGAGCGGCTGCGGGCGGGCATCGAGGCGCTGACGAACGCGAGCCTGGACCGCCTCTCCGCGCTGCCCAAGGGCGAGACGGTCGACCTGAAGGCGGAGTTCGCCTACCCGCTTCCCATGAACGTCATCAGTGAACTGATGGGCGTGGACGCCGCCGACCACCCCCGCCTCAAGGAGCTGTTCGAGAAGTTCTTCTCGACGCAGACGCCGCCGGAGGAGGTCCCGCAGATGATGGCGGACCTCGGCGCGCTCTTCACGAAGATCGTGGACGAGAAGCGGGCGACCCCGGGCGACGACCTGACGAGCGCCCTGATCGCGGCATCCGAGGACGGCGACCACCTGAGCGACGAGGAGATCGTCAACACCCTCCAGCTCATCATCGCGGCCGGTCACGAAACGACGATCAGCCTGATCGTCAACGTCGTGGAGGCGCTCCAGACCCACCCGGAGCAGCGCAAGCGCGTGCTGAACGGCGAGGTCGCGTGGGAGAACGTGATCGAGGAGACGCTGCGCTGGAACACACCCACCTCGCACGTCCTGATCCGCTTCGCGACCGAGGACGTCCCGGTCGGCGACCGGGTCCTCCCGAAGGGTGAAGCCCTGATCGTCTCCTTCGGCGCGCTCGGCCGCGACGAGGAGCAGTACGGCCCGACGGCGGGCGACTTCGACGTAACCCGCTCCCCGAACCGCCACATCGCGTTCGGCCACGGCCCGCACGTCTGCCCCGGCGCGGCACTCTCCCGCCTCGAAGCAGGTGTCGCCCTCCCGGCGCTCTACGAGCGCTTCCCGGAGCTGGACCTCGCCGTCCCCGCCTCCGAACTCCGTAACAAGCCGATCGTCACCCAGAACGACCTGTTCGAACTCCCGGTCGACCTGGGCTGACACGGGCGTCGTCCACGAGCTGGAGCACGCGTCTCATCCGACGGACACGGTCCTCGACCGTCCACCGGACCGACTACGCTCCGGCTCGTGGCCGACATCCAGATCCCCGCTGACATCAAGCCCGCCGACGGACGCTTCGGCGCCGGTCCCTCCAAGGTGCGGACGGAGGCGCTCGACGCGCTGGCCGCCACCGGCACCTCCCTCCTCGGTACGTCCCACCGCCAGGCTCCGGTCAAGAACCTGGTCGGCGAGGTACGTGACGGTGTGCACAGCCTCTTCTCCCTCCCCGAGGGATACGAGGTCATCCTGGGCAACGGCGGCTCCACCGCCTTCTGGGACGTCGCGACGCACGGTCTGATCGACTCCAAGTCCCAGCACCTGAACTTCGGCGAGTTCTCGTCGAAGTTCGCCAAGGCCGCCAAGCTTGCCCCGTGGCTGGCCGACCCGACCGTCATCGCCTCCGACCCGGGCACCCACCCGGACCCGAAGGCCGAGGCGGGCGTCGACGTGTACGCCTTCACCCACAACGAGACCTCGACGGGTGTCGCCGCGCCCATCAAGCGCGTCGCGGGTGCCGACGAGGGCGCGCTGGTCCTGGTGGACGCCACCTCGGGCGCGGGCGGCCTGCCGGTCGACATCACCGAGACGGACGTCTACTACTTCGCCCCGCAGAAGTCCTTCGCCTCCGACGGCGGCCTGTGGATCGCGGCGTTCTCCCCGGCAGCCCTGGACCGCGCGGCGCGCATCCACGCGTCGGGCCGCCACGTCCCGGAGTTCTTCTCGCTTCCGACGGCGATCGACAACTCCCTCAAGAACCAGACGTACAACACCCCGGCCCTGGCGACGCTGTTCCTCCTGAACGAGCAGCTGAAGTGGATGAACACCCAGGGCGGCCTGGACTTCACCACCGGCCGCACCGCGCAGTCGGCGCAGAACCTGTACGGCTGGGCCGAGGAGTCCAAGCACGCGACCCCGTTCGTCACCGACCCGGCGAAGCGCTCGCAGGTCATCGGCACGATCGACTTCGCGGACGAGATCGACGCATCGGCGGTCGCGAAGGTGCTGCGCGCCAACGGAATCGTCGACACGGAGCCGTACCGCAAGCTGGGCCGCAACCAGCTGCGCGTGGCGATGTTCCCGGCGATCGACCCGTCGGACGTCCAGGCACTGACGGCCTGCATCGACTACGTGATCGAGAAGCTGTAGCGGTTACGCGTACGAGGACGGCCCTGCACACGAAACGTGAGCAGGGCCGTTTCTGCTTCACTCGACCGGGGGGAGGTGACCTCCGGCAATTACAAGAACGACCTGCGCAACAAGGTCGCCGCATACGCCGAAGCCAAGATTCCGGTCTACGTGATCGTCGACCGTAAGCACAGCCGGGTCCACGTCCTGACCGAGCCCCAGGCCGGTGGATATGACCGACACGAGGTGTACGCCCCCGGCCAGGAGGCTCCGCTCCCCGCGTCCATCGGCGCCGACGTGACGCTCGACGTCGCGGATCTGGTCAAGGCCGGACAGCGCCGGAGCTGACCCCACCCTCGCCCGCCCGTCAGACACCCCCCGGCCTGCGGGCCATCAGGAACGCCTGCGGGGTCAGCTCGGGAAAGTCGCTCTCGTCGTCCATCTCGCGCACCACCCGCGCCTTCATCGTGAGCCCTGCCTCGGCCAACAGACCGGCCACCCACTCCGGTTGGCGACGCCGGAAGTCGAGGTCGATGTCGTGCCCGAACGCCTCCGTCCGGTGCTTCACCCCGTCTCCCGCCTGGAACCCCAGCAGGAGGTGACCACCCGGGGCGAGCACCCGGAAGAACTCGGCGAACACACCCGGCAGTTGTTCATCGGGAACGTGGATCGTGGAGTACCAGGCCAACAGCCCGCCCAGCGCCCCGTCCGGCAGGTCGAGGCCGAGCATCGACCCCTCCTCGAACCGCAGGCCCGGACAGTGGCGCCGGGCCACGGCCAGCATCCCCGGGGACAGGTCGATGCCGAACACGTCCACGCCCAGCTCGTGCAGATACTTCGTCACCCGGCCCGTCCCGCAGCCCACATCGGCCAGGGGCCCACGGCCTCCGTCCCGTACGAGTTCGGCGAAGCTCGTCAGTACCGCCCGGTCGAGGGGCTTGGCCGCCAGTTCGTCCTGGAAGGTGGCGGCGTATTCGTCGGCGAAGGCGTCGTACGACGTGCGGGTGGCGCTCAGGAAGTCGGCTTCGGTCATGGTGAGGGACCCTAGGCGCCCGGCGCGTCCGCCCGCCACCGGATCTCGCCGTCCTCCCGCACGCCGGTGCGTACGAGCCCGGCCGCCGCGGCGACAGCCGCGGACGCGGCGTGGTCCGGGTGGATGTGCGCGATGACCGTACGGACCTCTCCCGCGTCCAGCAGGTGCGCGACCAGGCCCTTCGCCGCTTCCTTCGCGTACCCCAGGCCCTGCCACCCGGTCCCCACCACCCAGGCGATCTCCGCCTGCCCGTCACGCACCGTCGCCTGTACGTAGCCGGCCAGGCAGCCGTCGGTACGCACCCGGAGCACCCAGTTCCACCAGCGCTCGGCGGGGTCCGGCGAACCGGCGGTCTGGCGTGCGTAGCGGGCGCGCAGGGCATCCGCGTCCTCCGGGGCGCCTCCCGTGTACGCGTGCAGGGCCGGGTCGGCGAGTACGGCAGCCATCTCGTCCGCGTACCCGGTCCGCAGCGGCAGCGCGTCCAGGCGGGCGGTGGAGAAGGGCGCGGGATCTTCGGGCGTCGTCATATCGCCGCCGACCTTACGCCGCACCCCTTCCCCCGCCCCTCAGCGGCTCAGGCGCTGGAACCTGCGGACCGCCAGCGGCAGGAACACCAGCGTGATCACCAGCGGCCACACCATCGCCATCAGCAGCGCGTGCTCCTCGACCCAGGTGCCCCCGCTCGCCACCGGGTTGCCGAACAGCTGACGGGCCGCCGTGACCGTCGACGAGACCGGGTTCCAGGCGGCGACGGTGCCCAGCCAGCCCGGCATCAGCGAGGGCGCCACCAGAGCGCTGGAGATCATCGTGATGGGGAAGGCGATCGCGTACAGACCGCCCGCCGCCTCAGCGTTGGGGACCAGAAGCCCCAGCCACACGCCCACCCAGATCAGGCTGAACCGCAGCAGCAGAAGCAGCCCGAAGGCTCCCACGGCCTCCATCGGGCTGCCGCCCGCACGCCAGCCGATGGCCAGCGCGGTGGCGGCGAGGATCGTCAGCTCGGCGCAGGCCACCACCAGGTCGGCGACCCCGCGCCCCGAAGCGACCGCGGACGGGACCATGGGCATGGAGCGGAACCGGTCGATGACGCCCTTGCCCGCGTCGGTCACGACGGCCATCGCGGTGTTCATGAAGCCCATCGTCATGGTCGTGGCGAACATGCCGGGCATCAGGAACGAGCGGTAGTCGCCGCCTCCGGGCACCTTCATCGCACTGCCGAAGACATACCCGTACAACAGCACGGAGAGGATGGGGAAGCCCAACTGCCAGATGATGGCCACGGGTTGGCGCTGGTAGTGGGTGAGGCTGCGCCGGGTGACGTTCCAGCAGTCGGCGAGCGCCCAGTACGCCCGGCTCCGCCGGGGGCCGGTGAGTTCGTGCGCGGGCAGTTCAAGCGTGGTCATGCGGCAGCCTCCTGTACGTCGTCCTTCTCCGCACCGCGCCCCGTCAGGCGCAGGAACACGTCGTCGAGGCTCGGCCTGCGCAGCCCGATGTCCTCGACCGCGATCCCCTCGTCCTGGAGGGTCCGCGCCACCTCGGTCAGGGCGGCCACTCGGTCGGCGACCTGGGCGTGGACGCGGCGGTCCGCGTCCTCCGTCACCACGAGGCCGCCCCCGGCCACCCGGTCGACGGCCTTCACCACCGCCGGCAGGTCCACGGCATCGGCGGCGACGACCTCGATCCGGTCCCCGCCGACCCGGTTCTTCAGCCCGTCCGGGGTGTCGTCGGCGATGGCCCGTCCGCGGTCGATGACCGTGATGTGCGAGGCGAGCCTGTCCGCCTCGTCCAGATACTGCGTGGTGAGCAGCACCGTCGTGCCGGCCGCCACCAGCGCCCGCACCGCGTCCCACACCTCGCCGCGGCTGCGCGGGTCGAGCCCGGTCGTCGGCTCGTCCAGGAACAGGACGTCCGGCGCGAGGATCATGGAGGCCGCGAGGTCGAGCCGCCGCCGCATGCCTCCGCTGTAGGTCTTGACGCCGTTCCCGGCCGCGTCCTGAAGGTCGAACCGCTCCAGCAGCTCCGCCGCCCGCCGCCGCGCCCCGGCTCCGCCGAGGTGGAACAGGCGCCCGAACATCTCCAGGTTCTGCCTGCCGGTGAGGACCTCGTCAACGGCGGCGTACTGCCCGGTGAGCCCGATCCTGCTCCGTACGAGACGGGGTCGGCGCCGCACGTCAAGACCCGCGACCTCCACCCGCCCGCCGTCGAACCGCAGCAGCGTGGCGAGCACCCTGACCGCGGTGGTCTTCCCGGCACCGTTGGGCCCGAGCAGCCCGTGCACGGTGCCGGGCCGGACGGCCAGGTCGAACCCGTCGAGCGCCCGCTTCTCGTCCCCGCCCTTCACCGCGTACCGCTTCACGACGCCTTCGGCCAGCACCGCATATCCGGACGCACCCATCGCAGGACCCCCTTCGCAATCTCACAACACCGAACCGAGTACGCTGTACCCAAATGAGAGTACACCGTACTCAATTTCTGTCCAGAGGATTACGCTGAGCCCATGACGAAAAGCGGTTCGGCAGCGGCAGCAGACGGCACGACCACCGGAAGCGGTGACATCGCGCGCAGCCTGGAGCTCCTCTGGGGCACCGGCGACCGCCCCACCCGCGGCCCCAAGCCGGGCCTCACACTCGACCGGATCGTCTCCACCGCCATCGCCGTCGCAGACGCGGAGGGCCTGACCGCCGTCTCGATGCGCCGGCTCTCCACCGAGCTCGGCACCGGCACGATGTCGCTCTACCGGTACGTCCCCGGCAAGGCCGAACTCCTCGACCTGATGCTCGACCGCGTACTCGGCGAACCGCTCGTCGGCGGAAAGGCCGACGTACCGGCGGACTGGCGGGCGGCCGTCGAGCTCATGGCCCGCACCTACCTGGCGGGCTTCCGCGCCCACCCCTGGCTGCTCCGGATCAACCAGGCGCGCACCGTGCTGGGCCCCAGCTCCCTGCGCGGCCTGGAACTGGCACTGACCGGTCTCAAGGGCATGGGCCTCAAGGACGCCGAACTGATCGGCGTGATCATCACGGTCAACAGCTTCGTCGAGGGCCTGGCCCGCACGCAGAGGGACGCCGTGGAAGCCGCGCAGCGGACCGGTCTGAACGACGAGGACTTCTGGGAGGGGCAGCGCCCCTACCTGGAGCGGGCCATGCTGAGCGGCGACTACCCGATGATGGCCCAGCTGTCCGAGGACACCTTCAGCTCCGAGTTCGACCACTTCGAGTTCGGTCTCGCCCGGCTCATCGACGGCTTCGAGGTGCTGGTGGAGCAGCGCGCCCCGGACAAGTCCTAGGCCCTGTCCTTGCGCCGCCGGTTCATGAACACCAGCCCGCCCACCGCGGCGAGCACCAGCGCGCCGACGAGGGTGCTGCCCTTCACCTCGTCGCCACCGTCCCCCTTCTCCGCACCGGCGGACGGCGAAGCGCCCCCCTCCCGCGAGGGCGGCGCACTGCCACCCCCGTCATCTCCTCCGCCCTCCACATCCACCCGAACCACACCGCTGCCCCCACCCTCCGAGCCGAACATCAGCGCCGAACCGTCCGCCGTGTACGTCACCGACTCGGCCTGCCCCTGGAACGGCGCGCTCACCGCGTGGTCGTCGCCGAGCCTGCCGCCCTCGAACGCGTACGCGCGCGCACTGAAGTAGGACCGCAGCACCAGTTCCTCACCGTCGGGGGAGAACGCCCCGTCCGTCACCCACGGCACCTCGCCCACCCGCCGGAACACGTTGTTCCCGCCGGTGGAGAGCCGGGCAGGACCCTCGTACAGCCCGCCGCCGTCCTCGTTCTTCGAGGCGATGTAGACCCGCCCCGTCTTCGGGTGCACCATCAGCGCCTCGGCGTTGCGCGCCCCGTCCGCGTATGTCACATCGAACTGTGTCGCGCGCACTGTGACATTGCGCAGCTGCTTCGGTTCGGGGAAACGGTAGATCCAGACGTGGTCCCAGGACCCGTCCAGGTTGTCGCCGATGTCACCGACGTACAGATTCCCGTCCGGCCCGATCGAGACCCCTTCCACATCGCGGGGCTCCCCCACCCCCTGCATGGTGACCGTCGCGACGGTCTTCCCGGTCCGGGAGTCGACGGCGTAGATGTACGGGCCGTCCTCGCTGTCGTTGTGCGTCCAGTAGACGCCGGGGTGGAGACGGCTGGCGGCGAGGCCGCTGGACTCCGTGATCCGGGGATCCTCGATCGTGAAGTTCCGATCGGCTCCGTCGTCGTCGGCCACGGCCGGAGCCGCCCCCGCCAGGACGAGCAGGAGGGCGGCACCGGAAGCAGTCAGATACGCAGGCATGGCACAAGTGTCCATCGTCACGTCGCAGGCCGGAGCGTTGATCGGCAATGATTGCGCCATGCGTTTTCTCTTCGTCGGCGACTCCATGACCATCGGGAGCTCCGGCGACTTCACCTGGCGCTACCGGATGTGGCAGCACCTCGAAGCGAAGCTGCCCGGCGGATACGCGATCGTCGGCCCGCGCACGGAGCTGTACGACGCCGGGGCGAACGCCCCCGTCTCGTACGCGTACGGCGACCCCGCCTTCCCCGCCGCCGCCCGCCGGCACCTGGCCGGCTGGGGCGAGGGCTGGCTCCACATGGCCCCCGCGATCGCGGACGCGGTCACCGCGACCCGCGCCGACGTCCTGCTCGTCTCGCTGGGCCTGATCGACCTCGGCTTCTACACGGACAGCGAGCAGACCGCGGCGAACGCGAGGGCGTTCATCGCGGCGGCCCGTACCGCCAACCCGCACATCAAGGCCGTGCTCCTGCCCGTCATACCGAACATCCGGGCCGAGTCCGACGCGCCCTTCGCCGCCGAGTGCGACCGCTTCAACGTGCTCCTCGCCAAGGCGGTGGCCGACCTCGACCAGCCGACGTCCCCCGTCCTGCTGGCCTCGCGCCCGACGGCGTACGACATCCACACCGACACGTACGACGGCACGCACCCCGGCCCGAGCGGCGAACACAAACTGGCCGCCGCTTTCGCGGACGCGATGCACCAGGCGTGGGGCGTCGGCGGCCCGTACGCGGCCGGGTAACAGACCCCGTAACAGGCCCTCCAGGCTGCGCAATTCACCTGCGGCCTCCCGTCGGCCGACCGTACGGTGGTGCTTCACCGATTGTGGTCGATCTGTTGCGGGGGTGGGTTCGATGGACCCGATTTCACTGGGTGTACTGGCCGCGCTGGCCGGCGGCGCGGGCGGCGAGATCGGCCGCCAGGCATGGGTGGGCCTGACCGGTCTGGTCCGCCGCCGCCGCGACCCCGCGCCGGACACCGCGCCCCCGGAGCCCGACACCACCGAGACCGCGCTCGCGGCGCTGGAGGACCGGCCCACCGACCCGGCCCGCGCCGACGAGCTCGCGCAGGCGCTGCGCGCCCAGGTCGCGGCGGACGAGGCGTTCGCCCGTGCGGTACGGGTGTGGGAGGCGATGTTCCAGGCCTCGCTGACCGCGGACCCGGAGGCGGCGGAGGAGCTGGAGGCGGTGGTCCGGGCCATCGACCCGGAGGCGGTCGCGCCGGGCGCGGTACACAACGACTTCCGGGGCGCGAAGTTCGAGGGGCCGGTGCAGGGCAGCGGCACGCAGCACAACACGTTCAACCGCTAGGGCGGGTGCGGCACATGGGGGCCAAGAAGTCCGGCAAGCGCAGGACCGGCGGGCGCGGTCCCGGGCGCGCCAACGACTTCAGGCAGGGCGCGTTCAACGGCCCGGTCCAGGGTGACGGGACGCAGAACAACACGTACGTGCAGCAGTACGCACCCGTACCCACCGCGCTCGCCTCCCTTCCCCCGCTGCCGGAGGAGTTCACCGGCCGCGACCACGAGATCGACGACCTGCTGACCGTCCTCGACCCCGCAGGTGGTGCGGGTCCGGTGGCCGGTGCGGTCGCCGGTCTCGCCGGTGTCGGCAAGACGACCCTGGCCCACGCGGTCGCGCATGCCGCCGTGGGGCGCGGCTGGTTCACCGGGGTGCAGCGCATCAACCTGCGCGGTTACGACCCCGCCCCCGTACGGCCCGAGGAAGCCCTCGACGCCCTGCTGCGTTCCCTCGGGGTCATCGCGGAACACATCCCGCCGACCCTCACCGAACGGGAAGCGCTCTACCGCTCCCAACTCGACGTGCTGGCCCGCAAGAACGAGCGCATCCTGCTGATCGCGGACAACGCCTCGACGGCCGAGCAGGTACGCACCCTGCTGCCCGCCCGTCCGCACGCCGCCCTGATCACGTCCCGCCACACCCTCCCGGGCATCGGCGCCCGCCTGAAGAACCTCAACACGCTCCAGCCGGAGGCGGCGGTCGACGTCCTGCGGAAGGTCCTCCAGGTGGCGGACCCGGATGACGACCGGGTCGACGAGTCCCCCACGGCCGCCGACGAACTGGCCCTGGCCTGCGGCTATCTCCCCCTGGCCCTGCAAATCACCGGCGCCCTGCTGGCGGGCGACCCGGGTCAGCCGCTCGCCGAGCGCGTCCAGGCGCTCACCACAGCGGGCAGCCGGCTGTCGGGCCTGGACGACGGCGAACGCAACCTCCGGGCCGCCTTCGACCAGTCGGCCGACCGCCTGACCCCGCAGGAGGCCGACCTCTTCCGCCTCATCAGCCTCAACCCGGGCCCCGACATCTCCACCGCCGCCGCCACGGCCCTGGCCGACCGCCCCACGGCGGAGGTGGACCGCCTCCTCACCCGGCTCACCCAGGCCCACCTCCTGGACCGCGGCGCGGTGCGCGGACGCTGGCAGATGCACGACCTGGTACGCGAGTACGCGACGGAACAGGCGCGCATCCACACGGACCGGGGCCGCCCTACGAAACGCCGCTACGACCAGGCGCAAGACCGGCTCATGGCGTACTACCTGCACGTGACGGATGCGGCCGATACCCACCTACGGCCCCCTGGTTCGGGCCCTGTCTCCGGGCTGTTCACCGACCGGCCCGACGCGCTGGCCTGGCTGGACAAGGAGCGCTCCAACCTCGTCGCAGCCGTCCACACGGCTCATGCCATCGGCCACGCCCCCACAGCTGTGCTCCTGCCGAACCGGCTCATCCACTATTTGACCTGGCGGCGACACTTCAACGAGCTCATCTCTCTCAGCAGTGTGGCTCTCGAAGCCCAGCGCGAAATCGGCAACCACCGCGCCGAAGGCGACGCCTGGAACAACCTCGGCCTTGCGCTCCAAAACGTGGACCGCTACGAGGAAGCCATGACCGCACACGAGACCGCCCGCACCATCTACCAAACAACCGGCGCCCAACACAGCGAAGGCAAGGCTTGGAACAACCTCGGCACCGCGCTGCACCTCCTGGGCCGCCATGCGGAAGCCATCACTGCGTACGAGACCGCCCGCACCCTCCACCGGACCACCGGCTACCACCACGCCGAAGGCCAGACCTGGAACAACCTCGGCGTTGCCCTCCAAAGCGTGCACCGCTACGAGGAAGCCATGACCGCACACGAGACCGCCCGCACCATCTACCAAACAACCGGCGACCACCACAGCGAAGGCAAGGCCTGGAACAACCTCGGCACCGCACTGCGTGGTGCCCGCCACCTCGACGAGGCACTCGCCGCAGGCAACCGGGCTGCGGAACTCCTGACCGCCGCGAACGACCACTTCCTCACCGGCCAGGCCCTGGCCGAAGTGGCCGCCACCCTCACCGCAGCCGACGCCGCCCCCGAGCAGATCCGCGAGACCTGGCTCCGCTCGGCCGCCGCCTACGAACAGGCAGGCGCCCCCGATGAGGCCGCCGCGTCCCGCGAGAAGGCCACCGACCCGCCCCCGCCCCCGGACCTCACCTAACTCCCCGCCCTACTCCGTCGTCAGCAAAGTCAGCGCAAGGTACGTCAGCTCCCCGGACACATCCGCCGGCCTCGCCCGGCGCGGGCGGCGGGCGTGGTGGGCCATGAGTTCGTGGATCGTGTTGACCATCACGATCACATCGGCCCGGTGGTCCGTGTTCACCGCCTCGCCCCGCCCCACGGCCCGCTCCGTCGCAGCGGCGTAGAACTCGACCCACGCCTCCCGCCACCGCCGGCAGTGCTCGTCCACGGCCGGACTCACGCCCAGCACCTCGACGAACGTCACGCGCGCCTCGCGCGGGTCCCGCGTCACGGCGTCCACATAGGCGTCGAAGAGCCTGCGCACCCGCTCCTGCGGCCCGCACTCGTCGATGTCCTCGGCCAGTTGTACGTTCTCCGCCGCGCGCATCCCGTTCGTCGTCACCCGGTTGTGCAGGGCGATCAGCACCCCCTCCAGCGAGTCGTACTCCTCCCGGAACACGCCCTCCGGCACACCGGCCTCCTCGCACAGGGCATCCACGGTCGCATGGGCGTACCCATACACCCCGAACAACTCAAGCCCCGCATCGAGCAGTTGCTCGCGTACCCGCGTCCTGACCCGGTCCCCCGACGCTCCGGTCCACTGCCTCACCCTGGTGTCCATCACCGGTCCTCCTCCTGGTCAGGGGCGCGGCCGAGGGGCCTCCCGCACCTCTGCCGCCGATGCCGCCCCATTCTCCTCGCCCGGGGCACGAGTCCACGATTCCGCCACACCAACGGCCTACGCGACCCACTGGACGTCCTCGTTCACAGCAGGCCCCTCAGCCGCCGCACGCTGCGCTCGCCCTCCCGCCGCACCCCCAGGGGCACCAGCGCGGCGCGCCCCGGCACCCGTACCCCGCCGGTGAACGCCACGCGGGTGCCGTCGCCTTCCGGCGACGCGGCGACGCCGAGCAGCAGGAACCGGCTCTGCAGCCAGCACCAGCCCGGCCGCTGCTCCCCGCACAGCCGGGCCCGCATCCCGTACTTGCTGCGGGCCACCGCCTCGACGCGCACACCGTCCCGCCGCACGACCCGCAGGCCCCGCATGTCGGGTGCGATCCGCCCGAAGTCGCCCTCCAGGTCGGCCAGCAGAGCACCCACGTGGTCGTAAGGGGCGGCCACGAACCCCTCCGTGACGAGGAGGCGTCCACGGGATTCGTTCCCTCGGATGTTGCGGAGTTTCCACGTGACGTGCTCACGGTCAGGTCGTTAGCCGACCATGAACAAGATCACCGCCGCGGCGCGGCCGTTCTCCTCGGCATCGGACTGGCCGGCACCGCCCACGCCGCATCCGAGCCCGCACCCGCCCCCTCCGAACTGACCCTGTCCGTCAGCGGGTCCGAGAGGACCTGGTCCCGTTCCGCCGTCCTCACCTGTCCTGCCGCCGGCGATCCCGGTCACCCCGACCCGGTGGCGGCGTGCGCCGATCTGTACGCGGCGGGTGGGGACTTCGATGCGCTGCCCGGCGATCCCCACGTGTGCACGAAGGAGTACGACCCTGTCACCGCCGAGGCGGTCGGCACCTATCAGAGCCGTCCCGTGTCCTGGCGCAAGACCTACCCCAACGCCTGCGAGATGGATGCCGCGACCGGGCCCTTGTTCCGCTTCTGACCGCGACGGAACGAATGCCCCTCACCTCATCACCGCCCCGCCAACCGCTCCCCGCACTCGCCACAGAAGTTCGGTGCCGTCCCCTCGGCCACCCGGCCGCACGACACACAGACCCGGTCCAGCAGACAGGGACCCTCGCCGCCCTCGGTCGAGACCCCGGGTTGAGCCGTGATCGACAGGCCGGGGCGGCGGCGGTGGACCGTCAGGTAGGAGAGGCCCGCCGGGCCCGCCGCCAGGGCGCGGCGGGAGGTGCGGGGCAGCCAGGTGACCGTGGTCGGGGTGAGGGGCAGGGTGTCCGGGCCCGTCATGAGGCGGCCGGAGCCCGCGAGGACGACCAGGAGGACGTCCAGGGTGTTCTCCTGGTGTTCGGCCACCTCCACGTCCGCCGGCAGGTGCACCAGATTCGCGTCCAATTCACGGCGCTTTTCGGTCAGTTGCCAGAGGGAACCCCGGTCTCCCGGAGCGACGGAAGCGAGTACGTCGTCGAGTACGGCCAGTACGTGGGGGGTCGCGTTCACGGCGTCCAGGTTACGCCCGGGGGCCGCAATGAGGTTGCCGCGGCCCACGCCCTCCCGGATGATCTCTAGCCGTGACTACCACCGAACACCCTCGCCCCATCGCCCTGATCACCGGCGTGGGACGTACCGTCGGCATCGGGGCGGGTATCGCCCGGCGGCTGGCCGCCTCCGGCTGGGACATCGCCTTCACCTACTGGACGCCCTACGACAAGCGCATGACGTGGGGCATCGAGGAAGGCGCCCCGGACGCCGTGGCCGACGCGCTGCGCGCCGCCGGTGCCCGGTCCGTCGCGATCGAGGCGGATCTCTCCGACCCGGACGCCCCGTCCAGGATCTTCGACGAGGCGGAACGCGGCCTCGGCCCCGTCACCGCGCTCGTCCTCAGCCACGCGGAGTCCGTCGACTCGGGGCTGCTGGACACCACAGTCGCGAGCTTCGACCGGCACTTCGCCGTCAACGCCCGCGCCACCTGGCTGCTGATCCGCGAGTACGGTCTCCGCTACCGCGCCGCCGCCGGGACCGGCCGCATCGTCGCGCTCACCAGTGACCACACCGTCGGCAACCTCCCCTACGGGGCGAGCAAGGGAGCGCTGGACCGGATCACCCTGGCCGCCGCCCACGAACTCGCCCATCTCGGGGTCACCGCCAACGTCATCAACCCCGGCCCTGTGGACACCGGCTGGATGTCCGACGAGATCCGGGAAGCCTGCCTCACGTCCACCCCGCTCGGCCGCCTCGGCACTCCGCAGGACACCGCGCACCTCGTGGATTTCCTGTGCTCCCCCCAGGGACAGTGGATCAACGGTCAGTTGCTGAAGAGCAACGGCGGCTCCGCGTCGTGACAGCGGGAAGCCCCGCGGACCGCGAGCCCGACGAGAAGTACCCGCCCATCGAGCCGTACGACCACGGCATGCTCGACGTCGGCGACGGCAACCTCGTGTACTGGGAGGTCTGCGGCAACCCGGCCGGAAAGCCCGCGCTCGTCGTCCACGGCGGCCCGGGGTCGGGGTGTACCGCCCGGGCGAGGCGGTACTTCGATCCCGAGCGGTACCGGGTCGTCCTCTTCGACCAGCGCAACTGCGGACGCTCCACCCCGCACGCGAGCGACCCCGCCGCCGACATGCGGCACAACACGACGGCCCACCTGATCGCCGACATGGAACGCCTGCGCACCCACCTCGGCGTCGGCACATGGCTGTTGTACGGGGGTTCCTGGGGCTCCACGCTGATCCTGGCGTATGCCGAGCAGCACCCCGAGCGCGTCTCGGAGATCGTGATCCCGGCGGTGACGACGACCCGGCGCAGCGAGATCGACTGGCTGTACCGGGGCTCAGGGGCGATCTTCCCGGAGGCGTGGGAGCTGTTCCGGGCGGGTGTTCCGGAGGCGGCCGGGCCCGGTGATCTCGTCGCCGCGTACGCGCGCAGGATGGAGAGCCCCGATCCGGAGGTACGCGCGCGGGCGACGGCCGACTGGTGTGCCTGGGAGGACGCGGTGCTCTCCCAGGAGGCGTACACGGGGCCTGCCCCGTACAGCGGCCGGCCCGGTCACGCGCAGACGGCGCTCGTCCGGATCTGCTCGCACTACTTCTCGCACGGCGCCTGGCTGGAGGAGGGGCAGCTGATCCGGGACGCGGGGCGGCTCGCGGGCATCCCCGGCGTCCTGATCCACGGCCGCTTCGACCTGGCGGGTCCGCTGACCACCGCCTGGGAGCTGGCCAAGGCGTGGCCGGACGCCGAGTTGACCGTGATCGAGGACGCGGGGCATCTGGGCGGGGCGGCGACCGGCCGGGCCGTGCTGGCGGCGCTGGACCGGTTCGCTCAAGGAGCGTAGAACCCTCTTGCGTGGAACCCTCTTGCTTCGAGCGCGCTCGAAGGCGTTGGCTTGGTCGTCATGAAGTACACGCAGCTCGGACGCACGGGACTCAAGGTCAGCCGACTCGTCCTCGGGACGATGAACTTCGGACCGCAGACCAACGAGTCGGACAGTCACGCGATCATGGACTCCGCCCTGGAGGCAGGGGTCAACTTCTTCGACACCGCCAATGTGTATGGGTGGGGCGAGAACAAGGGGCGTACCGAGGAGATCCTCGGCACCTGGTTCGCCGAGGGCGGCGACCGCCGCGACAAGGTCGTCCTCGCCACCAAGGTCTACGGCAACATGGCCGCCGACGGGGACGCCTGGCCGAACCACGACAAGCTCTCCGCGCTCAACATCCGCCGGTCCGTCGACGCCAGCCTCAAGCGGCTCCAGACGGACCACATCGACCTGTACCAGTTCCACCACATCGACCGGTCGACCCCGGTCGAGGAGATCTGGCAGGCCATCGACGTACTGATCCAGCAGGGCAAGATCCTGTACGCGGGCTCGTCCAACTTCCCCGGGTGGAAGATCGCCCAGACGAACGAGACGGCGAAGCGGCTCGGTTCGTACGGTCTGGTCAGCGAGCAGTGCATCTACAACCTGATGCGGCGCGAGGCCGAGATGGAGGTCATTCCGGCCTCGCAGGAGTACGGCCTCGGCGTCATCCCGTGGTCGCCGCTGCACGGCGGTCTGCTGGGCGGCGCGATCCGCAAGGAGCGCGAGGGCGGCGGCGCCCGGTCCACCTCGGGCCGGTCGGCGGAAGCGCTCGCCGACCCGAAGGTGCGGGCGCAGGTCCAGGCGTACGAGGACCTGCTCGACAAGCACGGTCTTGAGCCCGGCGAGGTGGGTCTGGCCTGGCTGCTGACCCGGCCGGGCGTGACCGGGCCGATCAGTGGTCCGCGCACACAGGAACAGCTCGACTCGGCGCTGCGCGCGGTCGAGCTGGAGCTTCCGGACGAGGTGCTGGCCTCGCTGGAGGAGATCTTCCCGGGCCCGGGTCCGTCCCCGGAGAACTTCGCCTGGTAACGGGGCTCGGTCAGGCGGCCGTCGTCGTCCTCATCCTCCGACGGCCGCCGCCACGGCGACGACGAGGAACATGAGCACGAGCACGGCGGCCATGATGCGGTTTCTGGTCTTCGGGTCCACCCGTCGAGCGTAACCGCACCGCTCAGCGTCCCAGCGGCCAGGCCCGCACGACCTCGTAGCGCGGCTGCTCCCCCGGCACCCCGTCGACGGGCAGTCCGCTGCGTACGAGACTCAGCTCGTCCGCCTCCCAGCGCATCCCCTCGAAGCCTTCGAGGGCGGCGGTGTACGGGGTCAGGTCGGCCGGGACCCGGCTGCGGGCGAGTGTCAGGTGCGGGGTGTAGCGGTGATGCCCGTCCATGGGCACCCCTGACCTGCGGGCCGCCGCGCCGGCCCGTTCGGAGAGCAGTCTCATGGTGTCGAGCCCGCCCGCGGCACCGGCCCACAGCGCGTGCCCGTCGAACCGGCCCGCGCCGTGGATACGCAGCGGGAAGGGGTCGGTGCGGTGGGCGGCGCGTTCCATCCGCAGGTACAGCTCGGGCAGCAGTTCCTCGTCCACCTCGCCGAGGAAGGCGAGGGTGTAGTGCCAGCCCTCGTTCTGGGTCCAGCGGAGGTTGACGGCGCCGGGGATGGCGTGGAGCGGCACCATGGCCCCCTGTAGCTCCTCGACGGCATCGGCGGGCGGCAGAACGGCGGCGAACAGTCTCATGCGCGGAGTCTGGCAGCTGTGGCCCGTCCGCACCTGAACGGTCACGAGGGTCACGCGGCCGTGGCCAGCTGCTCGCGCGGTACGAACCGCACGTGCGGGTGGCCGGGGCGCAGGTCGACCTTCAGGCGCAGGCCGCCGACGCGGGCCAGCGCGAAGCCGACGCCCAGCGCGGCGAGCAGCGAGAACACACCGCCGGCCGCCATGCCCATCCGGACCCCGTACGCGTCGCTGATCCAGCCGACGATCGGGGCGCCCACCGGCGTACCCCCGGCGAACACCATCATGTAGAGGCTCATCACGCGGCCCCGCATCTCCGGGTCCGAGGCCATCTGGACGCTGGTGTTCGCGATGATGTTGGTCGTCAGGCCGAGCATGCCGATCGGGACCAGCAGGATCGAGAAGAGCCAGACGGACGGGGACAGGGACGCGGTGATCTCCAGGAGACCGAACGCGGTGCCCGCGGCCACCAGCATCCGCAGCCGCGAGGAGCGGCGGCGGGCGGCGAACAGGGCTCCGGCGAGTGAGCCGGCCGCCATGAGGATGTTGAAGAAGGAGTACATCCCGGCGCCGCCGTGGAAGATCTCGTCCGCGAAGGCCGTCAGGAAGATCGGGAAGTTGAAGCCGAACGTGCCGACGAAGCCGACCAGGACGATCGGCCAGATCAGGTCCGGGCGGCCCGAGACATAGCGCAGGCCCTCCCTCAGCTGGCCCTTGGCGCGCGGCACGGTCACGGAGGCGTGCATCTCGCTCGTACGCATCATCAGCAGGCCGATGAGCGGGGCGAGGAACGACAGGCTGTTGAACATGAAGGCCCAGCCGCTGCCGACCGTCGTGATCAGGACACCCGCGACGGCGGGGCCGATGAGCCGGGCGGACTGGAAGTTCGCGGAGTTCAGACTGACCGCGTTGCGCAGCTGCGCGGGGCCGACCATCTCGGAGACGAACGACTGGCGGGCCGGGTTGTCGACCACGGTGACCATGCCGAGCAGGAAGGCGATCAGATAGACGTGCCAGACCTCGACGGCTCCGGAGAGCGTGAGGACGGCCAGCGCGATACCGCACAGGCCGAGCATCGCCTGGCTGACGAGCAGGATCTGCTTCTTCGGGAGGCGGTCGGCGATGACACCGCCGTACAGACCGAAGAGAAGCATCGGGAGGAACTGCAGCGCCGTCGTGATACCGACGGCGGTGGCGGACCCGGTGAGGCTCAGGACGAGCCAGTCCTGCGTGATGCGGGACATCCAGGTACCGGTGTTGGAGATCACGGCGCCCGTGGCGAACAGGCGGTAGTTGCGGATCTTCAGCGACGAGAAGGTCCCGCCGGGCTTGCTCTCGTGGGTGGAAGTCGGTGCGGGGGCGGAGTCTGCTCCGGATCCCGTACTCAAAAGGGTTCGCCTCCTCGGACGTATACGGCGTGCTGGGTGACGGGGACGTGGCAGCGGGCGCTCCGGTGGTCGGTCCGGTGGCGCCCGTCGGTCACATGTGGGCGAGCTTCTCCAGCACGGGCGCTGCGGCCCGCAGCGTCGCCCACTCGTCCTCGTCCAGGCCCTCGGCGAGGTTGGCGAGCCAGACGTTCCGCTTGGAGCGGCTCTCTTCGAGCATGGCTTCCGCCTGCTCGGTCTGGCTGACCATCTTCTGCCGACGGTCGTCGGGGTGCGGTTCGAGCCGGACCAGTCCCTTGGCTTCCAGCAGCGCGACGATGCGGGTCATCGACGGGGGCTGTACGTGCTCCTTGCGTGCCAGCTCACCGGGTGTGGCGGAACCGCAGCGGGCGAGAGTGCCGAGCACCGACATCTCGGTGGGGCTCAGCGACTCGTCGACGCGCTGGTGCTTAAGACGTCGGCTCAGCAGCATCACGGCGGAGCGAAGGGAGCTCACGGCAGCGGCACTGTCGCCGTCGTGGATCAGGTCAGGCATGTTCGTTAGCTTAACTCATTAGCTACACTAAAGACCACTTGGCCGTACGCAAACAAGATTGTGATCACCCAAACGAGTGAGCCGGATCCGGAAAGTGACGCGAGGGGGCCCTCGGGGCCGTAACCCTGCTTCCCATGGGATCGACAGTGCTCAGCCTGCGGATAGACGGTGAGCTGCTCGACCGGCTCAAGCAGCACGCCGCCAGACGGGGAATGAGCGTCCAGGACTATGTGGTCCGGACGCTCGTCCGCGACGATTTCGACGAACGCTTCAAAGCGGCCGTCGACGAGACGGAAAAGTTCTACGGGGCGGATCTCCGCCACGTGGACCCGGCCGACCGGGTCACGTAGCAGCGGAGAGCCGCCCCGTAGGGGTGAAGCGAGACGTGCGGGTTGCGTGAGCCTGCCGGTTACGTGAGGCCGAGCGCCGGCATCGCGTAGTAGAAGACGAAGACCGCCGACACCACATACATGGCGACCGGGACCTCGCGGCCCCGTCCTGCCGCCAGCCGCAGCACACAGAACGCGATGAAGCCGATACCGATGCCGTTGGTGATCGAGTACGTGAACGGCATCATCATCATGGCGAGGAACGCCGGGATCGCGAGCGTGTAGTCGCTCCAGTCGATGTCCCGTACCGAGCCCGCCATGATCAGGAAGCCGACCGCCAGCAGCGCGGGGGTGGCCGCCTGCGACGGGACCATCGTCGCCAGCGGCGTCAGGAACAGCGCCACCGAGAACAGCAGACCGGTCACGACGCTCGCAAGGCCGGTGCGGGCGCCCTCGCCGACGCCCGCCGTGGACTCCACGAAGCAGGTGGACGCCGAGGAGGAGCTCGCACCGCCCGCGGCGACGGCGATGCCGTCGACGAACAGCACCTTGTTGATGCCGGGGAAGTTGCCGTCCTTGTCCATCAGCTTCGCCTCGTCGCCGACACCGAGGATGGTGCCCATCGCGTCGAAGAAGCAGGACAGCAGCACGGTGAAGACGAAGAGGACGCCGGTGAGGTAGCCGACCTTCTCGAAGCCGCCGAACAGACTGACCTGGCCGATCAGCCCGAAGTCGGGCGAGGCGACCGGGTTGCCCGGCCACTCGGGCACGGTCAGCCCCCAGGCCTGGCCCGGCAGGTCCGCGATCGCGTCGATGGCCAGCGCGACGAGCGTCATGGCGACGATGGAGATCAGGATCGCGCCCGGCACCTTGCGCACGATGAGCGCGAGGGTCAGCAGCGAACCGAGGACGAAGACCAGGACCGGCCAGCCGTTGAGGTGGCC
This sequence comes from Streptomyces sp. NPDC055749, assembly GCF_053617235.1. Classification (NCBI taxonomy): domain Bacteria; kingdom Bacillati; phylum Actinomycetota; class Actinomycetes; order Kitasatosporales; family Streptomycetaceae; genus Streptomyces; species Streptomyces sp. NPDC055749. Next base: position 33,250 of record NZ_JBSHFH010000023.1, on the reverse strand, counting down.
GTCGTTGCCGAGCTGGAGCGGCACGGTGGTGTGGGCGAGGTCCGGGATACGGGAGACGAAGCCCGAGTCGACCAGACCGATCAGCATGATGAAGAGGCCGATACCGATCGCGATGCCCTTGCGGAGCGACTTCGGTACGGCGTTCATCACGCGTTCCCGCAGCCCGGTCGCGACCAGGAGCATCACGACGATGCCCGCGAGGACGACCATGCCCATGGCGTCCGGCCAGCTCATCCGGGGGGCGAGCTGGAGGGCGACGACGGTGTTGACACCGAGACCGGCGGCCAGCGCGATCGGCACGTTGCCGATGACACCCATCAGGAGCGTGGAGAACGCGGCGGTCAGCACGGTGGCGGTGACCAGCTGGCCGTTGTCGAGCTGATTCCCGTACATGTCCTTCGCGCTGCCGAGAATGATCGGGTTCAGCACGATGATGTACGCCATCGCGAAGAAGGTGGCGAATCCGCCACGGACCTCGCGGGCGACCGACGACCCCCGCTCGGAGATCTTGAAGAATCGGTCCAGGCTGACGCTGCCCGAGGGGGACATGTATGACCTCAGTACGTACGTAGGAAGGGAGAAAAGTGGCCAGCTTTGGACTTTCAGACGAATAATTCAAGCCAGCCCCAAACAGATTCAGTATGAATACATAAGCCGGAGATTGCTATCTCCGCGCGTAGACCCTTGGGCCGACCGGCCCGACAGCGCTTATGTACGGGGCCCATACACTGAGGTCATGCAGAAGTGGACACTGAAGCACGAGGCGCCCGAACCCCTTGAGGGCCCCGTCGTCGCCACCGTCACGGGCGGCACGGTCCTCTGGTTCGTCCTCTTCCTCGTCCAGCTCCCCTTCTACGGCTGGTTCGACGACCACGGGCACACCTGGTGGGTGTGGACCCCGCTGGCCGGCGCCGGACTCGGGCTGATCGGCATCTGGTACGTACGGGGCCGGGAGAAGGCGCTCAAGCGGGCAGCGGCCGACGAGGACGAGGCGGGCGACACCTCCGGGGGGTGAACCCGGCGTTCCGCCCTTACGGTCGGAACCATGACGCAGCGGATCGACGCCGGCTCCGAACTCGACCCCGTACACCCGATGCAGCCACCGCGATCGGCCCGGCGCTCCGGCGGGCTGACGACGGCGGAGGTCGCCGAACGGATCGCGCGGGGCGAGGTCAACGACGTACCGGTGCGCTCCTCGCGCTCCGTCACCGAGATCGTCCGCGCGAACGTCCTCACCCGCTTCAACCTGATCATCGGCGTCCTCTGGGTGATCATGTTCTTCGTCGCTCCGATCCAGGACAGCCTCTTCGGCTTCGTGATCATCGCCAACACCGGGATCGGCATCGTCCAGGAGTGGCGCGCGAAGAAGACCCTCGACGGACTCGCGGTCATCGGCGAGGCGAAACCCACCGTGCGGCGCGACGGGGTCGCGGCCGAGCTCCCCACCTCCGCGATCGTCCTCGGTGACGTCATCGAGCTGGGCCCGGGCGACAAGGTCGTCGTGGACGGCACCGTCACCGAGGCCGACAGCCTGGAGATCGACGAGTCGCTGCTCACCGGCGAGAACGACCCCGTGCTCAAGCAGCCCGGCAACGAGGTGATGTCGGGGAGCTTCGTCGTCGCGGGCGGCGGCGCGTTCACCGCCACCAAGGTCGGGCGCGAGGCGTACGCGGCGCAGCTCGCCGAGGAGGCGTCCCGCTTCACCCTCGTACGCTCCGAGCTGCGCAGCGGCATCTCCACGATCCTCAAGTACGTGACCTGGATGATGGTGCCGACCTCGATCGGCCTGATCATCAGCCAGCTCGTCGTCAAGGACAACAACTTCAAGGACTCGGTGGCCCGCACCGTCGGCGGCATCGTCCCGATGATCCCCGAGGGCCTCGTCCTTCTCACCTCCGTCGCCTTCGCGATCGGGGTCGTACGCCTCGGCCGCAAGCAGTGCCTCGTGCAGGAGCTCCCCGCCATCGAGGGCCTCGCCCGCGTCGACGTGGTCTGCCTGGACAAGACCGGCACGCTCACCGAGGGCGGCATGGACGTCACGGAGACCCGGCCGCTCAACGGTACGGACGAGGCGTACGTACAGCGGGTGCTGGGCGCCCTCGGCTCGTCCGATCCCCGGCCCAACGCCAGCCTCCAGGCCATCATCGACGCCTACCCGGAGGGCGGCGGCTGGCGGTGCACCGGGACGCTGCCGTTCTCCTCGGCACGCAAGTACAGCGGCGCCGCGTTCGACGAGGACTTCGAGGGGGACTTCGAGGGGGACGGCGGGCGGATCTCGACCTGGCTGCTCGGCGCCCCCGACGTGCTGCTGCCCGACGGGGACCCGACGCTCGCCGAGATCGACCACCTCAACGAGCAGGGGCTGCGGGTGCTGCTCCTCGCGCGGGCGGAGGGCGAGCTGGACGCCCCGGACGTCGCCGACGGGGCCGTACCGACCGCGCTCGTCGTGCTGGAGCAGCGGCTGCGGCCCGACGCCCAGGACACCCTGGCCTACTTCGCCGACCAGAACGTCTCCGTGAAGGTCATCTCCGGTGACAACGCCGTCTCGGTCGGCGCGGTCGCCCAGAAGCTCGGTCTGCCGGGTGCGGAGCACACCATGGACGCCCGCCGGCTGCCCACCGACCCCGACGAGATGGCCACGGCCATGGAACAGAACGCGGTCTTCGGCCGGGTCAGCCCGCAGCAGAAGCGGGACATGGTCGCGGCTCTCCAGTCACGCGGCCACACGGTCGCGATGACGGGCGACGGGGTCAACGACGTACTCGCGCTGAAGGACGCCGACATCGGGGTCGCGATGGGCTCGGGCTCGGAGGCGACACGCGCCGTGGCCCAGATCGTGCTGCTGAACAACAGCTTCGCGACGCTGCCGTCCGTCGTGGCCGAGGGCCGCCGGGTCATCGGCAACATCACCCGGGTCGCCACGCTGTTCCTGACGAAGACGGTCTACTCGGTGCTGCTGGCGGTGCTCGTCGTCTGCTTCCAGGTGGAGTACCCGTTCCTGCCCAGGCACCTGACGCTGCTGTCGACGCTCACGATCGGTGTGCCCGCGTTCTTCCTGGCCCTGGCCCCGAACAAGGAGCGGGCCCAGCCGCACTTCGTACGCCGGGTGATGCGGTACGCGATCCCGTCCGGCGTCATCGCGGCGGCGGCCACCTTCACCACGTACCTGGTGGCGCGGCACTACTACGCGGGGACGGGCGCCCTGAGCGCCGAGACGAGCGCGGCGACACTCACGCTGTTCCTCGTCTCGATGTGGGTCCTGGCGATCATCGCCCGCCCGTACACCCTGTGGCGGGTCTGCCTGGTCGCGGCGATGGGGCTGGGGTTCCTGATCGTGCTGGTCGTGCCGTGGCTCCAGGACTTCTTCGCCCTGAAGCTGGTGGGTGCGCCCATGCCGTGGGCGGCGGTGGGGATCGCGGCGGTGGCGGCGGCTGCCCTGGAATTCGCCTGGCGACTGGTCAGCCGCCGCTTCCCCGCTTGAGCGGTTGCCGACTAGCGCACGTCGACGCCGTCACCGGCGGTCGTGACGGCCGGGGTGGTGGTCGTGCCCGCGAACGAGTAGCGCCAGTAGCCGTCCGCCGACGCCGTGACCGAGGTCTTCAGCGCGCCGGTGGAGCTCGACGTGACCGTCTTGACGGTGGTGTAGGTGGAGGTGCCCGCCTTGCGGAACTGGAGCTTCACGGGCTGGTTGGTGTAGCCCATGTACGTGCCGGTGTCCCAGTTGGCGCGCGTGAGCTTGCCGGTGACCGTGAGGGCCTTGCCCTTCGCGACGGGCTCGGGGCCGGCGTTGACGGTGAGCTTCGAGAAGCGCTGGAGGTAGGACTTGCCGATGTACTCCTTCTCCCCGACCTCTCCGTCGTTGGCGAGCGCGGCGCCGCCGACCTTCAAGGTGCCCGAGTCCGAGTTCCACAGCAGGGCCGGGTCGAACGTGACGGTGAACTTGCAGGTCGAGGTGGTCGCGCTGACCGCCGTGCAGGAGGAGGCATCCTCGTTCTGCGTGATGCCCATGCCCTGCGGGTCGTCGAGGGTGGAGCCGGTCCAGACGTAACCGAAGACGTCGGACACGCCGGTGGGGTGGGACGCCGTGATGGCCACGCTGTACGTCTGCTTCGACGAGGTACCCACGACGACGGGCTTGCCGCCGTTCACGACAGCCTTGGTGAGGACCGGAAGCTCCGCTGCGGCGGCAGCGGTCGAACCGGCGAAACGCTCGGTGCCACTCGGCTTCGAGGTGGAGAAGTTGTGGTCGTTGGACCACGTACGGCCGTCATCGGCCTGCGCGGCCGGAACGACGAGGGCCGACAGAGCCAAGGCGCCGGAGACAGCGGCAACGGTGGCACGAATACGCATATGTTCCCCAGTGGAGAAAGGGGCCCCCGCGGTATGTGGCTCACCCAGCGGGGCCCGTGTGGTCTATGAGTCTGGTGACTCGATAGACCAGACGGGTCAGCGCACCGAAAGGTTGTACGACTGATGTACGTGGCGTGAAGAACACACGCCTCAGTCGAACCACCGGTCCCGCGCCAGCTCCTCCGTACGCGACGGATCCTCCAGCAGCGCCGCCACCTCGAAGCGGCGCGGCCACTGCCCCGCCGCCCAGGCGAGACCCGCCGCGACCCCCTCCAGCGTGGCGGCGTGCACCACCCCGTCCGGAGTGCGGCGCCAGTCCAGCTCGACGCCGCCCGCGCGCAGCTCCCCGTGCTCGATGTACGCGTCCGGCGTCCCGGCGCCGAGCAGAATCCGTACCGAATCCGGTACGCGGTGCTCCTCGCCCTCGCTCGTCACCTCGGCCTCCACCGTCTCGCCGAGCCTCCGCACCTGGAGCAGCTCCGCGAGCTCGGCCGCGCGTGCCGGGGCCACCGGCAGCAGCGGCAGCCCGCCGGTGAGGGGCAGCATGTCGGGCGCGTCGGCGATCACCGCGTCCGCCGCGTCGACGACCCGTACCTCGTCGTCGACGACGGCCCGCAGTTCCTCCGGCAGCGTCACCTGGTCCGGGTCGAGATCGGCGAGGGCCGTGTAGAGCGCGTGCAGTTGTACGGGGCCCACCGGACGGCCCTCGTCCGCCAGCCGGCCCAACAGCTCGGCCGCTCCGCCCGGTTCGTCGAGGAGCGCGGCGACGGATGTCCGTACGCCGAGTGCGCGCAGCACCTGGGCGTCGTCGAAACCGGTCGCGTCGACGGAGTCGTAGAGCCCGGCAAGGCGCGGGTCGCCGCCCTCGGCCCGCAGGCCCGCCGGACGGCGCCCTTCGAGCACCGGGTGGTCGCGCAGCCACCAGGCGGTGTACGGGCGCACCGACTGGGTCGTGCCGTCCGGGAGCAGCACCCGCACCGGCTGGGTCAGCGCGTCGCGCAGCGGGGGCCTGGCGAGCATGGCGAGGGCCTGCGGCCAGGCGTCGTCGTCGACGAGGTCCAGGTCGCGGACGGCGACGAGTTCGGTGGCGACCGGCGGCACGGGGGTGTCCGGCAGCTGGTCGAGCACGTCCTCGCACCACACGTCGACGGCGTCGAGGAGCCCGGCGTCGTCCGGTTCGGCGAAGTCGCTGTCGCGCGGCTCCAGTTCGTCCGGGTCGAGGACCACGTCGGTGGTCCGTACGAGGGCGAACGTGGCCAGTACCCCGCAGGCGGTGAGCGGCTGTTCGCCCCAGCGGTCGGCCAGTTCCTCTTCGCACAGGGCGAGTTCGCCCTCCCGCATGATCTGGGCGAACGGGCTGCCCGGCAGCACGAGTTCACCGGCGGGCGCGGGCTCGCCGTCCTCGTCGGGGAGGGCGAGCGCCCCCAGCCAGGGTTCGTCGCCGGGTGCGAGTTCCGCGTCGCGTACGAGTGTGAGGACGGTCTCGGCGAGTTCGTCGCCGTCCAGCGCGTCCTCGTCCCACACCTCGCCCGCGTCCAGCGAACCGGCGACGGCGGCCCGCACCTGCGGGGTCGTCAGGACGGCGCGCGGTGTCGCGGGCAGGGCGCCCAGCTTCTCCAGGAGCGGATGGGCGGCGTCCGGGTGGGCGACCTTCAGGCCGAGGCGCGCAAGCCGGGCCAGGACGGGCCCGGTGAGGGCGTCCGGGAGCGGCAGGAGTACCTGGCGGGGACCGATGGTGGTGCGGGGCTTCTCCTGGGCGGAGGCCCCGGGGTCCCCGGCCAGCGGGACGGGCAGCCCGGAGAGCCGGTCGGGATCGATCCCGGCCAGGCTGTCGTAGAGCCGCCGCCACCAGGACGGGTCCCGTTCGAGTCCGGCGAGACGGTCGATGGCCTCGGTCAGGGGGACCCGGGCGACGCCGAGGCTGCGCAGTTCGGTGCGGCGTTCGAGTCCTGCGGGCAGCAGGCAGGGCAGTACCTCGGCGAGTACCTGCACGGTCTCGGCTCCGACGCCTTCCACGACCTCGGCCTCGATGGGCCGCAGTGCGGTGGTGGTCCGGCCGGGGCCGCCTTCGCCGGGGGCCTCCCAGCTGTCCCACTGGTCGGGTTCGACGGACGGGTCGTGGGGTGCGGCGGGCTCCAGGAACGCGATGCGGGGCAGCCGCTCCAGGATCGCTCCGCGCAGTGCGCCGTCCAGTTCGCCCTTGCCGAGCGGTCCGGGGACGAGTGCGATCGTGGCCGTGGACACGGGCTGCCACTCGGCGAGCAGTTCCGCGTACGCGTCGGCCGCGCGCTGCACCAGGAAGTCGGTGAGCGGGCCGGGGGCGGGGTGGCGGCGGGCCGTGTCGAGCGGCAGCGAGGCGATGAGGAGTGCGGGGATGCCGAGGGGTTCGTCGGTGGGCGTCGGGGCGTGGACGACGGCGGCGGTACGGGGGGTCTGCGGCGCCCCTTCCGCGTCCACGGGGACGGCCCAGGTGACCGACCAGTGCGGTCGCAGCCGTTCCTCGACGGGCCGGTCGGCGAGCAGCGCGGGCTCGACGGGGCCGTGGGCGGAGACGGTGCGCCAGCGGTTGACGCCGTGCGACGAGTCGTCGACGTGGGTGTAGGCGCCGTGCTGGGAGCGGCGCAACTCCCTTACGCCCTCCGGGGTTTCGATGACGATCTCGTCGAGGCCGGAGAGTGTGAGGAGCAGGGCGTCGTCGACGGCGGCGAGCAGCCGGTCGACGAGGTCCTCGGCGCCGCCGTCGCGCAGCGGGAGGACGACGACGGTGTCGTAGCCCTCGGGTGCGGTGCCCTCGGTGGGCAGCGGGAGGCGGAGCAGCGGTACGTGGCCGTCGCGGCGGCGGAGTTCGTCGCCGAGGCCGGGGCTGCCGACGGATGCCTGGCGGGCGAGTTCGCGTGCCTCGGCGAGGGACCAGCGGACGCCGCCGTGGCGGCCGATGACGGCGGGCTCGTCGCTGACGGCGAGTACGGCGGCGAATCCGACGCCGAACCGGCCGACGGCGGATTCGTGCCCTTCCCGCTTCGCGGACGCGCGCAGGGTACTCAGCGACTCGACTCCGGTCGCGTCGAGCGGGGCGCCGGTGTTGGCGGCGGCGAGGACGGCGGGCGTGTCCTGCGCGTCGGAGCCGGTGGCGGCGGGGTGCAGGGTCAGCCGGAGCCGGCCGGGTACTCCCGCGCGGGCGGCGGCGTCGGCGGCGTTCTGGGCCAGCTCGACGACGAGGCGGTCCCGGTAGCCACCGAGCGCGAGATCCTCCTCGGCGTTGGCGTCCTCCCGGAACCGGGCGGGGCCGGCGCCCCAGGCGTCGAGCACCCCGCGCCGCAGCCGTGCCGTTCCGAACGGATCGGCGCCCTCGGTCGCATTCATGCCCACGCTCTGACTCCGCTCTCTCCGGCGGGTACGCGGTGTACCCATGACGCCAGTGTGCGCCCGAAGGTACCGCGAGCCCGCCGCGGACGACGCGGAGCACGAGCCGGTGTGACCGGAAGTCGAGGCCGGTCGCCCCCGTGCGGGAGGCCCCGGCCCGCCCGGGCGTTTACGAGTGGCCCAGGTCCTCCGGCGCCACGTCCGCGTCCAGCGGCACCGAACCGCTGTCCCGCGCGGGACGCAGCGGGTACTCGTCCACCTGAAGCGTGTCCAGAGCGTGCGGCGCCGGCTTCGGCGGCTTCGGCATGACCGCCGCCTCCGAGTGCCCACCGCACCCGTACGACAGCGAGACGACCCGGCCGTCCGCCGGGGCGAACTCGTTGGCGCACACCCCGAACGCCTGTTTCAGCGAGCCCGCGAGCGGGACGAGGAAGGCGCACGTGTCGCACGCGGCCGGTGCCGCCTGCGCCATCGGGGTCTTCGCGCCGAACGCCTCTTCCCAGCGGTCGGCCGCCACATGCAGCCCGTACCGGGACAGCACCCGGGCACGCCGCATGCCCAGCTCTTCCGCGATCGCGCCGATCGAGCCGCGGCTCGTCGTCTCCGGCCGCGTCGTCAGCTCCGCGTCCTCCGTGTCGACGAGGTCGGCCAGGTCCTCGGAGAGCTCGGCCTCCTCGGACTCGACGGAGTTCGGCGGGGGCTCGTCCTCGCCGGTGTACCCGGGCTCCAGGCGCAGGTCCTCCGCCTCCGTGGGCAGCAGGTCCCCCGGGCCCATGTCGCCGGGGCGCAGCCGCTCGCTCCACGGCACCCATTCGGGGGCGAGGAGGGCGTCGGAGCCGGGCAGCAGCACCGTCTCGTCGAGGGTGATGTTCTTGGCGCGGGAGGCCCTGGCGACCGTCACCGCCCAGCGCCAGCCCCGGTAACCGGGCTCCTTGCACTCGAAGAAGTGCGTGACGACCCTGTCCCCCTCGGCGATCAGGGACACATGTTCACCGACCACTCCGGGCGCGGCAGCCTCTTCGGCCGCCGCACGGGCGAGGTCTACCGCCTCGGCGCACAGGCGGTCGGGCGCGGGGGTACGGGCAGTACGGCTTCGCGTCGTCGCAGCACTCACAGGTCTCGCTTCTCTCCATACGCCGTCTCGAGCGCGCCAGCTGCTACACGATTGCCGATTTCGGCCATGACAGCTGCGGGCGGAGCGGACCTGGGGGCCGCGTCGACGTCCACACCCGTTGTGCCTGCCTCGGGCGCGCCTTCTGTCACCCATTCTGCGGGATCGCCGAGAGGCGCGCGGCCAAGAACAACCGCCGGTGGCGCGTTACGCACGCTACCCTCTCCGCCGCTCTCCGCCCACCTGCGTGTCCCAAACAAGGCCGTATCCGGTGCCGTGTCCGGGCTCATCTCCCCGGGCGTGTCCGCGGCCGGACCGGCTTCCGGGTCGTTTTCGGTCCGATTTCGACCCGCGGAATTGCCTTCCGATGACCCGACAGGGCGTCGTCCTCCGCGCGTCCGCACCGATCATGGTTCACGGCGGCGAGGGTTGGGGCACTATGACGAGGTGGCTGCCGCCAGGTCGCACGACGGTCCCGGCCCGCTCAGCACCGCGGGCCGGTCGATGGGTCGCGCCCTGCACCGGCCGTTCACGGGCACCGCGAAGGGCATCCGCAAGGCGACCCACGCCCACGGCGCGGGTGAGTCGGGCCTCGGGAAACTGATCGAGCTGCACGCCGTGAACGGCGCGGGCGACGTCATGATCACCGTCGCCCTCGCCTCCACGGTGTTCTTCTCCGTACCGACGGACGAGGCCCGCGGCCGCGTGGCCCTGTACCTCGCCATCACGATGCTGCCGTTCACGCTCCTCGCCCCGGTGATCGGTCCGCTGCTCGACCGGCTGCCGCACGGCCGCCGCGCCGCGATGGCCGCCGCGATGTTCGCCCGGGCGGTGCTCGCGATCACCATGTCGGGGGCGGTCGCCACGGGCGGCCTGGAGCTGTATCCGGCGGCGCTGGGCGTCCTGGTCTCGTCGAAGGCGTACGGAGTGGTGCGCAGCGCCGTCGTGCCACGGCTCCTGCCACCCCGCTTCTCCCTGGTGAAGGCCAACTCCCGGGTCACCCTCGCCGGTCTCCTGGCGACCGGTGTGGCGGCGCCCATCGGGGTGGGCCTTCAGAACATCGGCTCCGCCTGGCCGCTCTACGGCGCCTGCACGATCTTCCTCGCCGGGACCTTCCTGGCCTTCACGCTGCCCCACAAGGTGGACTCCGCGAAGGGCGAGCGCAGGGCCCGCCTGATCGACCACCACGGCGAGACCACGACGAGGGACCGCCCGGCAGCCGGAAACGGCGGCAGGAGCGGCAGCAGCAGGGTCGACGGCGGCCGGAAGGGCGAGGGCGGGAAACGGGTCCGGGACAAGCCACCGGGACTGCGGTCCGTCGGACCGTCCGTCCTGCACGGCCTCCAGGCGAACGCGTCCCACCGGGCCCTCTCCGGCTTCCTCATCTTCTTCCTGGCGTTCCTGCTGCGCGAGCACCCGCTGGCCGGCCAGAGCGCCGCCGTGTCGCTCGGCATCGTCGGTGTCGCGGCCGGTACCGGCAACGCCTGCGGTACGGCGGTGGGCTCCTGGCTCAGAGCCCGCGGCCCCGAGCTGATCATCGCGACCGTGCTGGGTCTCGCGCTCGGCGTCGCCGTGCTCACCGCGGTCTTCTTCTCCACCGTCATGGTCGCCGCGCTCGGCGCGGTCGCGGGTTTCACCCAGGCCCTGTCGAAGCTGTCGCTGGACGCCATGATCCAGCGGGACGTGCCCGAAGAGGTGCGTACGTCTGCCTTCGCCCGGTCCGAGACCCTGCTCCAGATGTCCTGGGTCGTCGGCGGCGGCATCGGCATGGCGCTCCCCCTCAACGGAGTACTCGGCATGTCGGTCGCCGCGGGGATCCTCGGCCTGGGCGCGGCAACCGCCGTACGGGGGCTGCTGAGCGCCGCGCGGCGCGGCACGCCGCACCCCCGCGTGGCGTGAGCCCGGGCGACCGATAGCCTTCCGCCCATGACCGTTGCGTTCTTCTCAGGTAAGGGCCGTCGAATCGGCGTCGCTCTTGGTGCCGTGTCCGCGGGACTCCTCGTCCTGTCCGCCTGCGACAAGCCGACGCCGCTCGCGACCGTGACGGTCGGCGACAAGTCGGTGGGCGCCGAGGCGTCCTGCTACAACGACGGCGATCCCATCAAGGAATCGCTGATCCAGGGCTGCCTGAACGACAAGAAGGCAGAGCACACCATCGAGGCCGCGATGGACGACAAGGTCCGCTTCGGCGTCGACCCGGAGATCGCCGAGAACGGCTGGACGCTCTTCATCAACGGCCAGCAGGCCGAGCAGGAGCCCTACAAGAAGACCTACCGGTCCATCCCGGGCAGCGCCTTCTTCTCCAGCCAGACCGGCGAGGCCGTCAACAAGACGCAGATCAGCATCGTGGAGACCAAGGGCAAGAGGCTCACGGGCATCTGGCACTTCCAGCTCAAGAAGTCCGACTGACCTTGCGGGACACCATCGCGCGTGTGCTCGTCGTGACCGCTGTCCCCGTGGAGAGGGACGCGGTCACGCGTGCGTTCGGGGGCGAACCGCAGGTGCGCCGGGTGCCGGGTGCGGAGATCCACCGGGCCGGTGGCTTCGACGTCCTGGCGGGCGGGGCCGGCCCTGCCGCCGCCGCGGCCTCGGCCGCCTTCGCACTGGCCGCCGCCCCCGCCCCGTACGAACTGATCGTCTCCGCCGGTATCGGCGGCGGCTTCGCGCCCGCCGCCCCCGTGGGCTCGCTCGTCGTGGCGAGCGGCATCGTCGCCGCGGACCTGGGGGCGGAGACCCCCGACGGGTTCGTGCCGGTGGCCGGTCTGGGCTTCGGCCGCGACCGGTATCTGTCACCTGTCAGGTTGGTACGTGACATTGCGGCGGCCACCGGTGCCGTCTCCGGCGAGGTGCTCACCGTCTCCACCGTGACCGGCAGCGCGGCGCGCGCGGCGGCGCTGCTCGCCGCGCACCCGGATGCCGTCGCCGAGGCGATGGAGGGGGCCGGTGTCGCGGAGGCCGCCGGGCTGTTCGGTGTGCCGCTGCTGGAGCTGCGGGCCGTCTCGAACGCGGTCGGTCCGCGCGACCGGGCCGCCTGGCGCATCGGTGAGGCCCTGGCCGCGCTCACCGAGGCGTTCGGGAAGATCTCCCCCGTACTGGAAGGTTGGACCCTGCATGACGACCGACACCGCGGCTGACGCCGTGACCGCCGACGCGAAGCTGCAGATCGCTTTCTCGCCGTGCCCGAACGACACGTTCGTCTTCGACGCCTGGGCGCACGGCAGGGTCCCCGGGGCGCCCGCCCTCGATGTCACGTTCGCGGACATCGACATCACCAACGGCATGGCCGAGCGCGGTGAGTTCGACGTACTGAAGGTCTCCTACGCGGTCCTGCCGTGGGTCCTGGACGAGTACGCGCTGCTGCCCTGCGGCGGTGCGCTCGGGCGGGGCTGCGGGCCGCTGGTCCTGACGAAGGAGCCGGGCACCGATCTGACGGGCCGCACGGTCGCCGTGCCGAGCGAGCGCTCCACGGCGTATCTGCTGTTCCGGCTCTGGGCGGCCGAGGTCGTGCCGGGCGGGGTCGGCGAGATCGTCGTCATGCCGTTCGACGAGATCATGCCCGCGGTGCGCGACGGCAGGGTCGATGCCGGGCTCGTGATCCACGAGGCCCGTTTCACCTACCGGAACTACGGTCTCCACAGCCTCGCCGACATGGGTGAGCACTGGGAGCAGACGACGGGTCTGCCGATCCCGCTCGGTGCGATCATCGCCAAGCGGTCGCTGGGTCAGGACATGCTCGAAAAGTTGGCCGATTCCGTCCGTACGTCGGTACGGATGGCCTGGGACGACCCGGAGCGGTCCCGCCCGTATGTGCTGGAGCACGCCCAGGAGATGGATCCGTCCGTGGCGGACCAGCACATCGGTCTGTACGTCAACGAGTTCACGGCGGACCTCGGTGAGGACGGTTACGCGGCGATCCGCGGGCTGCTCACACGCGCCGCGGCCGAGGGCCTGGTGCCGCCGCTCGGCCGGGACGCGCTGACGTCTCTCTGAGGAACCGCTTCCGCCTACACGTCGAGCTGGTCGGCGACCGCGCGCAGCAGGCCCGCGATCTGGGCGCCAGCGGCTTTGTCGGGGTAGCGGCCCCGCTCCAGCGACGGCGTGATGTTCTCCAGCAGCGTCGTCAGATCCTGCACGATCGACGCCAGCTCGTCCGGCTTGCGGCGCTGCGCCGCCGCGACGGACGGGGTGGGGTCGAGGATCGCAACGGAGAGGGCCTGGTCGCCACGCTGACCTGCGACGACGCCGAACTCGACCCGTTGGCCGGGCTTGAGTGCCTCGACACCGGCGGGAAGTACCGACGAGTGGACGAAGACGTCACCGCCGTCGTCGCGCGAAAGAAAGCCGAAGCCCTTTTCCGAATTGAACCATTTGACCTTACCCGTGGGCACGTCTGTCCTCGTCCTCGTACTCGTCGGTGCGCGGGAGAGCCGGGAAACGGCTCCGGATAGCAGTACAGCGGGTCCCATGACCCGCCATGCCCAAGGCTAATGGGCCAGGGGCCGGTGACAAGACGTCGCCCGATGGTTCCTCCGGGCTGGGAACTACCCTGGCCGGGTGAGTACTACTCCTTCTGGCGCCGGTGACCGGCTCGTACAGGTCGGCGCGATCGTTTTCTTCGTCGGCGCAGTGGCCACTCTGGTCACCGTGGCCCCGCTGTTCCTGGGCACCGACCCGTTCCCGACGATCGCCTACGCGGTCTCCATGCTGATGGGCGTGGGCTTCCTGATCGCCGGGGCGGGGGTCGTGCGGAGTGTGTGGCTGAGCAGGTCAGACCCGTCCGGCACCTGACGGCTCCCAGGACGGCATCCAGGACGACAGCCAGGCCGGGAAACCGGTGAGGTCGGGCAGGACCACGTCCGCGCCCGCCGACCGCAGCTCGTCCGCGTCGCACGGGCCCGTCGTGACGGCGACCGACAGGCAGTTCGCCGCCCGCGCTCCCCGTACGTCTCCGGTGTGGTCGCCGACGTAGATCTGCGCGCCGTGTTCGAGGAGCGCCTGTGCCTTGGCTTCCGCCCAGAGCCGGCCGATGACCGCGTCCGGTTCGATGCCGAGGTGGGCGAGGTGCAGCTTCGCGCTCGGTTCGTGCTTGGCGGTGACGACGATCGCCCGGCCGCCGAGCGCACGCACCGCGGCGACGGCCTCCCGTGCGCCCGCCAGCGCCGGGGTCGGGGCGATCGCGTGTGTGGGATAGGTCTCGCGGTAGCGGTCCGCCATGACGGCCACATCGGCGGCCGGGAACCAGTTCGCCAGCTCGTCCTCGACCGGCGGCCCGAGCCGGCTGACGACCAGGTCGGAGTCGATGGGCACGCCCGTCTCCGAGGACAGCGCCACGTAGTTGGCCCTGATGCCCGGCCGGGAGTCGATGAGCGTCATATCGAGGTCGAAGCCGACCGTCAGCGGGGTCTGGGGTGTGGTCTGGGGATGGGGAGCCATGGTGGCCATTGTGCCGACCCCGCCCGCGGCCCCCTCACCCGTTCGGCCCGCACGGGCGACGCTTAGGCTTAGGCCAGCCTTACCAGCCTCGTCGCGCCAGGCACTGCGCGCACTCGCCCCGATTGGTTCAGATGTCAGCCGCCGCTCCACGCCTCTCCAGACGCGCAACCGCGACGGCGGCGGCCGTCGTGGCGCTGTTGGTGGCGATCCTGCTCAGCCTCGCCGTGGGCGCACGGTCCATCCCGCCGTCCGAGGTCTACGACGCCCTCGTGCACGGCGGGCACTCCGACGCCGCCGAGGTCATCCGGAACATGCGGGTGCCGCGCACCGTCATCGGCCTGATGGTCGGCGCGGCACTGGCCCTCGCGGGCACGGTGCTCCAGGGCATCACCCGTAACCCGATCGCCGACCCCGGCATCCTCGGCATCAGCCAGGGCGCGTCTGTGGGCGTGGTGCTGGCCATCGCGTTCGCCGGGATCCACACCCTCACCGGGTACGTGTGGTTCGCGTTCGCCGGGGCCGCGGCCGCGTCCGTCGCCGTGTACGCCATCGCGTCGAGCGGGCGGGGCGGGGCGACGCCGGTCAAGCTCGCGCTGGGCGGCGCCGCGATCAACGCGCTGCTGGTGTCGGTGACCAGCGCCGTACTGACGACCAACGCGTCGGCGATGGACGAGTTCCGCTTCTGGCAGGTCGGTTCGATCGCCGGGCGCGAGGCCGAGGTGGCCGGTCAGATCTGGCCGTTCCTCCTCTTCGGCGCGGTGCTCGTGCTGTCGGTGTCGCGGGGTCTGGACGCGCTGGCCCTCGGCGAGGACGTGGCGAAGGGGCTCGGACAGAACGTAGCGACGGTACGGATCGTCGGCGGCATCGGGGCCACCGTGCTGACCGGCGCCGCGGTCGCCGCGGCCGGGCCCATCGCCTTCATCGGTCTCGCCGTCCCGCACATCGCCCGCGCGATCGTCGGCAGCGACCACCGGTGGGTGCTGCCGATGGCCGCGCTGATCGGGCCCGTGATGCTGCTCGTCTCGGACGTGATCGGCCGGATCGTGTTCCCGCCGAGCGAGGTCCCCGCGGGCGTGATGACCGCGCTGATCGGGGTGCCGTTCCTGGTCGCCCTGGTGCGCCGGAAGGCGGTTCCCGCATGAGCGCCACGACATCGGTCACCAAGCCCTCGGTACGCGAGCCCGTACGCCCGGCCGGATACGGCCTCGTACGCATAGGCACCCGCGGACGCTTCCTGCTCCACCGGCGCTCCGGCGTCGTCGCGGTGGCCCTCGCGCTCCTCCTGGCGGCGGTCTCCGTCGCGTACCTCTGCGTCGGCGAGAGCTTCGTCGCTCCCGGCGAGGTCGTGAAGGTGATCCTCGGGCAGCCCTCGGCCGACGAGCTCGTCGTGGGCACGCTGCGGCTGCCGCGCCTGGTCGTGGGACTGCTCGTCGGCGTGGGCTTCGGGATCGCCGGGGCGCTGATCCAGACCGTGGCCCGCAATCCGCTCGCCAGCCCCGACATCATCGGCATCAGCCAGGGCGCGAGCGCGCTGACGGTCGGTTCGATGACGTTCGGCATCACCTCGTACGCCGTCCTGCCCTACCTGTCCGTCATCGGCGGAGTCGCCGCCGCGGCCCTCGTCTACGCCTTCGCGTGGCGCGGCGGGCTGCACGCCACCCGCTTCGTCCTCATCGGGATCGGCTTCGCGATCGCGCTGCGTTCGGTCACCACCCTGTTCCTGACGAAGGGCGACTACTTGGTCGCCCAGCAGGCGCAGATCTGGATGACGGGCTCGTTGAACGGGCGCGGCTGGAACGAGGCCGCGCCGATCGGCTGGACGCTGCTGGTCCTGCTGCCCGCCGTGCTGTGGGCGGCGCGCGCGCAGCGCACCGTGTCGATGGACGACGACACCGCGACGGCGCTGGGCGTACGGCTCGGCCGCGTACGGCTGGGGCTCGTCGCGATCGGTGTGGTCCTGGCGTCCGTGGCGACGGGGACGGCGGGCCCGGTGGACTTCGTGGCGCTGCTCGCCCCGCAGATCGCCCGCCGGATGACGCGTACCGCGCAGATTCCGCTGCTCTGCTCGGCGCTGCTCGGCGCGGTGATCGTCGTGTTCGCCGATCTCCTCGCCCGCAGGCTCTTCTCGCCCGTCGAAATGCCGGTGGGCGTCCTGACGGCGGCGGTCGGCGCCCCGTACCTGATCTGGCTGATCGTCCGTGGCCACAGTGGCCGCCGTGGAGGAAACGCATGACCACAACCGGCACCGGTACCCGCTCCGCCACCGCGACCAGCCGGCTCACGGTGCGCGAACTGACCCTCGCGTACGAGGACCGCACCGTCGTCCACGAGCTCGACCTCGCGATCCCGGACGGACAGGTCACCGTCATCGTCGGCCCGAACGCCTGCGGCAAGTCGACGACCCTGCGGGCGCTCGGCCGGCTCCTGAAGCCGCGCGGCGGGGCGGTGCTCCTCGACGGCACCGAACTCTCGAAGATCCCCACGAAGAAGATCGCCCAGTCGATCGGCCTGCTCCCGCAGACCCCGGTGGCCCCGGAGGCGATCACCGTCTCGGACCTGGTCGCGCGCGGGCGCCAGCCGCACCAGTCCTGGTGGCAGCAGTGGTCGGACGAGGACGAGCGGGCGGTCACGGAGGCCATGGCCCGTACGGACGTCTCCGAACTCGCCGACCGCTCGGTGGACGAGCTCTCCGGCGGCCAGCGCCAGCGCGTGTGGATCGCGATGGCCCTGGCACAGGACACGGATCTGCTGCTGCTCGACGAGCCGACGACGTACCTCGACATCTCCCACCAGGTGGAAGTCCTCGACCTGGTACGCCAGCTCGCCGCCCCCGCCCCGGACGGCACCCGCGGCCGTACGGTCGTCACGGTCCTCCACGACCTCAACCAGGCGGCCCGCTACGCCGACCACCTGGTAGCCATGAAGGAGGGCCGGATCGTCGCCGAGGGCCACCCTGCGGAGGTCGTCACCGCAGACCTGGTCCGCGAGGTCTTCGGCCTGGAAGCGGTGATCGTCCCGGACCCGGTGACGGGCTCACCGCTGGTGGTGCCGGGTGCGCCCTGGACTCCGTCGGCTGGGTGATCCGGGCGGTGGCCGGGGGGCGGTGGTTCAGCCCGTGAGCCGCCGGGAGCGCCACACCAGGTACAGGGCCGAGGCCACCGCCGCCGTGCGGACCACGACCGGCCAGGTGGAGGCCAGGGCTTCGCCCATTCCGCTTTCCGGGATCGGGGCGCCCCACCGGCCTTCCAGGCGGCCCCAGAGCCAGACGAGTCCTCCGGCCGCGACGACTCCGGGCAGGCCCATGACCGCCCACTTCGCCTCGGTCCTCGACAGCTTGCGGGAGCTGTAGGCGAGCAGCCAGCCGCCTGCCAGGGCCAGCCACGAGCCCATGAACGCGCCCGCGACGAGGAGGGCTGCGGCCAGGAGCAGGAAGGGGTGCGAGAGACGGGCGCGGGTGGGTTGCGGGGTCTCCTCGGCTGCTTCCGGGGCCGCTTTCCTCCGACGGCGCAGGCGCAGTCTCCTGCGGGAGCGGGGCTCCGGTTCGTCCGGCTCCTCCTCCCCTTCTTCCCCTTCCTCCTCCTCGGCCTCGGTGTCTTCGGGCTGTGCCGCAGGCGGCGGCTTCAGCATCTCGGGGATCTCCACGCCGCCGACGAAGCCGGGCACGGTCACCCCCTCGCTGAACGGGCCCGGTTCGATGCGCCACCACTCCGCGGCGGCGCCGGGCCCGGACGGTGCCTGGTCCAGGCCCGCCATGTGGGGTGCCTGTGCGGACGGCCAGCCCGGCACCGGGCCGGTGTCCGGCCTGCCGTCTTCGGGTCGGGCCTCCTCCGACGCGCCCTTGCGGGAAGTGTCTTTGCGGAGCATCCCGCGCCGCGGGCGGGGCACGGAGCGTGGGCTCTTCGCCTCCGGTACGGCCGCCGTACGCGGCGACGGCAGCGTCACCGTCCCGTCGGCCGACTCCGCTGCCGCGGCCACCAGTTCGTCCGGTGTGCCGAGCCTGCCGATGATGCGCCGCACCACCGCGGGAGAGTCCGCTCCGGCCGTCCCGCGCTGCCGCTCGATCTCGCCCCGCAGGGTGGAAACGAGTCTCATCCGGGCGCCCGAGGACAGCTGTTGCTGCTGGGCCAGGTCCCCGACCCGGCTCAGATAGTCGTACACGAGCTGGTCGCTCTCGATCCCCACTCGAACGTTCCCCTCTACCTGCCCTGCCCCGACCGTAGCGTTCCAGGGGCTACCGTGGGACGGATGGGGACGACCACACCACCGCGCACGCTCGCCGAAGCCCTGCGCGCCAGGGGCGACGAATCGCTGGCACGGCTTCTGCGTGCCCGCCCCGACCTGCTCAACCCCGTGCCGAACGACATCACCCAACTCGCCACCCGGGCAGGCACCCGGGCCTCCGTCGTCCGCGCGCTGGAGCATCTGGACCGCTTCGCGCTGCAGACCGCGGAGGCGCTGGCCGTGGCGCCGGACCCGGCGCCGTACGACACGCTGCTCTCCCTCCTGACCGGTGACGGCCAGGACGACGGCGACCATCGCGACGACGCGGGCGCCGCGATCGCCGCCGCGCTGCCCGCCGCCCTGAGCAACCTGCGCGAACAGGCCCTCGTCTGGGGCGAGGACGAGCGGCTGCGCCTGGTGCGTACGGCACGCGAACTGCTCGCCCCGTCCCCGCAGCACCCCTCCCCCACCGGGCTCGGCCCGACCGTCGCCGAGGCCACGGCGGGCATGTCCCCCGGCCGGCTCCAGGAGATCCTGACCTCCGCCGGGCTGCCCGCCACGCATGACCCGGTCTCCGCCGTGGGCGCGCTCTCCGGGCTGTTCACCGACCGGACGAGGATGGCCGCCCTGCTGGACACCGCGCCGGTCGAGGCCCTGTCCGTACTGGACCGCCTGGTGTGGGGTCCGCCGTACGGGGAAGTCACACCCAACCCCACCCCTCCCGTGAAGTGGCTCCGCGACCGCGGGCTGCTGCTGCCGGTGTCGACGCGGACCGTCGTACTGCCGCGCGAGGCGGCCCTCCATCTGCGCGCCGGTCGCGCCCACCGCGTGCCGGAACCGGTGGCGCCGCCCGTCGGGGCCGCCGCCGAGCGCGATCCACAGGCTGTGGACAGGGCCGCCGCCGGTCAGGCGTTCATGGCGTTGTCCACGATCGAGGAGCTGCTGAAGTTCTGGAACGGCGGCGGCCCCGCCATCCTCCGGGCGGGCGGCCTGAGCGTGCGCGAGCTGAAGCGGGCCGCGGGCGCGATGGACGTGACCGAGCCGGTCGCCGCCTTCTGGGTCGAACTCGCCTACGCGGCCGGGCTGCTGGCATCCGACGGGGAGAACGACGAGCGGTACGCGGCGACGCCCGCGTACGACGACTGGCTCGAACTCCCCGCCCAGGACCGCTGGGTGCACCTCGCCACCGCCTGGCTCGCCGCCACCCGCACCGCGGGCCTGGTCGGCGGCCAGGACGCCAAGGGCCGGGCGCTCTCCGCACTCGGCCCCGAACTCGACCGTTCCGCAGCCCCCGAGGTACGCCACCGGGTGCTGGCCCTGCTCGCCGAGCTGCCCCCGGGCACCGCGCCCGACCCGGCGAGTCTGCTCGCCCGGCTGCGCTGGGAGCGGCCGTTGCGCACCGGATCGAGAGTCGGGGCGGGGGCTCCCGCCTCCTCGTCCGGCACCCCGTCCAGGGCGGCCGGGACGGGGTACGGAACTCCGGCGGCCCCCACCGCGGCCACCGCCCCCGGCGACACCTCCGACCTGCGCTCCAGGATCGCGCTGTGGACGGTCAACGAGTCGGAACTCCTCGGCATCACCGGCCGGGGCGCCCTCTCCTCGCAGGCCCGCGCCCTGCTCGCGGACGGCCCGGACGAGGCCGCCGCCCGCCTCGCCCCGCTCGTCCCCGAACCGCTGGACCACGTGCTGCTCCAGGCCGACCTGACGGCCGTCGCCCCCGGTCCGCTGAACCGCCCCCTGGCCGACACGCTCTCCGTGCTCGCGGACATCGAGTCGAAGGGCGGCGCGACCGTCTACCGCTTCACCCCCGGCTCCGTGCGCCGCGCCCTGGACGCCGGGCGGGCGGCCACCGATCTGCACGCCTTCCTCGCCGCGCACAGCCGTACGCCCGTTCCGCAGCCGCTCAGTTACCTCATCGACGACGTGGCCCGCCGCCACGGTCACCTCCGGATCGGCGCCGCGTCCGCGTACGTGCGCTGCGACGACGAGGCCGTGCTCAACGAGATCCTCGCCGACAAGCGCTCCGCGACCCTGCGGCTGCGCCGGCTCGCGCCGACCGTCCTGGCCGCCCAGACCGACCCGGCGTCGCTCCTGGAGGGGCTGCGCGAGATGGGGTTCGCACCGGCCGCCGAATCCGCCGAGGGCGACGTCCTGATCACCCGCGCGGGCGCCCGCCGCACCCCGCCCCGCACGGCCCCCGCCCCCGTCCCCGAGGGCCCGCCCGTCCCGGACGGCATCCTGCTGGGCGCCGCGGTCCGTGCGATCCGCGCCGGGGACACGGCGGCCACGGTCGTACGCAAGGACGGCGCCGAGGTCCCGTCGGCCGGTTCCCTCCCCCGTACGACATCCGCCGAGACCCTGGCGACGGTCCAGGCCGCCGCCATGACGGGCTCCGCGGTCTGGATCGGTTACGTCAACGCGGACGGCGCCGCCAGCCAGCGTGTGATCGCCCCGGTGCGCGTCGAGGGCGGCTTCGTCACGGCCTTCGACCACACGGCCGACGAGGTCCGCACGTATCCGCTGCACCGCATCACGGGCGTGGCGGAGCTGGCCGACGACTCGGAGTCGTGACCCGGCGGCGCGAGTGACGTTCTCGGCTCAGTGACGTTCTCGGCTTCCCGTGCGCAGAAAGAAACATGTTCCGTCCCTCCCTGCGTTCCTGGCTGCTCATCGCCGTACCCGTACTCGCCGTCCTCGTACTGACGGCCTGGCAGATGTACCGTCCGGCGGCCTCCGAGCAGCCCGCGCCCTCCCGGCTCAAGCTCCCGTCCGAGCCGCTGAAGGACACCGCTCTCCCCGGCAGGGGCGGCCCCACGGCACAGCTCTCGAAGTGCGGGGTGGACGACTGGCCCCGGCCCGTGGCCCGGGGTGAGGGCGAGCGCCGCGACGATCCGCAGCTGGCGTTCGGCGGCTGGGGCTTCACCAGCCCGGGTCCCAAGATGCCGGGCAAGCCGCGCTTCACCGCCCACCTCGCCATAGGTACCGACCGACTGCCACTGCTGCTGGCCGCACCTCTGCGCGCCGGCAGCGTCACCCTCGACGTGTTCGGCCCTCATGGGGAGGGCCGCCGCGCCTCGGCACGGGGGCTCTCGGCCACCGTCGTGGACGAGAGCCTGGAGGGGAAGGCCGTCCGGCCCCCGAAGTCCGGCAGCTTCCGCGTCGATCCCGGCGAGACCCTGCTCCTGGACGTGGACCTGCCGGCCGGAGCCGTGTGCCCCGGCTACGACGTCACCGACGTCGGCCAGTGCACACCGGAGCTCACCAACGACGCGGCGGACTGCCCGGTACTGACCGTCACCTTCACCGACCCGGCGATCCGCGCCTACCGCGCGGTGACGACCGGGGAGCCCCCCGCCGGGCTGAGCGACCGGCTCGTCGCGGTGTCCCTCGAACCGGACGTCTCACGGGTTTGAGCGGGCCTGAGCGGGCCTGAGCGGGCGGGGACGAGGCCGGGGTACGGACGCCTCCGTCACACACCCGACACCGATCGCCCCGCATGCGGCACACTGGACGTTTGGCCGCATCCGTGGCCGCACCCCGCAGAAAGGGCCGAAGCGCGTGACCGGACCCCTCATCGTCCAGAGCGACAAGACGCTGCTCCTCGAAGTCGACCACGAGCTGGCGGACGCCTGCCGTCGTGTGATCGCCCCCTTCGCGGAGCTGGAGCGTGCGCCCGAGCACATCCACACCTACCGGGTGACCCCCCTCGGCCTGTGGAACGCCCGCGCCGCAGGACACGACGCCGAGCAGGTCGTCGACGCACTGGTGGAGTTCTCCCGCTACCCCGTGCCGCACGCGCTCCTGGTCGACATCGCCGAGACGATGGCGCGGTACGGCCGCCTCACCCTCTCCAAGCACCCGGTGCACGGTCTGGTCCTGACCACCACCGACCGCCCCGTCCTGGAGGAGATCCTCCGGTCGAAGAAGGTCGCGCCCCTGGTCGGCGAGCGCATCGACCCGGACACCGTCGCGGTGCACCCCTCCGAGCGCGGGCAGATCAAGCAGACGCTGCTCAGGCTCGGCTGGCCCGCCGAGGACCTCGCGGGTTACGTCGACGGGGAGGCCCACCCCATCGAGCTCGCCGAGGACGGCTGGTCGCTGCGCCCGTACCAGAAGCAGGCCGTCGAAGGCTTCTGGCACGGCGGCTCCGGTGTCGTCGTCCTGCCCTGTGGTGCGGGAAAGACGCTGGTCGGGGCGGGAGCGATGGCGGAGGCCAAGGCGACCACGCTGATCCTGGTCACCAATACGGTCTCGGCCAGGCAGTGGAAGCACGAGCTGGTGAAGCGCACCTCGCTGACCGAGGACGAGATCGGCGAGTACAGCGGTACGCGCAAGGAGATCCGGCCGGTCACCATCGCCACGTACCAGGTGCTGACGACCCGCCGCAAGGGCATCTACCCGCACCTGGAGCTGTTCGACTCCCGGGACTGGGGCCTGGTGATCTACGACGAGGTGCATCTGCTGCCCGCCCCCGTCTTCAAGTTCACCGCCGACCTCCAGGCCCGGCGGCGGCTCGGCCTCACGGCGACCCTCGTCCGGGAGGACGGGCGCGAGTCGGACGTCTTCTCGCTCATCGGGCCCAAGCGGTTCGACGCGCCGTGGAAGGAGATCGAGGCGCAGGGGTACATCGCGCCCGCCGACTGTGTCGAGGTACGGGTCAATCTGACGGACTCGGAGCGGCTGGCGTACGCGACGGCGGAGGCCGAGGAGAAGTACCGGTTCTGCGCCACGACGGCGACGAAGCGGAAGGTCACGGAGGCGCTGGTCGCCAAGCACAAGGGCGAGCAGACCCTGGTGATCGGCCAGTACATCGACCAGCTCGACGAGCTCGGTGAACATCTGAACGCCCCGGTGATCAAGGGCGAGACGAGCAATGCCCAGCGCGAGATCCTCTTCGAGGCGTTCCGGCAGGGCGAGATCAACGTGCTCGTCGTGTCGAAGGTCGCGAACTTCTCGATCGACCTGCCGGAGGCGACGGTCGCCATCCAGGTGTCGGGGACGTTCGGCTCGCGCCAGGAGGAGGCGCAGCGGCTCGGACGCGTGCTGCGGCCGAAGGCCGACGGGCACGAGGCCCGGTTCTACTCGGTGGTGGCGCGCGACACGATCGACCAGGACTTCGCGGCGCACCGCCAGCGGTTCCTGGCCGAGCAGGGGTACGCGTACCGGATCATGGACGCGGACGAGCTGCTCGCGGGGAGCTGAGGCTCTTCGACGCGCTTCGTCGCTCTTTCGGGTCAGCGGGGGCGGCGGACGCGGGCCTCTTCCGCGTACTCGCCGAGGACGGCCACGCGGAACGCGGTGCGCACGAAGACGGTGACGGCGCGGACCGCGTCGCCGACGCGGTGACCGGGGTGCTGACCGGTGACCGCGGTCGCGCCGTGCGCGGGGCCGGTTCTGCGGGGGTTCAGCTGGACGGTGCTCATGTATCCATGGTGCTCCGCCCGGCCCCGGCGGGGCGTCGGCCTGCGGGGTTCAATTCGGTCGACCCGGCGGGCGGCACTGGATACAATCGCCGGTCTGCCCGCCTCCCGCACCGTGGTACCGGCCTCCGCCGGCAGCCGGGGGAGCGCCGCCGGCCGGACGGAAACCGGCCGACACCTACGCGTACATCCCTGAGCGGATCACGTCGTCTCCCGTCGCACTGTCGTACCGGGGAGCCGTGGTCCGCCGTCCTGCGTTGAAAGTCGGAGGCAACACCGTGCCCGCGCACGAAGCAGAGAGCGACACCACCACCGAGCCTCACGACCACCTGGACCCCCTGGCGCGCGAGCGCGCCCATCTCTCCGCTTCCCGCGCCGCGCTGCGCGCGATGCGCGAGGACGTGCAGGCCCTCGACATCCGTGATGTCACCGCGAACTGGGTCAACGCCGTCGTCCTCCAGGCCCAGATGGACGACCGCATCAAGGCACTCGCCGACCTCTCCCACACCCCGCTGTTCTTCGGCCGCCTCGACTATCTGCACCGGGTCGGCGCGGAGCAGGCGGAGGGCGCCGAGGGCGAACAGTTCTACATCGGGCGGCGCCACGTCCATGACGCCGACGGCGACCCGATGGTCATCGACTGGCGCGCGCCGGTCTCCCAGCCGTTCTACCGGGCGTCCAGGAAGGACCCGCAGGACGTCGGCCAGCGGCGCCGCTTCGGTTACACGGGCGGCGAGCTGACCGCGTACGAGGACGAGCACCTCACCGATCCGACCGAGGCGGCACAGACCAGCAAGCTCCTCCAGGCGGAGATCGAGCGCCCGCGCGTCGGCCCGATGCGCGACATCGTGGCGACGATCCAGCCCGAGCAGGACGAGATCGTACGAAGCGGGCTCGGCGGGACGGTGTGCGTGCAGGGAGGCCCCGGCACCGGCAAGACGGCCGTGGGCCTGCACCGTGTCGCGTACCTGCTGTACGCGCACCGCGAGCGCCTGGCCCGCACCGGGACGCTGGTGATCGGGCCGAACCGCTCCTTCCTCCACTACATCGAGCAGGTGCTGCCGGCGCTCGGCGAGCTGGAGGTGAAGCAGGCCACGGTCGACGACCTGGTGACGAAGCAGGTCGAGGTCCGCGGCACGGACGAGGCAGCCGCCGCCGTGGTCAAGGGCGACGCAAGGATGGCGGAGATCCTGCGGCGTGCGATCCGCTCGCACGTCACGCTGCCGACGGAACCCGTCATGGTGGTACGCGGCTCACGCCGCTGGCGGGTACCGGTGTACGAACTGGAGGAGATCGTCAGGGAGCTGCTGGCCCGCGACATCCGGTACGGCGCCGCCCACGAGGCGCTGCCCCAGCGCATCGCGCACTGTGTCCTGACCCGGATGGAGGAGGCGGGCGAGGCCCCCGACGACCGGGTGCAGAACGCGGTGGCCCGCACGCCCGCGGTGAAGGCGGCCGTGAAGGCGGCCTGGCCCGCGGTCGACCCGGCGAAGCTGGTGCTGCGGCTCCTCTCCGACCCGGAGTTCCTGGCCGCGCACGCGGACGGCATCCTCAGCGAGGACGAGCAGAAGACGATCCTGTGGACGAAGCCCCCTCGCAGTGCGAAGTCGGCCAAGTGGTCGCTCGCGGACGCGGTGCTGATCGACGAGGCGAGCGACCTCGTCGCCCGTACGCACTCGCTCGGCCATGTCGTCATCGACGAGGCGCAGGACCTGTCGCCGATGCAGTACCGCGCGGTGGGCCGCCGCTGCTCCACGGGTTCGGCGACGGTGCTCGGCGACCTGGCGCAGGGGACGACGCCGTGGTCGACGGCGAGCTGGGAGCAGGCGCTCTTCCACCTGGGCAAGCCGGACGCGCTGGTCGAGGAGCTGACGGCGGGCTTCCGCGTACCGCGCGAGGTGATCGCGTACGCCTCGCGGCTGCTGCCCGCGATCTCGCCGGGCCTGGCCCCGGTGGAGTCGGTGCGTGAGTCGCCGGGCTCGATGGCGGTACGGGCGGTGGCGGACCCGGCCGAGCTGGACGCGGCGGTGCTCGCGGCCTGCGAGGAGTCGCTGACCCACGAGGGCTCGATCGGCCTGATCGCGGCCGACGCCCGCGTCCCGGACCTGGCCCAGGCCCTCACGGCGGCAGGCCACACCTACCTCTCCCCCGGCGAGGAGACGACCGCCGCATCCCGGCTGACCCTGGTCCCGGCCTCGCTGGCGAAGGGCCTGGAGTACGACTACGTGGTTCTGGACGACCCGGCGGCCGTGGTCGACGGCGAACCCGACGAACGCACCGGTCTGCGCCGCCTGTACGTGGCGCTGACGCGAGCGGTGTCGGGGCTGGTGGTGCTGCACGCGGCGCCGTTGCCGGGGGCGCTGGCGGGGCCGTCGACGTAGAGGCCGCAGGTGGCCCCGGGACGCGGGTCAGACTCGGTCCCGGGGCAGTGGTCCTTTGCGTCCGAGCGCACCAAATAACAATCGACTTGTTAAACTGGGGCATGGCGAATCATCCTGCCCCTGGCGAAGGCCCGGTCCGACCGGTTTCCGTCTCCCTCCACGAAGGCACGATCACGGCACTCAGGGAGCGCACCGGAAAGCGTGGCATGTCCGCGTACGTCGAAGCTCTCATCCAGCGACAGCTGGAGAGGGACCGGCTGCGCGAGCTGATCGAGACCGCGGAGGCCGAGCACGGGCCAGTCGACCAAGCGGCGGTCGAGGCGAAGCGAGCGCTCCTGCGCGGCCACGCCGACGGCTCGGCGGACGCCGCGTGAGCGGGACTCTCGTCCTGGACTGCGAGGGACTGTCCAAGCTGGTACAACACTCCCCCGAACTCACCGAGTGGCTGACCGCCGCCGAGGCAGAGGACATGCGCGTGGTCACCAGCTCCGTCACGCTTGCCGAAGCACGCGACCCCAAGGTCAACCAGGCCCGGTTCGACTACGCCGTCTCGCGCGTGAACGTCATCCCGCCCACGGAAACCATCGCCCGCCACGCAAGCAGACTTCTGGCCGCGGCAGGGCTGCACGGCCACAAGTACGCGCTCGATGCCATCGTGGCCGCCACCGCGCTGGCTTCGCCCGCACCCGTCACCGTCCTGACCTCGGACCCCGAGGATCTCCTGATGCTGTGCGGCCCCGGCGTCGGCGTGATCAAGATCTGACGGCAGAACCCGGGGCGAGCTGGAGCATCGCCGAACCCATCGCCGGACGAGCCGGGATCAAGCCCGTCCGGCGATGGAGGACGAACGAACCCTCACCCGTCCAGGGCCGCCCGCCACTCCCGTACCGCCGCCGCGTCCACCGGTGACGACCAGCCGCGCGGGCGGGCCGCTCCGCCGATGTGGACGGCGTCGATCCCGGCGGCGAGCAGTCGCGGGAGGTGGTCGAGGCGGAGGCCGCCGCCCACCAGCAGCTGGGGCTCGTAGCCCGGTGAGCCCGCGCGGGCCGCTTCCGCCAGCAGGGTCGGGATGCCGTCGTCGACGCCTGTGGCCGCGCCCGCCGTGAGGTAGGTGTCCAGGCCGGGCAGGTCGGCGAGGGCCTTGCGCAGGCCGTCGCGGTCGGGGGCCCGGTCGATCGCCCGGTGGAAGGTCCACCGGCAGCCGTCCAGCTCGGCGACGAGCCGTTCCACGGCGACCAGGTCGGGGTGCCCCTCCTCGTCGAGGAAGCCGAGCACGAACTCCTCGGCGCCCGCGGACCGCATCTCGTGCGCCTTCTCCACCAGTACGCCGATGTCACCGGCGGCGAATCCGTCCGCGACCCTGAGCATGACGCGCAGGGGAATGTCCACGGCGGCCCGGATCTCCGCGAACGTCTCGCGGGACGGCGTCAGGCCGTCCGCGGCCATGTCGGCGACCAGTTCGAGGCGGTCCGCACCACCCGCCTGGGCAGCGACCGCGTCCTCTGCGTCGAGAGCGATCACCTCCAGGACTGCACGGTTGCTCATGGGTCCCCATTCCTCCAGATAACAGCTATAGGTCTAGTCCAATGGCCAGCCTACGGGTCGCGCGACGGAAGGCGCAGCTCCCCATGTAAACGTGCGGGGGAGGAGATGCGCGAGACGGCACCGCCGCAAGGTGGATCATCCCTTGCGTTTCATAGGGGTGGGGGGTATACATATGAGGAAGAGATACCCCAGGGGGGTATCTGACGCCAGGGAGGAACCCCGTGTCCGCGCACACCACCACACCCGAAGCCACCGCAGCCGGCACCGCCGCCGAGGTCGAGCTCGCCATCGGTGGCATGACCTGCGCCTCGTGCGCGGCCCGGATCGAGAAGAAGCTGAACCGGATGGACGGGGTCGAGGCCACCGTCAACTACGCCACCGAGAAGGCCAAGGTCAGCTACCGCGGCGAGGACATCTCCGTACAGGACCTGATCGCCACCGTCGAAGCCACCGGGTACACCGCGCAGGAGCCCGCTCCCCCGGCAGCCGCTCGCGCAGGGGACGCGTCCGCCGACGAGGCGGCGGACGACGAGCTGCGGCCCCTGCGGCAGCGGCTGCTGACCGCCGTCGCGCTCGCCGTGCCCGTCATCGCGATGGCGATGATCCCGGCGCTCCAGTTCGACTACTGGCAGTGGCTCTCGCTGACCCTCACCGCCCCGGTCGTCACCTACGCCGCCTGGCCCTTCCACCGCGCGGCCTGGACCAACGCCAAGCACGGCGCCGCGACGATGGACACGCTCATCTCGGTCGGCACATCGGCCGCGTTCCTCTGGTCGGTGTGGGCACTCTTCTTCGGCACCGCCGGCATGGTCGGCATGACACACCCCTTCGAGCTGACCATCGGCCGCAGCGACGGCGCGGGGAACATCTACCTCGAAGCCGCCGCCGGAGTCACCGCGTTCATCCTGGCCGGGCGCTACTTCGAGGCCCGCTCCAAGCGCAAGGCGGGCGCCGCGCTCAAGGCGCTCCTGGAGCTCGGCGCCAAGGAGGTCACCGTCCTGCGCGACGGCGGCGAAGTGACCGTCGCGACCGCCGACCTCCGGGTCGGGGACCGCTTCCTGGTCCGCCCCGGCGAGAAGATCGCCACCGACGGCACCGTCGTCGAGGGCTCATCGGCGGTCGACGCCTCGATGCTCACCGGCGAGTCCGTCCCCGTCGAGGTCGGTACGGGCGACTCCGTCACCGGGGCCACCCTCAACGCGGGCGGCCGGCTCGTCGTCGAAGCCACCCGCGTCGGCGCCGACACCCAGCTCGCCCGGATGGCCAAGCTCGTCGAGGACGCCCAGAACGGCAAGGCCGCGGCCCAGCGCCTCGCCGACAAGATCTCCGCGGTCTTCGTGCCCATCGTGATCGCCCTCGCGCTCGGCACGCTCGGCTTCTGGCTCGGCAACGGCGCCGGCCTCACGGCCGCGTTCACCGCAGCGGTCGCCGTACTGATCATCGCCTGCCCCTGCGCCCTCGGCCTCGCCACTCCCACCGCCCTCATGGTCGGTACGGGGCGGGGCGCCCAGCTCGGCATCCTGATCAAGGGACCGGAGGTCCTGGAGACCACCCGCCGCGTCGACACGATCGTCCTCGACAAGACGGGGACGGTGACCACGGGCCGGATGACCCTGCTGGACGTCCACACCGCCGACGGTACGGACGAGCACGAGGTGCTGCGGATCGCGGGCGCCCTGGAGCACTCATCCGAACACCCCATCGCCCAGGCCGTCGCGGCGGGCGCCACCGCGAAGGTGGGCACCCTCCCCACTCCCGAGGACTTCGCCAACATCGCGGGCCTCGGCGTCCAGGGCATCGTCGAGGGCCACGCCGTCCTCGTCGGCCGTGAGCAGCTGCTCGCCGAGTGGGAGATCCACCTGCCGGCGGAACTGGCCCGCAGGAAGGCCGAGGCGGAGGCCGCGGGCCGTACGGCGATCGCGGTCGCCTGGGACGGCGAGGCACGGGCGGTGCTCGAAGTCGCCGACGCGGTGAAGGACACCAGCGCCGAGGCGATCCGCCGGCTGCGGGCCCTGGGGCTGACCCCGATCCTGCTCACCGGCGACAACAAGGCCGTCGCGGAATCGGTCGCGGCCGAGGTCGGGATCGACGAGGTGTACGCGGAGGTCATGCCGGAGGACAAGGTCGACGTCGTCAAGCGCCTCCAGGCACAGGGCCGTTCGGTCGCCATGGTCGGCGACGGGGTCAACGACGCCGCCGCCCTCGCCCAGGCCGACCTGGGCCTGGCCATGGGCACGGGGACGGACGCCGCGATCGAGGCCGGTGACCTGACCCTCGTACGCGGAGACCTGCGGGCCGCCGCGGACGCCATCCGGCTGTCGCGCCGGACGCTCGGCACGATCCGTACGAACCTGTTCTGGGCCTTCGCCTACAACGTGGGCGCACTGCCGCTCGCCGCGGCCGGACTGCTCAACCCGATGATCGCGGGGGCCGCGATGGCCTTCTCCTCGGTCTTCGTCGTCGGCAACTCGCTGCGGCTGCGGGGGTTCAAGGCCGGCGCGTAGGGCTTTACGTACCTCGAACGCCGGTGGGGCTGAACGCAGCCCCACCGGCGTTCGACGCATGCGTCCGTGGCTCAGGCAGTGCTGTCCGACGGGGTTGCGGACTCCGCTTCCGGCTCCGTTTCCGGCTTGATGTGGAGTATCTCGCGGGCCTGGTCCGCGGCGCGGGCGGTGCTCTCGCTGACGTAGTCGAGGAAGCGCGCGATGTTCTCCAGGCGGACGCCGGCCGGAGTACCGGGACCGAGGATGCTGACGCCCTGCCGTGCGGTCTCGACGATCTGGATGGAGGCCCGGGCGCTGGACATCATCGACTGGTACCAGACGTCGTTGTCGACCACGTAGCGCTCGCGGCGGCGTTCGTCGCGTTCCCGGCGGATGAGGTCCTGACTGTCGAGGAAGGTGATCGCTTTGGAGATGGACGCCGGGCTGACCTGGAGGCGCTGGACGAGTTCGGACGCGGTGAGGCTGCCCGTGTCGCTGGTGCAGAGGGAGGCCATCACCCGGGCCGTCATCCTGGACATGCCCGATTGCGCGAAGACGTCGGTCAGCAACTCCTCGAACTCCCGCACCGCCTCGGCGTCGCGCCCGTAGGGCTGCGGGGGCGTCTGGGTATCCCGGGGCGCGGCCTGCTTGCGGTGGGCGCGGTGTTCGGTGGCGCGGTGGGCGAGTTCGGCGCGGTAGGCGGTGGGGCCGCCGTTGCGCATCACCTCGCGCGTGATCGTCGAGGTGGGGCGGTCGAGGCTCCTGCCGATCTCCGCGTAGGCGAGGCCGTCGGCCAGCCCCAGGGCGATCTGCCGGCGTTCCTGCTGAGTGAGCCTGCCTCCCGGCATTACGGCCTCCTTCATGGTCTGCGATGCGTCCAGCATAGCGTTCACCTTCATTTCATTGCAACGAACGGGGTGAACGTCGTTGCATTAGGCTAGAAACCATTGCAACGATTATGCTGCTGCGACCTGCAATTACGGGACTTTTGAGCAACGACTCCGTTGCCAGATCTATAAACGCAACGTAGCTTTTCCTTCATCGGAAACAGCGGGCCGACAAGCCGGCCCGCACCGAAGACAAGGGAGAGCATCATGCAGAAGTTCGCCACCTCCACCCCGGTCACCGCCGTCCTCGACATCCCCGCGGGCCGCATCCAGCTCATCGCCGCCGACCGGGCCGACACCGCGGTCGAGGTCCTGCCCGCCAACGCCGCCGACAGCCGCGACGTGAAGGCGGCGGAGCAGACCACGGTCGAATACGTCGACGGTGTCCTGCGGATCGAGGCCGCACCGGCGAAGAACCGGATCCTCGGCGCCTCCGGATCCGTCGAGGTGACGGTCCAGCTGCCCGCAGGTTCCCGTATCGAGGCGAAGGCAGCCGCCGCAGAGTTCCGGGGCGTCGGACGGCTCGGCGACGTCGCCTTCGAGGGCGCGCAGGGCTCGGTCAAGCTCGACGAGACCGCGAGCGCCCGCCTCACCCTCCTCGCCGGTGACATCTCGGTCGGCCGCCTGGGCGGCCCCGCGGAGATCAGCATCCAGAAGGGCGACATCAACATCGCCGAGGCCGTGGGCGGCACGGTCGTCCTGCGCACCGAGAAGGGCGAGGTGTCGGTCGGCGCCGCCCGCGGAGTCTCCGCCTCCCTGGACGCCGGTACCGGCTACGGCCGGATCAACAACGCGCTCAAGAACTCCGACGGCGACGCCGCCCTGAACATCCACGCGACCACCTCCTACGGCGACATCACCGCCCGCAGCCTCTGACCGCTCACAGCCTCTGAAGGAGCACACCTCATGACCAACCTGGCCATCGCGGCGAACGGGCTGCACAAGTCGTACGGCGACAAGGTCGTACTCGACGGCATCGACCTGACGGTCCCCGAAGGAACGATCTTCTCCCTGCTCGGCCCGAACGGCGCGGGCAAGACCACCGCGGTCAAGATCCTCTCCACGCTCGTCACCGCGGACCCCGCCTCCGGCGAGATCCACGTCGGTGGCCACAACCTGGCCACCGACCCGCAGAAGGTGCGTGCCGCGATCGGTGTCACCGGCCAGTTCTCCGCCGTGGACGGTCTGATCACCGGCGAGGAGAACATGCTCCTGATGGCGGACCTGCACCACCTGCCCAAGCAGGAGGGCCGGCGGGTAGCGGCCGAACTCCTGGAGCGCTTCGACCTGACGGAGGCGGCGAAGAAGCCCGCCTCCACCTACTCCGGCGGCATGAAGCGCCGCCTGGACATCGCGATGACGCTGGTCGGCAACCCGCGGATCATCTTCCTCGACGAACCCACCACCGGCCTCGACCCCCGCTCCCGCCACAACATGTGGCAGATCATCCGGGAGCTCGTCACGGACGGGGTGACCGTCTTCCTCACCACCCAGTACCTGGAGGAGGCCGACCAGCTCGCCGACCGTATCGCGGTGCTCAACGACGGGAAGATCGCCGCCGAAGGCATCGCGGAAGAACTGAAGCGGCTCATCCCCGGCGGACACATCCGCCTCC
The DNA here is from genome assembly GCF_053617235.1 of Streptomyces sp. NPDC055749. Classification (NCBI taxonomy): domain Bacteria; kingdom Bacillati; phylum Actinomycetota; class Actinomycetes; order Kitasatosporales; family Streptomycetaceae; genus Streptomyces; species Streptomyces sp. NPDC055749. The sequence continues at coordinate 441 of NZ_JBSHFH010000023.1, read as the reverse complement.
GCTTCTCCGACCCGGACGCCTACCAGGCAGCCGCCACCGCACTGCGCGAAGTCACCCGCGACGACGAGGCTTTGTCGCTGCAGATCCCCAGCGGCGGCAGCCAGCGCGAGCTGCGCTCGATCCTCGACTGGCTGGACTCGGCCGGCATCGAGGCGGACGAGCTGACCGTGCACACCCCCGACCTCGACGACGTGTTCTTCGCCCTCACCAGCAGCACGAACATCCCCGCCCAGCCCGCCCAGCCCAACGAGCCCAAGGAGAACGTCCGATGAGCACCCTCTCCCTCGCCGTCCGCGACTCCTCCACCATGCTGCGCCGCAACCTGCTGCACGCCCGCCGCTACCCCTCCCTGACCCTGAACCTGCTGCTCACACCGATCATGCTGCTGCTGCTGTTCGTCTATATCTTCGGCGACGTCATGAGCGCGGGCATCGGCGGCGC
>NZ_JBSHFH010000022.1:0-123549 GCF_053617235.1 Streptomyces sp. NPDC055749 | reverse complement strand
CGCAGAGGTCGGCGATGGCGGACCGGGGAACGGGACTGCCGGAGAGGATCAGGTGCAGGAGGCGACGGCGCAGCGCCTCGCTCTGCTCGCCCGCCTGCGACTGCACTTCGAGGAAGCCCTCGCGGGAAAGCGATTCCAGTTCGTCGATGTAGGCGAACAGCGCGTCGGCGAAACTCAGCATCAGCGTCGGGGAGAAGTTGTAGCTGCGGCCGACCTTCTTGGCCCGCCGCAGGGCCACCCGGGCGCCGAGGCGATAGGCGCCCTGAAGGGTTTCCATACTGCGGCCCTCGTATGCCTCGAACCGCCCGAAACGGCGGCACATGTCGTCGCGCAGCGTGGTGGGCGAGGACGGCTCGGCGACGAGGTCGACGAACGAGGAAAGGCTCTGTTCCACGCCGACTCGGATGGCCTGACCATTGGGTCCGTCAAGTAGACGGGCGTATTCCGGATAGGCCCGGGTGACCTCGACGCCGATCTCCTTGATCAGGCTGGGCAGTTCGGGCCGCATGATCGCGGCGAATTCCTGGGGGAGTGGCCCCAGGGGGTCTCCGATGTCCAACGGCTGTATGAGATGTGGCATGACGTGTCCCCTTGCTCTCGGCGCCCGATGGTGGGGTGAGGCGGTGGGGGGAAAGCGCTCCCACGAACCGACAGGTGCGTACCAAGTCCGCGACGAAGATAGACCAAGTCATGGGCGGAGCCCACCACTTGGACAGGATCGGAGCGCAGGGGGCACACATCTCGGCCGCATGGTGGGAGTTCGGTGCGGATGGGGCGGACGCGCGCTCATTTTCGGGCAATGCATTCCGGCCGCCGAGCTCCGGTGCGCCGGTGGTCATGCGCTCCCGTGGCCCGGCCGCGGCCTCCCGTTCCCTGTGCACCGCCGACCGGGTTCTTGATACCGGCGGGCCTCGCATTTAGGCGTACGTACGCACCCGTTGATAATTCAGACGCGTCCGGGTGCTCATTTATCTATTAAAATCCTTGCCCTGGAAAAGATCTTAAGCCGCAGGATTGTGTCGCCCTGTTTCCGGTGAGTAACATCCGGCTTGGCCAATTGGGGCGCGAAATCTGCCCGAAATTTGGCGCTCAGAACTTCCGGCTGCGGACTGCCACGCGCCGACGTGCATTGCCGACACGGCAAGTCAAAGAGGGGACGACATGAGATCCGTTTCCACCACAACGCGTATGGGGCTGCTGGCAGGCTTCACGGCGTTCACCGCCCTGCTCTCCACCGGTACGGCCACGGCGGCCGGCCAACTGAACGGTCACTGGGCACCGTTCAACCGCTGCCCGGTGGATGCCCCCGCCATGCTGGCGGCAGACGGTGTCACCAACGTCGCGACCTGCATCTCCTCCAGTTCCGCGAGCGGCTCCATCAAGCTCGGCTCCTCGCAGGTGCCGACCACGAAGACCGATCTCCAGCTCGGAGTGATCCAGCACAGCGACGGCACCACCACGCTGGTGGCCCCTGCCGAGGGTGCGCTCGTCGCGGATTCCGCGGATATCCCCGGCGGCCTTCTCGGCATCATGTGCCCGAGCGGGATTCCGTTCGTCTCCGGAATCTGCCGGCAGCTCACCGACGTCAACCTGAACCGTGTCACGGCGACCATCGAACCGGCGGGCGCACCGCGTGACTTCAATATGGCCGCGGCGTTCTCCGCGGGCGAGCCCATTCTCACCATTCCGGTGCGCATCCACCTCAAGAACCCGTTCCTCGGCGACAAGTGCTACATCGGCACCACCGCCAACCCGGTCCTGCTGAAGCCGCGGAACGAGACGGTGCCTTCGCTCTCCCTCCAGCAGTTCGAGGGCAACGGCACTCCCAGCGAAACGGGCGAGATGGGCCGGTACACCTTCTCCGGCGCGAACCAGGCCGATACCGCCTTCGCCGTCCCCGGCGCCAGTGGCTGCGGAGCCGGTCTCCTGGACTGGGCGGTCAACCTCAAGACGGGTCTGCCGTCCGCCGCCGGCAAGAACAACGTGAAGCTGAACAACACCTCGACGTACTTCGGAAGCCCCTACGACCCGGCATCCCTGGCCCCCGACGAGGGCAAGGCGCTTTCGCGGTTCTGGCACTCGGCAGTGAAGTAGGCCGGGGAGCACCGCTTGCCGGGTGCGGCGGTGCCTTGTTCTCTCTTTCCGCGACTTCCGCAGAAAGAGCATCGTGGAACAGCGCGACAGTCGGTCCTGTATCGAGTGCATCTGGAAATTCCACAGATGCTTCCCCACGCGAAACTCACTCAATTCCCCTGCGGGACAGGAAAAGGGAGAACCATCATGATCAAGAGGACTAAGGTCCTGACCGCTGTCGGTGCCGCTGTGGCGTCGGTGGCCCTCGCGGCCCCGTCGGCGATCGCCGCGCCGACCAGCTGGACCATCACGCCGACCGGAGCGTTCACCGGGAGCGCCGGTCTGACGGTCCTGACGGACAACAACGGCAACAAGATCCAGTGCGCGTCGTCCGCCGCCGCGGGTTCCGCGCCCACGTCTCCGGTCGCCGGAAGCCCCGCGAAGCTGGCGAACATCAGCTCCATCTCCTTCAACGCGCCCTGCACAGGCCCCTTCAGCAGCACCTGGACCGTGACGACCAATGTCACGCCTCCGTGGGAGATCTGGGGCCTCGACTACACGGCCGGTGCGGGCACCAACAGCACTGGACAGGTCACGGGTGAGATCCGGGCGATCAAGGCGACGGTGAGCGGCAGCAGCGTGCTCGGCCCCTGCTCGTTCAATGTCGTCGGCAAGGTCGCGGCCAAGTACAACAACCCGACGAGCGGGGGAGCCAACGGCACCCTCAACACCGCCGGTGGTGGCCTCACGCTGACCATCAGCAACAAGGTGGGCGGCGGCTGCGGGATCGTCGGTGCGACGGCCAGCTTCGCGGGTCTGTACACCATCGTGAGCGGCGCGACGGGCAAGTCCCCGGTCATTGTCGGAAGCTGAGCGACCCCGATGACCGCCGGTAGATGAACGAGGTGCCCGGCCGTGCGAATCGGGCGGCCGGGCACCCGCACGGGCCTGCCGGCACGCACGGACTGACAACCGGACGGGCCCGTTTTGTCATGCGGCGCCAAACTCCGTACGTCGCTCCGCCGATTACACGGTCAGCTCTTCCCAAGGGGTACGGGCCTGCGTACCGTACCCGCCGGTAGGGATCGTGCTCCATCTGTCCGAAGGGCCGCCGGAAGGACTCATCCGCATGACTGTCGACCCGCGGGCCGCAGCGAGGCGCCCGCTCCACCTCGCCGTGGGCGGGGCGCTCGTAGTCGCTACCGCGCTCATTCCGAGCGCCGAATCGGCCGCCGCCACACAGGAGTCGGAGGTCCTGCTCTCCTACGCCTGTGCCTTCCCCTCCGGCATGGAAGAGACCGTTGTCCGGGTCTCCGCCGAACTTCCCTCCGTCGTGCGGACCGGGGAGAAGATCCGGCCCGGGGGCGTCTCGGTCGAGGTGGAGCTGCCGCAGTCCTCGCTGAGCCATTTCACCGAGACGCGGGGGGCCACCTTCTCGACCGTCGCGGAGCTGACGGTCCGCAACACTCAGGGGGAGGAGTCGGCCGATGCCTCCTGGAAGGACCTCAAGGCCGAACCGGTGGCCGTGCCGACGGAGGGCGGAGCCGTCCTCGTCGCCAGGGGCGACGTGCCCACGGTGTCGTTCGGCAGCCCGGGCCGCGCGACTCTGGCACCGATGGCCCTCGACCTCGACTTCACGACCCTCACGGCCGAGGGCGCTCCGACCGCACCCCCCGGACTCGCGGTCCACTGCGAGCCCGCCGGTGAACAGGGGGGAACCCTCGGCGCGATCACGGTGCGCGGGAGCACCGACCCTGTCGTACCCGGACCCGCCACGAGCAGCCCGGCACCGCCGCCGGAAAAGCCCCCTGCGACAGCCGGGCCGGGCGTCACGCCCTCGGTCAGGGAGAGGATCCAGGGACTGATGGACCGGCGTCTTGACTCCCTGGACGACGATCCGCCGGACAGCTGCCCGATCGAGATTCCGCCCGAGTGGGTGATGACGACCGCGCAGGCGTACGCGGCCGGCTACGCGAACGCCGTCAAGCTCGACGGCGCGACCTCGCTGGGACCGGCCTTCATGAACGTCGTCATGAACAAGCGGTACATCGCAGACGGCTGCGCCAGCACCATCGACGTGGAGTCCGAGGTGGAGTTCGACCACAAGGGGAAGAGGCAGCTCCCGCCGAGCAAGTCGACCTTCCTCACCTACGGTTTCATGCCGACCACCGCCACCATGGTTCTCGAACAGGTGGGAGGGCCTGCCTCCGTCCACAGTCATACGGTGACCAATGACCCGACCTGGCCCGAGTGGACCACGATCACCGCTCAACTCTCCATGCGGTTGTACGACGTCGAGGTCAACGGGGTCCCGCTCGATGTGGGGCCGAACTGCCGTACGTCCAGACCCTTCGAGCAGGTGCTGAGGGGCTATGGGACGAGCTACCCGCGCTTCGGGTACCTGGTGGCCTTCGGCGGGCCTCTCACCGGGTATGCCCATATTCCGCCGTTCGAGGGCTGCGGTGTCGGTGAGGACCTCGACGCCGTCTTCACGGCAGCTGTCTCCAGTGCCGGCAAGGAGGCGGACAACTACACCAAGATGATTCAGGCACCCCTGTGCGTGGCCACCAATCCGGATGTGAACTGTCCGCCGGCGGTGCCCACGCCCGAACGCTGACCTCGGGCTGGAAACACAGAAGCTCTTCCGGGCCGGTTGTCCGGAAGAGCTTCTGTGTTTCTGACAGTTTCCCTGCGCGGATCACTCACTCACTGACAAGGAAATCGGGCCCCGGCGCAACGTTCGAGGAAAGTATGTATCCAGTATTGCGCACTCAGGTTACTGGCCCGTAGCGTCCCGATTGGGCCGCACGACCAGGCATACACGGAGTGCTTGCGCAGATGATGACAAAGCCGCGGAGCGGGTTTGTCATTCGGTGACAAGCGGTCCGGCCGGAGATCGAACTCCGCCGATTTCCGCTGTTCAACGGCTTGTCCTGGCGGTTTCGGCGGACATACCGTGCGCCTCCTGATGCCACGTTCACCACCACTTCGAGGGAGGGTCGATGGGAATCGAAATAGTCGTCGAAGGCCTGACGAAGTCCTTCGGTAAGCAGAACATCTGGCAGGACGTCAGCCTGACTCTCCCGGCCGGAGAGGTGAGCGTGATGCTCGGCCCCTCCGGTACCGGAAAGACCGTCTTCCTTAAGTCCGTCATCGGTCTTCTGAAGCCGGAACAGGGACGCGTTCTCATCAACGGCGTCGACATGGTCAACAGCCCCGAACGGGAAATCATGGAGACCCGGAAGCTTTTCGGGCTCATGTTCCAGGACGGCGCCCTCTTCGGCTCGATGTCGCTCTTCGACAACATCGCCTTCCCCTTGCGTGAGCACACCCGCAAGAAGGAGTCCGAGATCCGGCGCATTGTCATGGAGCGGATCGACATCGTCGGACTGCTGGGCGCCGAAGGGAAACTGCCCGGTGAGATATCCGGCGGAATGCGCAAGCGCGCCGGCCTGGCCCGCGCCCTCGTCCTGGACCCGCAGATCATCCTCTGCGACGAACCGGACTCCGGACTCGACCCCGTCCGTACCGCCTATCTCTCCCAGCTGCTGATCGACCTCAACGCGCAGATCGACGCGACGATGCTCATCGTCACCCACAACCTCGACATCGCGGCCACCGTCCCCGACAACATGGGCATGCTGTTCTGCCGCAACCTCGTCACCTTCGGGCCGCGCGAGGTACTGCTCACCAGCGATGTGCCCGTCGTGTCGCAGTTCCTCGCAGGGCGCCGCGAGGGCCCCATCGGGATGTCCGAGGAGAAGGACGCGGCCACCCTCGCCGCCGAGCAGGTGAACGGGCACGGGAGCGGATACGGCTCCGGTCCGCGCACCGTCGTACCGCAGCTGGAGCCCTCGCCCGGCATGCCCGTACGGCAGGGCGCCCTGCGCCGCCGGGAACGGGTCATCTCGATGATGGGCCAGCTGCCGGAGGCCGCCCGTACGGCCATCCTGAACAGCTACACCCCGACCCTGGGCGGTGCGCGCCCGTGACGGCACCCCTGCCGGTGCGGCCACCCGAGCCGCCCGAGAAGGCACAGAAGCCGCCCGAGCAGACGCCCCCGACTCGGCTGCTCGCCCCGCTGCGGGAGACCGGGAAGCTGTTCGCCCTGGCGGCAGCGGTGACCCGGGCGATCTTCCGCAGGCCCTTCCAGGTGCGGGAGTTCATCGAGCAGTTCTGGTTCATCGCAAGCGTCACCATCCTGCCCGCCGCCCTCGTCTCCATCCCCTTCGGCGCGGTCATCGCCCTCCAAGTCGGCTCGCTCACCGAACAACTCGGCGCCCAGTCCTTCACCGGCGGCGCCAGTGTCCTCGCCGTCATCCAGCAGGCCAGCCCGCTCATCGTGGCGCTGCTCATCGCGGGGGCCGGCGGTTCGGCGATCTGCGCCGACCTCGGCTCGCGGAAGATCCGCGAGGAGCTGGACGCGATGGAGGTCATGGGCGTCTCGCCCATCCAGCGCCTCGTCGTCCCCCGCGTCCTCGCCACCATGTTCGTCGCCGTCCTGCTGAACGGCCTCGTCTCGGTCGTCGGCACCCTCGGCGGCTACTTCTTCAACGTGATCATGCAGGACGGCACACCCGGTGCGTACCTCGCCAGCTTCTCGGCCCTCGCGCAACTTCCCGACCTGTACATCAGCGAGTTCAAGGCCCTGATCTTCGGGTTCATCGCGGGCGTCGTCGCCGCCTACCGCGGACTCAACCCGCGCGGCGGGCCCAAGGGAGTCGGGGACGCGGTCAACCAGTCCGTCGTCATCACCTTCATGCTGCTGTTCTTCGTGAACATGGTCCTCACGGCGATCTACCTCCAGATCGTCCCCGCGAAGGGGGGCTGACCGATGCCGATGCTCAGCGGGCTCGACAAGGCGGGCGATCATCTCGTCTTCTACGTACGGGCGTTGGTCTGGATCCCGCGGACGCTGCGCCGCTATCTGAAGAAGGTCCAGCGGCTCCTCGCCGAAGTGGCCTTCGGCAGCGGTGGTCTCGGAGTCATCGGCGGCACCGTCGGTGTGATGATCGCGATGACTCTGTTCACGGGCACGGTCGTCGGCCTCCAGGGGTACGCGGCCCTCAACCAGATCGGCACCTCCGCCTTCACCGGCTTCATCTCCGCCTACTTCAACACCCGTGAGATCGCTCCCCTGGTGGCCGGACTCGCGCTCTCCGCGACGGTCGGCGCGGGCTTCACCGCGCAGCTCGGCGCCATGCGGATCAACGAGGAGGTCGACGCCCTCGAAGCGATGGGCGTGCGCTCCATGCCCTACCTCGTCACGACGCGCATCATCGCCGGGGTCGTCGCGATCATCCCGCTGTACGCGATCGGGCTGCTCTCCTCGTACATCGCGTCCCGCTACATCACCATCCTGTTCAACGGCCAGTCCGCCGGCACGTACGACCACTACTTCAATCTCTTCCTCTCCCCGGACGACGTGCTGCTCTCGGTGCTCAAAGTGCTGATCTTCAGCGTCCTGGTGATCCTCGCCCACTGCTACTACGGCTTCCACGCCACGGGCGGGCCCGCCGGAGTGGGAGTGGCGGTCGGCCGGTCGGTGCGTAACGCGATCGTGCTGATCAGCGTCACCGACTTCTTCCTCTCGCTCGCCATCTGGGGTGCGACGACAACGGTGAAGGTGGCCGGCTGATGAGTTCCCGGGCGACACGGACCGTGCGGCGCAGACTCGCCGGCGTCACCTTCCTGCTCGTGCCCGTCGTGCTCGTGTGGGTATCCGTCTCGGTGTACGAGAAGGACTTCACCGACAGCGCCACGGTGACCGTACGCACGGGTTCCGTAGGCAACGAGATGCACGACAACGCCGATGTGAAGCTGCGCGGCGTCGTCATCGGCCAGGTCAGCGATATCGCGGCCGACGGCGACGGGGCCAGACTCACCCTGGACATTCAGCCGGGCAAGCTGGAGCAGATACCCGACGACGTCACCGCCCAGATGCTGCCCACCACACTCTTCGGCGAACGGTTCGTGGCGCTCGTACCCCCACCCGTCCCGTCCGCCAGTGCGCTCAAGGACGGGGCCGTCATCCCGCAGGACCGATCCAGCAACGCCATCGAGCTGGAGCAAGTCCTCGACAACGTCCTGCCGTTGCTCACCGCCGTGAAGCCGGAGAAGCTCTCCGCCACCCTCAACGCCGTCTCCCAGGCACTCGAAGGGCGCGGCGAGAAACTCGGCGACACGCTCGTCACACTCGACGCACACCTGGCCGAGTTCAACCCGCAACTGCCCACCCTGAACGCCGACATCAGGGAACTGGTCAAAGTGAGCAGGGTCTACGGGGACGCCGCACCCGATGTCCTGGACGCGCTGACCGACTTCACCACCACCAGCTCCACGATCGCCGAACAGCAGGCGGAACTGTCCGGCCTGTACGGGGCCACCACCGCGTCGGCGCAGGACGTCACCGCCTTCCTCCTGAAGAACAAGGACAACCTCATCCGGCTCTCCGCCTCCGGCAGGCCGACCCTGGAGCTCCTCGCCACGTACTCCGACGAATTCCCCTGCACGCTGCGAGCCGTCACCGGATTCATCCCGGCCATGGACAAGGCGCTCGGCAAGGGCACGAAGCAGCCCGGACTCCACGTCACGGTCAAGTCCGTCCCGTCCAAGGGGAAGTACGTGCCCGGCAGGGATACCCCGGTCTACAACGCGACCGGCGGACCGCGCTGCTACTCGGTTCCGTACGTCGGCAGGAGCGCCCCGACCGCCGACGCCCGCAAGGCACAGGCGGGCGCCCCGGCCACCGGCCGGCCGCCGGCCGCCGAGACCGCCCTCGGCCTTCCCAACTCCCCTCAGGAGTCCCGGCTCGTCAACGAACTGGTCGCTCCCTCACTGAAAGTCCAGCCGCAGACCCTGCCCGACTGGAGCAGCGTGCTCATCGGTCCGGCCTTCCGCGGTGCGGAGGTGAAGCTCAAGTGAAGCGCCGCTCACTCGCGGGACCGCTCGCGAAGTCGATCGCCTTCATCCTGGTGACCGTCCTGGCCACCACGGTGCTGGCACTGTCCATCGCCAACACGGGGGTCGGCGACACGACCACGTACAAGGCCAGGTTCACGGACGCCACCGGACTGATCGTAGGAGACAGCGTCCGGATCGCCGGGGTCGAGGTCGGGCAGGTCGAGTCGATCGCGGTGGCCGACAAACGACTCGCCGAGGTCGGCTTCGCCGTCCGCAAGGGGCGCGAACTGCCCGCATCGGTGACCGCCTCGATCAAGTACCTCAACATGGTCGGCCAGCGGTACATCGACCTCGACCAGGGCGTCGGCCCGGTCGGCGAGAGCTTCGCGGCCGGATCGACCATCCCGCTCTCCCGCACGACCCCGGCCCTCGACCTCACCCAGCTCTTCAACGGCTTCCAGCCCCTGTTCGAGGGACTGTCCCCGCCGGACGTCAACCAGCTCGCGGGCTCCATCGTCCAGGTGCTCCAGGGCGAGGGCGGCACAGTCGACAGCATCCTCCAGCACGTCGGCTCGCTCACCAGCACCGTTGCCGCCAAGGACAAGGTGATCGGCGAGGTGATCAAGAACCTCAACACCGTCCTGAAGACGGTCAACGACCGCGAGGCCGGCTTCAACGACCTCGTCGTCACCCTGGAGAAGCTCGTCACGGGGTTCGCCGGTGACCGAAAGCCGCTGGGCGAAGCGGTGACGGCGATGGGCGCGCTCACCACCGTCACCGCCGACCTGCTCAACGACGGCCGCAAGCCGCTCAAGGAAGACATCAAGCAACTCGGGCGACTGACACGTCAGTTGGAGAAGGGGCAGCCGCAGATCGAGAACTTCCTCGCGAAGACCCCGGCGAAGATGGCGGCGATCACCCGCCTCACCTCGTACGGCTCGTGGCTCAACCTCTACCTCTGCGAGGCCAAGGTCGCCGGGGTCACGACCGACAACGGCAGCGCGCCGCCCACCGGCATCGCGATCACCCAACCGAGGTGCCTGGCATGAGAATCAAGCCCGTACGGGAACGCAACCCCGTCGCCGTCGGCATCGTCGGACTGCTCGTCCTGGCCCTCGTCGGACTCGGCGCCTACCGCGCCGACTCGCTGCCCTTCATCGGCGGCGGCACCACCTACAGCGCCGACTTCACCGAATCGGCCGGACTAGCCGACGGCGACGAGGTACGGGTCGCCGGCGTGAAGGTCGGAGAGGTCACCGGTGTCTCGCTCGACGGCGACAAGGTGAAGGTCGAATTCCGGGTGGAGGACGCCTGGATCGGCAACGCCTCCACCGTAGGCATCGCCATCAAGACCCTGCTCGGCGAGAAGTACCTCGCCGTCGACCCGCTGGGCGACGCCCCGCAGGACCCGGGCACCCGCATCACGGCGAGCCGCACCACCTCCCCGTACGACGTCACCCAGGCGTTCAACGGACTCGGCGAGACCATCGGCGAGATCGACACCGCCCAGCTCGCCAAGAGCTTCGAGACGATCTCGGCGACCTTCAAGGACTCACCGCCCGACGTACGCAGCGCCGCCGACGGGCTCTCCGCACTGTCCAGGACGGTCTCCGAACGCGACGCGCAGCTCGTCACCCTCCTCAAGGGCAGCAAGCAGCTCACCAAGACCCTCGCCGGCAAGAAGAGCAGCTTCGAAACACTCCTGGAGGACGGCAACCTGCTCCTCGGCGAGATCCAGGCCCGCCGCGACTCCATCCATCTGCTGCTCACCGGCACCCGTGACCTGGGCACCCAGCTCACCGGGATCGTCGAGGACAACAACAAGCAGCTGAAGCCCACCCTGGACTCGCTCGGCCGGGTCACCGCCGTCCTGGTGAAGAACCGCAAGAGCCTGGACAAGGTGCTCGCGCTGACCGGCTCGTACAACCGGCTCGTCGGCAACACCCTCGGCAGCGGGCGGTGGTTCGACAACTACGTCTGCGGTGTCGTCCCGAAGAACTACCTGCCTCCCCAGGACCCCGAGGTGCCCGGATGCATGCCTCCGAAGCAAGGCGGTCGCTGACATGAGACTCACGCGCATCGTCTCCATCGGCGCAGGACTCGCCGTCGTGGCCGTCGCCGCCACCTCCGGAGTGATGGCCGTGGACGAGGAGGGGAAGACGACCATCACCGCCTACTTCGACCGGGCCACCGGTGTGTACGCGGGATCGGACCTGCGCATCCTCGGCGTGAAGGCCGGCACCGTCGAATCGGTCACGCCGCGGGGTGAGGAGGTCGAGGTCACCCTGAAGCTCGACAAGGGCATCAAAGTGCCGAAGGAAGCGCACGCAGTCGTCGTCGCCCCCAGCCTCGTCGCCGACCGGTACGTCCAGCTCGCGCCCGCGTACGACGGGGGAGCGCAGCTCGCCGACAACGCGGTGCTGCCCGCCGCGAACAACGCCACACCCGTCGAGGTCGACCAGCTGTACGCATCCATCACCGAGCTCTCCACGGCGCTCGGCCCCGACGGAGCCAACGCGGACGGAGCGCTGGCCGGACTCCTCGACACGGGGGCGAAGAACCTCGACGGCAACGGAAAGGCCATCGGGGACTCCATCGAGCAGTTCGGCAAGGCGACGAAGACTCTGGACAGGAGCAGCGGCGACCTCTTCGACACGCTCTCCTACCTCCAGACGTTCACCACCATGCTCAAGGACAACGACGGCAATGTGCGCGCCGCCGAACAGCAACTCAACTCCGTCACCGGATTCCTCGCCGACGACAAGAAGAACCTCAGCGCGGCGCTCAGGGAGCTCGGTACCGCGCTCGGCCAGGTCAAGAGCTTCATCCAGAAGAACCGCGGTTCCCTGAAGAAGAACGTCGACGCCCTGGTGCCGCTCACCCAGACCCTCGTCGACCAGCGGGCCTCGCTCGCCGAAGCCATGGACACGCTGCCGCTCGCGGCCGGCAACGTCCTGAACGCGTACGACCCGGCCAACCGCACACTCAACGGCCGGACCAACCTCAACGAACTCTCCATGGGCGGCCCCCTGGTCGACCCGGCGGCAGGTACGACAGGGATCGCCGGTCTCCAGCCGGTGGACGCCACCCGCCGCAAGGAACTGCCCGTACTGCCGCTCCCCGAGATAGGCACCGTCTACGGCACCCCGGAGAAGTCCACGACGCGGAAGGGGGCGAACCGATGAGCCGTGCCCTGCGCAGACCCGGGGCCCGTACGACCGGCGTCGCCGCCCTGATCGCCGCCGGGGTCGCGGTCGCCGTGGTCGTGACCACCGTCGACGTACCGACGTTCACGGGCATCGACCAGGTGGCGCTGCCCGGTGGCGCCGACCTCGGCGACAGCCCGTACGAGATCACCGCCGAGTTCGGCGACGTGCTCAGCCTCGCCCCGCAGTCCTCGGTGAAGGTCAACGACGTCGCGGTCGGGCGGGTCACCAGGATCTCCCTCACCCCCGGCAGCTGGACCGCCAAGGTCACCATGCGCGTCAACGGGAGGATCGAGCTCCCCGAGAACGCGTACGCGCACCTGGAACAGTCCAGCCTCCTCGGCGAGAAATTCATCCAGCTCTCGCCGCCGGCCGCCGGAACCGCCCGCGGCACCCTCGCCGACGGAGCCCGCATCCCGCTCGCCCGCACCAACCGCAACCCGGAGGTCGAAGAGGTCTTCGGGGCCCTGTCGATGCTTCTCAACGGCGGTGGCATCAACCAGCTCAAGACCATCACCACCGAACTGAACAAGGCGCTCGCCGGGCAGGAACCCCAGATCCGCTCGATGCTCGGCCGCGTCGACACCCTGGTCACCAACCTCGACGACCACAAAGGGGACATCACCCAGGCTCTCGACGGTGTCAACCGCCTCGCGGCCACCCTGGCCACCCGCAAGCAGGACGTCGGAACGGTCCTCACCGGGCTCAGCCCCGGCATGAAGGTCCTGGAGAAGCAGCGGGGGTCCCTCCTCACCATGCTGCGATCGCTCGACACGCTCTCCACCGTCGCCGTCGACACGATCAACAAGAGCAAGGCCGACATGATCGCCGACCTCAAGGCCATCGCCCCCACCCTCAAGGCACTCGCCGACTCCGGCCAGGACCTGCCCGACTCCCTCCAGGTGCTCTTCACCTATCCGTTCACCGACGAGGTGCTGCGCGGGGTGAAGGGCGACTACCTCAACGTCTACCTCGATGTGACGGCGATGCCCGGCACACAGGTCATCCCGGCGCTCACACCCGATCCCCCCGTTCCTCCGCAGCCCAAGCCCGGCACCAGCCCACCCGGCCCCCTGTCCGCTGCGGCGCTCCCGCTTCCCCTCCCGTCCGTCCCAGAGATCTCGCAGGGGAGCGCACGATGATCACTCCCGCGATCCGGCTGAAGAACATCGCCTTCCTGCTCACCGCCGTACTCGTACTCGGCTACCTCGGAGTGCGGTACGCGGACCTCGGCCACTACGTCGGACTGCGCGGCTACTACACCGTCACGGTCCAACTCCCGCAGACCGGCGGCCTGTACACCCACTCCGACGTGACCTACCGCGGGGTGTCCGTGGGCCGGGTCGGGCCGATCGAGCTCACCGACGACGGTGTCGAGGCGGAACTGCGCATCGAGAACGACGCACCGCCCATCCCGGACAGCCTGGCGGCCGTCGTCGCCAACCTCTCGGCCGTCGGTGAGCAGTACATCGACCTCCGGCCCACCCGCCAGGACGGCCCGTTCCTCGGGAACGGCTCGGTCATCGACCAGGCCGACACCACGATCCCCGCGCCGCCCACCGATGTCCTCACCGGCGTCAACGACCTGGCGAGCTCCGTCGACCTGGAGAATCTCCGCACCGTCGTCGACGAGTTCGGCGCCGCGTTCAACGGACGCGGCGACGACCTCCAGGTACTCCTGGACACCGGCAGCGAGTTCGTCCGGGCGGCGGACGAGGCCCTGCCGGTCACGACAAAGCTGATGGCCGACGGCGAGACCGTTCTGCGCACGCAGGCGGAGGAGGGCGAAGCGCTGAAGGGCTTCGCGTCGGGGGCCAAGGAGCTCGCCGCCGAACTCAAGGGCTCCGACACCGATCTGCGCAGGCTCATCGCCACCGCCCCCGATGCCGCCGGACAGATCAGCGGCCTGCTGCGCGATCTCGACCCGAGCTTCGGAGTGGTCGTCGCCAACCTCCTCACCACATCCGAGGTGGCCGTCACCCGGCAGCGCGGCCTGGAGGAACTCCTCGTGAAACTCCCCGCGGTCGTCGCGGCGGGGTCGAGCGCGGTCGACGAGGACGGGGCCAGGTTCGGCATGTCGGTCACCTTCTTCGAACCGCTTCCCTGCACCGCCGGATACGGCGGCACGACCTACCGCAACGGATTCGTCACCAAGCCCGCCGCCTCGGTCAACACCAAGGCGCGCTGCACCTCGTCGCCCGGCACCGGCATCAACGTCCGCGGCAGCGCGAACGCCCCGAAGGGCGGACCCGTGCCCGAGCCGGTCGAGCCGGGTCCGCAGCTCCTGGGAGCCGGAACGGGCACCCCGCTTCCTGGCGCTCTCGGCGCGACCGGTGCCGCCCGGCCCGAGGCCGACGGCATGGCCGGCCTGCTGGGGCTCGGAGGCGGCCGATGATCCGGCGCGTGAGAAACCCCGCCGGCTGGGCCGTGCTGCTCGCCGCCGTACTGGTCTGCGTACTCGGCGGCTGGTCCTACGCCCAGGCCCGGAGCGACGACACCCTCTCGTACGCGAAGGCCCGCGACGCCGCACTCGCCGACGGGAAACGCAACGTCGCCCGGCTCAACAGCCTGGACGGCAGCGACGCCGGGAGCGTACGGACGGGCCTGACGTCCTGGCTCGACTCCTCCACAGGACCGCTCCACGACCAGCTGAAGCGCACCAGGAGCAAGGACGAGGGCGAGCTGACGAAATCCGGAACCACGGCCCGCGGAAAGGTCACCGACGCGGCGCTCACCGCGCTCGACGAACGGTCCGGGACGGCGTCGCTGATCGCGACCGTGGACGTCGAGGTCACCCCGCGCACCGGAAAGGGCGGGACGGAGCGCAAGCGCTTCGAGGCCATGCTCGCCCGTACCGGGGACGGCTGGAAGGTCAGGGCGCTGACGGCGATCCCGGTCGGGGGCGGCGCATGAGCGCGAACGCGGGAACAGTGAGCACCGGGGTGGACACCGAGCAAGCCGAAAAGACCGAAGCGACCCGGACGGTGACGGCGGCCCGCCGCCACTGGCCCCGCGTAGTCGGGACGCTCCTGACGGCCGCACTGCTCGTCGCCGGCGGCGCGCTCTTCGTCGAGGGGCAGCAGCTGAGGGACACTCCCGCCACGTCCAACCGGGCCCTGACGGACACGGAGGCGACCACCGAGGTCGTGGGGGACGTCAGCAGCGCCCTCGGAAAGGTGTTCTCGTACAGCCCCCAGGCCACCGCCGCCACCAAGGCGTCGGCGAAGGAGGTCCTCGCGGGGAAGGCGCTCACGCAGTACGCGGCACTGTTCGGCCAGGTCGAGAAGCAGGCTGCCGACCAGAGGCTGACGCTGACCACACAGGTCGTACGCGCCGGAGTGACCCGGCTGACCGGCAGCAGCGCCCGGCTCCTGGTCTTCCTCGACCAGGTCTACGAACGCCAGGGCAAGGCGCCGACCACGGCCGCCGCACAGCTCTCCGTCTCGGCCGAACTCCGCGACGGGCGCTGGTACATCGTCGAGATCACCTCTCGGTAGGGAGAGACATCAATGGCACGGGTACGGACGACGCGCAATCCGCTGCTGGTGGCGGCGATCGTGCTGACGGTCGCGGCGGCGGGCGCGGCAGGCTGGGGCGGCCTGTCCCGGTACGAGGCGGCCCACGACGACTCGGCGGCGTACGCACAGGCCCGCGACGACGTGCTGGCCGCGGGCGAGCAGGCCGTCCAGAACATGAACACCCTCGACCACCAGAAGGTGGAGCAGGGCCTGGACAGCTGGGAGGACTCCACCACGGGCGATCTGCACCAGCAACTCGTTGAGGGACGGGACGAGTTCGTGAAGCAGATCGAGTCGGCGAAGACGGTCAGCACGGCCAAGGTCCTGTCGGGTGCGGTGACCGAACTCGACGACCGGTCGGGCCGGGCAGCGGTCATGGTGGCGCTGCGGGTCACCGTGACCGCGCCGAAGGGCGAGCCCGCGGTGAAGGAGAGCCGGATGCTCGGTCAGCTCACCCGGACGTCCGGGGGGTGGAAGCTCAGCGCCCTCGGCCAGGCGCCCGTCGGCAACACGGCCGGCTGACGCACCCCGACCCGACTCCCGCCCCGCCACCGAGAGGACCCCGGACATGTCGACGACACGTCACCTCGTCAACCGTCAGCGCCGCCTGGCCACGGCAGCCGCCGAACGCACCACTGCCACGACCGCCGCCGCAACAGTCACCGCCGAAGCGGAGCAGGAAGCTCCACCCGAGCCGCTGCCGCCGAAACGGCGGCCCTCCGTACGCGGCGTCCGGCTGCCCGCCGTCCTGTGCGCCCTCACCGTGCTCCTCGGCACCTTCGCCGCCTGGTCCCTCACCTCGGCCGAGGGCCTGCGCGACGACCCGTCCCGGCAGAACACCGCGCTCACCGACATCGGCAGGACCAGCGAGGTGAAGGGCCAGATCACCGAGGCGGTCGGCGCCGTGTTCTCGTACGACTACGCCTCGCCCGCCAAGTCGCAGCGTGCCGCGCGGACTTACCTCGTCGGCAAGGCCGTCGGCCAG
Organism: Streptomyces sp. NPDC055749; assembly: GCF_053617235.1. Classification (NCBI taxonomy): domain Bacteria; kingdom Bacillati; phylum Actinomycetota; class Actinomycetes; order Kitasatosporales; family Streptomycetaceae; genus Streptomyces; species Streptomyces sp. NPDC055749. Next base: position 106,864 of record NZ_JBSHFH010000022.1, on the reverse strand, counting down.
CACGAGGAGATGCTTGCCGACGTACGGGCGCAGGCGCCGACGCAGAAGCTCGTCCTCACCACGACCGTGACGGAGAGCGGCGTGGAACTGCTCGACGGCGACCGCGCCCGGCTGCTGGTCTTCGCCGACCAGAGCAACACCCGTACCGGCAAGGCGGACGAGACCACGTACGCGGCGGCCATGTTCGCAGTGGACGCCGTTCGCCGCGGGGAGAGCTGGCGGATCTCCGCCATCGACACGTTCACGCAGTGATCCGGGACAGGAGAGCACGCATGAGGTTCAACGGCACAATGCTCCGCGGACTCACCGGTACGGCCACCGCCGTCGCCGCGATGGCCGCGCTCACCGCATCCCAGGCGCCGGGGTTCGCAGGCCAGTCGCTGAACGCGAAGAAGGCCGCGGCCCAGGACGACGTGATCTGGACCCAGGTGCCCAACGACGACTCGTACCATACGGAGTTACCACCGCTGAAGACACCCGCGCCGCCCCCGCGCGGCGGGAAGCCGGGTCCGGTCGCCGCGATACCCGCCCAGGCACACGCCGAGGCGGGCATCCCGGCGACGGTCCTCGCCGCCTACCGCAAGGCCGAGGGCGCACTCGGCCGCAGCGACCCCGGCTGCAACCTGCCGTGGCAACTGCTCGCGGCGATCGGCAAGGTGGAGTCGGGGCAGGCACGCGGCGGCCGGGTCGACTCCGACGGCACCACACTCGGCAGCATCCTCGGACCCGTCCTCAACGGCGTGGGGTTCGCGAACATCAGCGACACCGACGACGGTGCCTACGACGGCGACGCACAGTACGACCGGGCCGTCGGGCCGATGCAGTTCATCCCCTCCACCTGGGCGCACTGGGGGAAGGACGGCAACCGCGACGGGCGCCGTGACCCCAACAACATCTACGACGCCGCGCTCGCGGCGGGCCACTACCTCTGCGCCGGTACCCGGAACCTGAACACACAGGGCGATCTGGACCGGGCGATCCTGAGCTACAACCACTCGGACACCTATCTGCGCACGGTGCTGTCCTGGCTGGACTTCTACCGCCAGGGCACCCATCCGGTCGCCGACGGCAGGGGAGTCATACCCCGCAGCCCCGGCGCGGGCGGTCCCTCCGAACCCAAGGCCCCGGTGGGCGCACCCGGCAGCCCCGGAAAGCCCGCGAGTCCCGGGGAGGGCGGCGGCGGCATCGTCATCGGACCGCAGCCCAGCAGCCCACCGCCGTCGCCCACGCTCCCCGACCCCAGCCGACCGCCGGGCCCGAGCCCCGACCCGACGGAGACCGGACCCACGGACCCGGGCCCCAGCCCCGACCCGACGGACACGGGATCTCCCGGCCCCGACCCCACACCCACGGACCCGACGACGCCGCCGACCACGTCACCCACCACACCACCGACATCACCGGACCCGTCCCCGGACCCGAGCACCAGCGCCCCGGGCTGCCCGACCGGCTCCCCGTCCCCCGATCCGTCCCCCGATCCGTCCGACACCACGCCCACCGGGACCGGCGCCGAGACGCCCGACCCGTGCGCCGGCACGGCCGCCTCAGCCGCCTGACAGCACCTCGGACAGGTCGTACCGCACCACTTCCTCCAGCTGCGCGTAGGTGCAGCCGGAGGGGGTGCGGTCCGGCCGCCACCGGCGGAACTGGGTGGTGTGCCGGAACCGGTCGCCCTCCATGTGGTCGTAGGCCACCTCGCAGACCCGCTCCGGGCGCAGCGCCACCCACGACTGGTCCTTCTTCCCCGACCAGCGGTTAGGCGTGCCCGGCAGCCGCGCCTTCTCGTGCGCCGCGGCGTCCTCCCAAGCCGCCCACGGATGGCTGTCGACGCCTTCGCGCAGCGGCTCCAGCTCCTCCGCGAGCTCCGCGCGCCGCTGCATCGAGAAGGCGGAACACGCTCCGACGTGCTGGAGGACGCCCTCGGTGTCGTACAGACCCAGCAGCAGCGACCCGACGACCGGCCCGCTCTTGTGGGCCCGGTAGCCCGCCACCACACAGTCGGCGGTCCGCTCGTGCTTGATCTTGTACATCGCGCGGATGTCGGGCCGGTAGGGCAGATCGAGCGGCTTCGCGACGACCCCGTCGAGTCCGGCGCCCTCGAAGTGCTCGAACCACTCCTGGGCGGTGGCGAGGTCCGTGGTGGCGGGAGCGAGATGGACCGGCGCCGAGGCACCGGAGAGCGCAGCCTCCAGCACCGCCCGCCGGTCCGTGAGCGGGGTGGAGAGCAGCGATTCGTCGTTCACCGCGAGGACGTCGAAGGCGACGAAGGCGGCCGGGGTCTGTTCGGACAGCATCCGCACCCGCGAGTCGGCCGGGTGGATGCGCTCGCTCAGCCGGTCGAAGTCGAGCCGTCCGTCGTGGATCACGACGATCTCGCCGTCGAGCACGCAGCGAGGCGGCAGATTGTCCCGCAGCGCGACGACCAGCTCGGGAAAGTAGCGGTTGAGCGGCTTGCCGGTCCGGCTGCCGATCACCACCTCGTCGCCGTCCCGGTGCACGATCGCCCGGAAGCCGTCCCACTTGGCCTCGTAGTGCATTCCGGGCGGAATCGTGGACACGGACTTGGCGAGCATCGGTTTCACGGGCGGCATCACCGGAAGGTCCATGCGCCCGATTGTTTCGCATCCCTCCCGGGACGTCTCCCGATGTGCGGCATATGTGCGCCCGGCCTACGGTGGCCGACATGGGAGCAGCGGTGGAGCTGGACGCAGGCGGACGGACGGTACGGCTGTCCAACCCCGACAAGGTCTACTTTCCGGAGAAGGGCTATACGAAGCGGGACGTGGCCGAGTACTTCCTCGCGGTGGGGGGCGGAATCACCCGTGCCCTGCGCGACCGGCCGACCACCCTCCAGCGCTTCGTGGACGGAGTCGCGGGCGACTTCTTCTACCAGAAGCGGGCGCCGAAGAACCTCCCCGACTGGATTCCGACCGCCCGGATCGCCTTCCCGAGCGGGCGCCCCGCCGACGAGATCTGCCCCACCGAGATCGCCGCCGTCCTCTGGGCGGCCAACCTCGGCACCCTCACCTTCCACCCCTGGCCCGTACGCGGCACCGATACCGACCGGCCCGACGAGCTGCGCATCGACCTCGACCCGCAGCCCGGCACGGACTACGCCGACGCGGTCTCCGCCGCACACGAGCTGCGCTCCGTCCTGGACGACCACGGGCTGCGCGGCTGGCCCAAGACCTCCGGCGGGCGAGGCATCCACGTCTTCGTACCGATCGAACCCCGCTGGACCTTCACCGAGGTCCGCCGCGCCACGATCGCCGCCGGCCGGGAACTGGAACGGCGCATGCCGGACCGGGTCACCACCGCCTGGTGGAAGGAGGAGCGCGGCGAACGCATCTTCGTCGACTTCAACCAGACGGCCCGCGACCGCACGATCGCCTCCGCCTACTCCGTACGCCCCTTCCCGCACGCACCGGTCTCCGCGCCGCTGCGCTGGGAGGAGATCGACGACGTCACGCCGCGCGATTTCGACATCAGGACCATGCCCCCGCGGTACGCGGAACTCGGCGACGTCCACGCCGACATGGACGACCACGCCTTCGGTCTGGAACAGTTGCTGGAACTCGCCGACCGGGACGAGCGGGACCGGGGCCTCGGCGACATGCCCTACCCGCCGGAGTACCCCAAGATGCCCGGCGAGCCCAAGCGCGTCCAGCCCAGCCGAGCCAGGCATGCCGACGACAACGGCGACGGCGAAGACGGCGACAAGGAATGAGCGGAGGCCGTGACCACATGCGCGAGCATGCGGGCACGGCCTCCTGACACGGTGTCGCGGGTTACAGCTCCTTGATACGGATGTCGCGGTACGAGACCACGTCCGTGGTGCCGTGCACCTGGAGCCCGACATAACCGGAGGCGAACCGCCGGCCGTCGGTGCCCGGGTCGTCGCCCCGCGGCGGCTCGAAGAGCTGACCACCGGTGTTCTCGAACTCGTTGATCAGCACACCGTTGCGGTAGACCGAGTAGTGCTGGTCCACCACCCGGATCTCGTAGTCGTTCCAGGTGCCCTTGGGCGTGACCCCGGCACCGCCGAGACCCACCCGGTCGAACCCGTAGAGCGAGCCCGTCTTGTACATGTCGCCGTCCGGCCGGTCGTTGATCTGCACCTCATGGCCGTACTTGATGGCGACCCACTCCGGACGCGACTCCTCCGGGTTGTCGTGGACGTACGGGAAGCGGACGAAGACACCGCTGTTGGCGTTGCCCGTGCCCGGTGCGTCGTCCCGCCACTGGAGCTTCAGCGAGAAGTCCCCGTACTGCCTGCCCGGGAACCACAGCATGCCCATGCCGGGGACGGTCGTCGAGCTGGTGATGGTGCCGTCCGCGTTGAGCCCGAACCGGCCACCGCCCACCTGCTCCCACTTGGCCAGCGACGCGGCCGTGCCGTCGAACAGCTTCCGGTAGCCCTCGACCTGGCCCGGCCTGCCGATACCGGACTGCTTCGCCGCCCGGTAGATCGTCCGGTGCTCACGGGCGTCGATCACACCGGCGGTCAGGAGCTTGTCGAGGACCGTGTCCACATGCTTGAGGAACAGCGCGTGCGAGGACCAGTCCTTCTCGTCCTCGATCAGCTCGTTGATCGTGCACCGGTTGCCGGTGACACGGTTCGGTACGCCGCTGTCGACCGTGCCGACGATGACCGTCAGCCGCTCGTCGAACTCAGGGCAGTTCGGCCCTGGTACGCCGCCGCCCTCGGCGACCGTGAACGACACCTGCTTGGCCTCGGAGGTGTTGCCCGCCTTGTCCGTCGCCCGGTGGGCGAAGGTGTGGGAGCCGATCCGGTCGACGAGCACGGGGGCGGTGTAGGCCAGGTACGGGCCGCCGTCGAGCGAGTACTCGACCTTGTCCACGCCCGAGCCGGCGTCGGTCGCGGTGACCGTCGCCTTCGCGCTGGTGATGAAGGCACCGTCCGAGTTCTTCTCGCCCGTCAGCGCCACCGTCGTCACCGGCGGAGTCTTGTCCTCAGTCGGCGGCGCGACGACCGTGAAGTCGACGGCCTTCTCCGCGGCGGCGTTGCCCGCCTTGTCGGTGGCCCGGTAGCGGACCTTGTGCGTGCCGACCTCATGCACCATCACGGGCGTGGTGTACGGCTGCCAGGCGCCGTCGGCCCCGATCGCGTACTCGATGGTGTTGACGCCCGACCCGGTGTCGGACGCGGTCACCGTGACCGTCGCCATCCCCAGGTACGCGCCCTGGGCGTCCTTCTCGCCCGATACGGTCGCCGAGGTCTCCGGTGGGGTCTCGTCGTCCGTGGGCGGCGCGGCGACCGTGAAGTCGACGGCCTTCTCCGCCGCCACGTTGCCCGCCTTGTCGGTGGCGCGGTAACGGATCTTGTGGGTACCGACCTGGTTCACCACGACGGGCACGGTGTACGGCTGCCAGGTGCCGTCCGTGCCGACCGCGTACTCGACGGTGCCGACGCCCGAACCGGCGTCGGTCGCCGACACGGTGACGGCGGCCTGGCCGATGTACGCGCCGTCGGCGTTCTTGTCGCCGTCCACCCTCGCCGAGGTCTCCGGCGCCGTGGTGTCCTCGCCGCCGCCCTCGGTCACGGTGAGGATGCCCTGCATCGACCCGTGACCGGGAATGGTGCAGTGGTAGAAGTACCGGCCGGGGGTGAGGTTGACCTCGACGCTGTGCTTTCCGCCCTCGCTGTCATTCGGGTTGGCGAGGATGTTCAGCTGGACGTCGTTGTTGAACTCCGGGTCCGAGACGCTGAACGTCAGCGTGTGCGGCATGCCCGTCGTGTTGCCGGTCGCCGCGCTGTTCTCGAACACGATGGTCGCCGCGCCGGCCACCGCGGTCTTGGGGAACGAGAGATAGCGGTCGATGGGATCGCCCGCGGTCCAGTTGAGGACCTGGTCGGCCGCCGCCGTCGCCTCACGGTCGTCCTCGCGGCCGTACGCGGCCGTCGAGGTGAGCCCGAGGATCAGGAGGAACGAGGCCAGCAGCGCCGGCCACAGCCGGGCCGGCCGGTGCCGGAGCCGTGCGAAAAGGGGACGGTGTCTCACTGAACTTCCGCCTTCCTGGCCAGATCGGCGGCGGCCGGAGTCGCGCCCCCGCCGGTGTACGTCACGCGCCACAGCGCGGACTTGGAGTCCGAGGTGAAGAAGCCCCGCCCGTAGTCCAGGACGTAGAGCGAACCGTCCGGGGCGAACTTCCAGTCCATGAGATTGCGGATGCCGTTGGTACCCACCGGGATGATCTTCTTCAGGGACTCGGCGTGCGTGGGCAGACCGCCCTTGCCGACCGTCTTCGGATCGGTGAGCACCGCGTGCCGGGGCTGGTCGCCGTCGTAGAAGTCACCGACGAACCACTTGCCGTCCCAGTACGAGGGCCACTTGTCGGCGCTGGTGCTCGCCGCGTCGTACCGGTACACCGGGCCGTTCATCGTGGCCTGGCCACCGCCCTTGAGCCACGGGAGGAGCTGCTTGCCCTCCTCCGCCTTGTAGCTCGGGATGCCGTTGGCGTCACGCGGATAGTCGATTCCGCCGCCCTGCGGCGAGTACCAGATTGTGTTGGGAGTGACGGGCGGCAGCTTCACCAGGCCGTCGTTGTTCGGCGACTCGTTCCTGGGCGCGTTGCAGTCGTACCAGCCGAGCGGTACGGACGGGTCGGCCAGGCCGCGGTCACGGTAGGGCTGGTTGTTGCCCATGCAGTACGGCCAGCCGTGGTTGCCCGCCTTGGTGATCGCCGCGAAGGTGTCGTACTTGGCGGGTCCCCAAGTGGTGCTCGGTGCTCCCGCGTCGGGGCCGACCCAGCCCGCGTACAGCGTGTCGGTCGCCGGGTCGACGGAGATCCTGGCCGGGTTGCGCACACCCATCACATAGATCTCGCCACGGGTCTTGCCGCCGCCCTCGTCCGGCTCCTTGCCGGTGAAGAGGTTGCCCTCGGGCAGGGTGTACGTGCCGTCGGCCTCGGGGTGGATCCGCAGGATCTTCCCGTTGAGGTTGTTGGTGTTGCCCGAGGTGCGCCGGGCGTCGGCGTAGGACACGCCCTTGTAGTTCGGTGCCGGGTTGTTCCCCGAGTAACCGCTGCTGGATCCGGACGAGTTGTTGTCGCCCGTCGCGATGTACAGGTTGCCCTTGGAGTCCCAGGCCATCCCGCCGCCCGCGTGGCAGCAGCTGTGGATCTGGACCGGCCACTGGAGCAGCACCTTCTCGGATGCCGTGTCCAGCTTGCTCGTGGCCGGGTCGAAGGTGAAGCGGGAGACCTGGCGCACCGCCATCCGCTTGTCGCGGTCGATCTTCGCGTGCGGGGTGTAGTGCAGATACACCCAGCCGTTCTTCGCGAAGTCCGGGTCGAGTTCGATCCCGAGGAGACCCTCCTCGACCTTGACGGTCTCGTCGCCGCCGCCCTTGTTGCCGAAGACGGTCAGCGCTCCCGCGAGAGTGACCTTCCTGGTCGCGGGGTCGTAGACGTGGATCTCGCCCTGGCCCTTGCCGATGTCGGGGTTGTTCCAGTCGATGACGACCGGCGCACTGCTGTCGGCGCCGCCGCGGCCGATGTAGAACACCCGGCCGTCCGGTGCGGTCACCAGTCCGTGCGGCTCGCCGATCTGGTCGTTCTGGCCCGGCTGATTGGGCTGGGTGACCCGCTCGGCCTTGTAGTTGGCGTTGATCGTGGCCTTGCAGTCGGCCTGCGAGATACGGGAGGTCCAGGCGAGCGCGCCGCGCAGATGCTCGCGGAAGTCCGTCTCGGCGAAGCTGTCGACGGTGCCGCCCATGCCCGTGTAGAAGGAACGGCCGCCGTCGTAGTCGCGGCACCAGGAGACCGGGTGGTCCCAGCCGTTGGCGCTCGCACCGGGCTTGTACGTGAGCTCGCGGACCCGGGCCACGGTGTGCACGTCACCGGACGGATTCTTCGTCCAGTTCAGCCACTTGTCCGGCCGCTTCCACTCCAGCGGCAGGTTCTTGGTGGCCGGGTGCTGCCGGTCACCGATCTCGACCGTCGCACGCTGCGCGGCAGTTGGGCTGCTGGCGGCGGGCCGTGCCCCGACCAGTCCGGTGAACCAGTCCGAGTACGGCTCGGTGCGCGCCGCGTCATGGATGCCGAGGAACCCTCCGCCCGCCTCCATGTACGACTCGAGACCGGCCTCCTGCTCCGGGTCGAGGACGTCGCCGCCGCCGGTCAGGAAGACGACCGCGTTGTACCGGCCGAGCTGCCGTGCGTCGGTGAAGACACCGGCGTCGTCGGTGGCCACGGTCCGGAAGCGGCCGGAGGTCGGGCCGCTCAGCCCGATCTTCTCGATCGCCGCGAGACCGGCGTTCACCGTCGGCGACTCCTCGCCCGCCGAGGCGTGGAAGACCAGCACCCTGACGTTGGCGCCGCCGGGCGGCGACGGAAGAGACAACGTTGTCGCCCGGTCCATCGGCTCCGGATAGGGTCCGGCGCTCGCGGCACCGCCTCCGAGCAGGGAAGCGGTCAGTGCGCCGGCCCCTACGACCGCCGCGATACCTCGTCGAGATCTGGACCGGTGATGTGGTGTGCGCTGCATGTGGTCACCCACCCCTCTTTGGTCACTGCAACAGCGCATGAAGCTAGACCTCTTTTCGTGACTCGCCAATAGCTATGGCAGCAATGGCACGAACTTTGTCCTGGGTGTGGATAAACGAAGACGTGACCGCTACCGTATGGGCCGTCCAGGGGGCACCTCTGCCCCCATGTGTCTCCGACAGCCCGTCAGTTGCCCTTTCTCAGTGGGGAGTTCGACATGGACCGAAGGACCTTCAACCGGCGCATGCTGGCGGGCGGCGCGGCTGCCGCGGCAACGGGGGTGACATCGTTGTCGCTCGGTGCGGTCGAGGCCAGCTCGGCGGAGACCCCGCCCAGGACCGCCCCGGCGGGCGGTGAGGTGCGGCGGCTGAAGATGTACGCCGAGAAGATGCCGGACGGCTCGCTCGGGTACGGCTTCGAGAAGGGCAAGGCGTCGGTCCCCGGGCCGCTCATCGAGCTCAACGAGGGCGACACCCTGCACATCGAGCTGGAGAACACCACGGACGTCGACGCGAGTCTGCACGTCCATGGTGTCGACTACGAGATCGGGAGCGACGGCACCCGGCTGAGCAAGAGTCATGTTGAACCGGGCGGCACCCGCACCTACACCTGGCGCACCCACGCCCCGGGCCGCCGCAAGGACGGCACCTGGCGGGCGGGCAGTGCCGGGTACTGGCACTACCACGACCATGTCGTGGGTACGGACCACGGCACCGGCGGCATCCGCAAGGGGCTGTACGGCCCCCTGGTCGTCCGGCGCAGGGGCGACATACTCCCGGACAAGACCTTCACGATCGTCTTCAACGACATGACGATCAACAACAAGGCGGCGCACCAGAGTCCGAACTTCGAGGCCACGGTCGGCGACCGGGTCGAAGTCGTGATGATCACGCACGGCGAGTACTACCACACGTTCCACATCCACGGTCACCGCTGGGCCGACAACAGAACCGGGCTGCTCACCGGGCCCGACGACCCCAGCCGTGTGATCGACACGAAGATCTGCGGACCGGCCGACTCCTTCGGCTTCCAGATCATCGCGGGCGAACAGGTGGGGGCAGGGGCCTGGATGTACCACTGCCACGTCCAGAGTCACTCCGACATGGGCATGGCCGGACTGCTGCTGGTCGCCAAGACGGACGGCACGATCCCGGGCTACGAACCGCACCACGTGGCCGGCGCGGAGAAGGCCGCCGAGGCGGAAGGAGCCGCCGACAGCGGGGCTCACCAGCACTGAGCCCTCGTCAGCCCTCCGCGGCCAGCCGGCGCTGCTCCTCCTCGACGATGCGCCGGGCGAGCGACCCGTCCGACACATCGACGGCATCGGGCGTCGCCTCGGCGACATCGCTGCGCCGGGCGTACGCGTCGAACAGCCGGTCCTTGCGCGCGAGGATGTCCAGCATCCGCTGATCGACGCTGTCCGCCGCCAGGAGCCGGTGCACCTGGACCGTGCGTATCTGCCCCATGCGATGGGCGCGGGCCACGGCCTGGTGCTCCATCGTCGGCTTGATCTGCGGTTCGCACAGGATGACCACCGAGGCCGCCTGCATGTTCAGGCCGACGCCCCCGGCCTGGATCTGGCTGAGCAGGACCGCGTGCCCGTCCGCCGCGCCGAACCCGTCGACAAGCTCCTGTCGGCGGGCGGCCGGCACGCTCCCGGAGACCGGCCCGAACACGCCGTCGCCCAGGGCCTCCTGGACCGTGGCAAGCACCTCGCGGAAGTACGAGAACACCACCACCTTGAGCCCGTTGCTCTCCGCCTCCGTGACCAGCTCGCACAGCCGGCTCAGTTTCGCGGAGGTGGCGGGCCGCGCGTACGCGGCGCGGCGCATCCGCATGAACTGCCCGGAGTTCACGGCTTCCCGATAGACATCGAGGTCGGCCTCGCTGAACTCCTCCCACTCGTCGACGTGGACCAGCGCGGGGAGTTCGCTCAGCACGTCCACCTGGTTGCGCCGCAGGTAGGCAGGGGCGACGGCTCTGCGGAAAGCGTGCGAACCGGCCGCGCCGTGGGTGGTGGAGACCGCCGGGGCCAGTTCGGGACGCAACTGACGTACGAGGCTGCGGAACTCCTCGACCCGGTTCTCCATCGGAGTACCCGTCAGATACAGGACCCGCTCGGTGCGCTGCGCCCAGCCGGCCACGCTCCGGGCCCGGCGGGTCGCCGGATTTTTCACGAAGTGGGCCTCGTCCACCACCAGCATGCCGGGCCGGACCGCACCGGCCCACGCGTCCGGCAGGGTGTGCAGGGCGTCGAACGTGGTGAGGGCGACCCCGCCGCTCCCGCACCATTCGGTGAACGCCTCCTGGCGCTCCGGACCGTGCACGGGGAGCGCCCGCAGCGTGGAGCGCGCGCGGATCTCCCGCGTCCAGTTGATCAGCACGCTCGCCGGGCACACCACCAGGAAGTGCGTCTCGCCCTGCGCGGAGAGATGGGCGAGCGCCGCGATGGCCTGGACGGTCTTGCCGAGTCCCATCTCGTCACCGAGGATCACCCGCTTCTGGGCCAGGGCGAAGCGCGCCCCGAACGACTGGTATCCGCGCAGCGAGACCCGCAGATGCACGTCGTCGAGCCGCAGCCCGCGCACCCGGTCCGCGATCCCGGCCGGGAGGAAGCCCTCGGCGGCGTCCCGGTCGGGTCCGGTGCCCGACATCTCGGCCAGCAGGCTGTAGTACTCGGCCGACCGCAGCTCGAAGTCGACCCAGGCCCCTGGCGCGGACTCCGGCGCCCGCAGCAGGTCGACCGACACCTGCCCGAACAGCAGCGGCAGCTCCCGCTCGTCCGCCTCGGCCACGGCGGCTCGTACGGAGAGGGCGGCGGCCAGTACCTGTTCGCGGGCCGCCCGGCCGGTGAACAGCATCCGCAGCCGGCCCCCGGCCGGTCCGGCCGTGACCAGCAGGGGTTCCAGCCGTGCCTGGAGCCCGCGCGCGGCGTCGCACGCCCGCCGTACGTCGGGCCCCGCCTCGACCAGCCGGTGCAGGGCCACCACCAGGGCGGTCGTCGGCTCGTCGGGAGCGTCCACATCGATGCGTACGGAGACGGTGTCCCGGACCGCGTGCGCGATCTGACGGGCCGCGGCCAGCGCCTGGTCGGCGGTCTGCGCCCCCACGCCGGGGATCTGCCGGAGCTCGTAACGGCTCGCCGCGTGCACCTGGCCGACCGTCTCGTAACCCGCCTGCTCGACCGCACCGATCCGCAGCCGCCCCTCGGTCACGTCCTTGAGCCGCGACACGGGGATGGCCGCCAGCTCCTGGCCGACCAGGGAGTCCAGCAGCGGATCGAGTGAGCCGCGGACGGCGTCGACGGCCCGGCCGTGATCGGCCAGCACCGCGCGGGCCGTCTCCAGCAACCGTTCGGCGCGGCCGAAGAGCTCCCGGGCGGCTCGTCCCGTGGGCGCCTCGGTACGCGTCGCCCCGGCCTCTGTCATCTACGTCCCTCTGTCCCCACAGCCTCGCCGTCACCGCGGCACCCACCGGCCCCGGCCGGTGCACATCGTCCCACGGAGCCGGCCCGGCTGCGGTTGTCAGTGCCCGGTGCAAGACTCGGTCGAGCGGGGGATTTCCCGCGCCACGAGACGGGCGAGACGACCAGCGGACGACCAGGCTCAATGAAGGGGCACACCATGCTCAACCCCAGCTTTGTCACCGGAATCCCCAACTGGATCGATCTGGGCACACCGGACGTGGACAGAGCCACCGCGTTCTACCGGGGCCTCTTCGGCTGGGAGCTGGTGCCCGGTGCCCCCGACACCGGTGGGTACGGGATGTACATGCTGAACGGCAACGCTGCCGCCGGGGTGATGACCGTGCCGGAGGACGAGGCGAAGCCCTCCTGGTCGGTCTATTTTCAGACACCCGACGCCGAGGCCACGGCCACATCGGTCGCACAGGCCGGGGGCACCGTGCTCTTCGCGCCCATGGACGTCCGGGAGTTCGGCCGGATGGCCGGCTTCACGGACAACCAGGGCGCGTACTTCGGTGTCTGGCAGCCCGGGACCAACAGGGGCCTGGGAGTGATCCAGGAACCGGGCTCGCTGCTCTGGTCCGAGCTGCACACCCCCGACGTGTCCACCGCCGCCGCGTTCTTCCAGACGCTCTTCGGCTGGGAGGCCGACGAGATGACGTTCCCCGGCGGTGCCTACACCACGGTCGGACCGGCGGGCGCAGGCCCGGAGTCGTCGTTCGGCGGAATCGCGCACCTGGGTGACATTCCGGCCGACGCCGGCAAGGAGCCGCACTGGCTGCCGTACTTCGCGGTGGAGGACTGCGACGCCGCGTCGGCGCAGGCGGAGCGGCTGGGAGGCAGTGTGACGGTGGCGCCCCAGGACGTGGAGGGCGTGGGCAGGATCGCCCATGTCGCCGACCCGTTCGGCGCGGCGTTCGCCCTGATCAAGCCCGCACCGATGCCGCAGGACTGAATCAGGACGGAATGCGGCATCCATCGGTGCGCCCCATTGACGGGCCGTTGATCAGTTGTTTATCGGCGCCCGGCACTGTGGTCACCATGCTGATCAACACCGTGACCGAGGACGCACCCGCCTGGCGGGAGACCGCGCTCTGCGCGCAGGCGGGACCCGAGTTCTTCTTCCCGGCTCCCGGCAGTTCGACGCGCGAGGCCAAGCAGTTGTGCAACGCCTGCGAGGGCCGCGTCGCCTGCCTGGAGTACGCACTCGCCAACGACGAGCGCTTCGGCGTCTGGGGCGGGCTCTCCGAGAAGGAGCGGGAGCGGATGCGCAGAGGCACCCGCCCCTAGGACCTGCCCGTCCCTGGAGCTGACCGCTACGCGGACGGAATCCGGAAGGTCTCGCCGTACGTCTGCCAGGCCAGAGGCGTCCGCAGCCCCAGATTGCCCTCGCGCAGGAACACCCGCTGCGCGGTGTCGATCCGGGAGGTGTCGCGCTGGGTCTTCCTCGCCTGGATCACCGACTTGCCCGCGTCCAGGAAGGCATGGAGGTACGCGGTCTCGTCGCCGCCCTCGGCCGCCGTGTCGGCCTCGGCCATCGCCGCGTCGCGGATTCCGTAGAAGCCCGTCGCCTCGATTCCGGGGCCGTGCAGGACCATGGCGTCGTAGTAGACGAACTGCCCCAGCGTGCCGAGCCCGTCCAGCTTCGCGAGCCGGACGGCGGGCTCGAAGTAGAGCCGGTCCCGGAAATCCTCCTGGGCGTCGCGGAACGCCTTGTCCCCGGCCGCCGCCTTCCACGCGGCCGTGAAGCCGGGGTCGAGTCCCTCGTGCGAATCGGTACCGTCCACCGCACGCAGGGCGGGGAGGAACGGGGCGAGCGGATTGTCCGGATGGTCCTCGGTGAAGGACTCGACGAGCTGGAGCATGTCGTTCGTCCCGGAACAGAAGCCGACGATCCCCGCCGTGTAGCCGGTGCCGTCCCCCACGTCCTCGATGGTCCCGTACTGGCCGCGCCAGTCCAGCGTGGAGCTCTCCGCGCTCGCCACCAGTTGCGAGGCGATCTCCTTCATACGCGGCTCTTCGAGGCCGGCCGGCAGCCCGGCCACCTCCGCGTCCTCCGCCTTCTGCTTGGCCGCGGCTGCTGCGTCGGTACCAGCAGGAGGGGTCGCCCCGGGCTGCGTCGCCTGCGGCGAACCCGTGGGCAGCGCGGGGTCGCCGCCGCTGCCGAACACGATGGATGCGGCGATGGCGATCGGTGCGCCGAAGAGGAAAAGACGCGTCACTGGCTTCACCCGGCACAGAGTACGGTCCGTAAACCTCTGGGGGCAGCCCACCCCCGCACGGCACAATCACCCCCATGACCGATGCCAGGCCCGTCGCCCTCGTCTGTGCCCTGCTCGATGCCGTCGACTCCCTCTCGCATCCGCGGCGCATGCGGGAACTCGCCACGCGCGCCCGGCGGTTCAAGGCCGACGGTGTGCTGCGTGCCGTCCTGGAGGAGCTGGAGAACGGCGGCGGACCGTACGAGCGGGGACTCGCCGTGATCGCGGCGTCCGTCGGTCAGGACCGCGACTGGATCGGTTCGTGCCTCGCCGACGAGGACTCCTACGTCCGGAGGCACGCACTCCGGGTGGCCCGCAGCCTCGGCGTACCCGACACGGCGTACGAGAGGGCGCTGGCCGACGCGCCCACGGCCGTACGCCGTCAGCTGATGCGGGCGATCGTCAGCGACGGCCGCACCGGGCTCGCCGACCGGCTGATCGACGGGGTCCGCGAGACCTGGGGGGACGCGGAGGCGGCCCGTCTGCTGCCCGGCTGCTCCGCCGGCACCGTGACCAGGCTGCTGCCCGCCCTCTTCCGCTCGGTCGGCGGGTGGACCGCGCTGGGCCGCCGTCACCCCGGACCGCTCCTGGACGTCGCGGAACAGGACCTCGCCGCGCAGCCCGATGCGCTGCGCGAGGACTGGTGGCGGCGGTACGGAAACGGCCGCGCGGTCGCCGCCGCCGCGCCCCGGCTTCCGCACCGGGTTCTCGACCTGCTGGAACGCTACGGACCGTCCACCCTGCCGCTGGCCCTGCACGTCCCCCTCGGGCCGCTCGCGACCGCCGACCCCACCCGCCTGCTCAGGCTCCTCACCGGACCCGGCGGAGCCGACGTGCTCGCGGTCTCACGCAGCGGCGCCCTCGGACACGCGGTGCTGCACCGACTCGCCAGGCAGACGCCCGAGGGCCTGCTCGTCGAACTCGGCCGGTCCCTGGCGGATCACGGCCACGCCCTGAACAGGCTGATCCTGGCGCTGCCCCCGGCCCGTCGTGGCCCCTTCCACGAGGCAGTCGTCGAAGGCATGGGCGAGGGCTCGTCCGGCACCGTGGACGCCACGCTCCTCGACGCGATGCCCCGCAGTCATGTGGCGCACCTGGCACGGCGGATGGCGGACCGCGCCCGGGACCGCGGTGAGCCGTGGAGCAGTGTGCTGCTCGCCGAATCCTTCCTGCCGGTCGGCGAGGTACGCGAACGGCTGCTCGCCGCCACTCGCCGCCCGGCCGCCGCGGACCGCGCCGAAGCCTGGCCGCTGCTGATCCGCAACGCCGGGCGCTCCGGCGACCCGTCCGCCGTCGCCACCGTCCTCGACGACATGCTGCGCCTGCGCAACGAGCAGGACCCGGTGAGGTTCGACGCGCTGCACGCGCTGCTCCACACGGCGCCCGCCCTCTTCACGGACGAGGTGGAACCGCTGCTCGACCGCATCACGTCCGACGCCGTCGAGGCCCCCGACTCCTCCCCGCACACCCGGTCCACGCTGAGCTCCCTGGCCCTGGGCATCCTGCGCGAGCACTCGGCCACCGGGCAGCGCGCGCTCGTCAACTGGGCGCTGCGCACGCTGGTCCGGCTCTCCGGGAGCACCGGCCACGCCGACCTCGGCCGACTCGACCGGACCCTGCGGCGCGGCCAGGAGCACACCGTCTTCGAGGCTCTGCGCCCTTGGCTGGAGGCGGGGAGCGAGAAGTCGGACTACGGTCTCGTGTTCGCGCTCACCCGGGCCGTCGGCCGTCGCGCCTCCGGTATGCCGGAGCTCCAGGAACTGCTGTGGCAGGCCGTCCGCTACGGAAACAACTCCGCCGCGCGAACGGCGATCGGCCTGTGGCTGCGTCCGGCCGCCGACCGGGACGAGCGGGTGGAACGCGTACTCGCCCGCGAGCCCTCCGCCGCCGTCCTGCCGGAGATCATCGCCCTGCTCACCCGCCGCCGCACCGATCTGCTCGACCCGTACCTCGCCGAGACCCCGCCGTACGGGCGCTTCCTCACGCACGGCGCCTCGTGGACACCACCGGTGCGGAACAGCGCGCGGTGGGTGCCCCGCCAGCAGCTGGCCGCCGCCCGGACCCTGACGCGGGCCGCCCGGGACGAGAAGCTGCCCCTGTACACGCGGGCCGGGGCGATCGCGGACCTGGCCCGTATCCCCGGGCACGGCGCCGAAGCGGTACGCGAATGGACCGGATCGGCCGATGTGGTGCTCGCCGAGGCGGCCCTCGCCGCACTCGCCCGGACCGACGTACCGGCCGACGCGCTGCCCGCTCTGCTCGCCCACACCGGCGACGACCGTGCCCGCGTCGCCGTGTACGCGGCGAGCCGCGCCGCGCTCCACACCCGGCCGTCCGCGCTGGGCGCACTGTTGCGGGACCGCACCGCGCCCGGCACCGGCAAGGTGACCAGCCGCAAGGAGATGGTCAGGCTCGCCGCGACACGGCTGCCGACGGACCTGGCCGCACAACTGCTCGCCGAGGCGTACGCGATGACGGACCAGCACCCGGATGTCCGGGCCGCGTGCGTCGCGTTCGGTACGGACCTGCTCGGCGACGAGCGGATGTGGGAGGTGATGACGGACGCGGCACGCGGTGGCCGCGCCCTGCGCACCGCCGTACTGCGGGCCCATCCCGCGCAGTTGCCCGAGGCCCACCGCCCCCGCTACGCGAGACTGGTGCAGGAGGTGTGCGCGACCGACGACGAGGAGCTCGCCGCTCTGGCCCACCACACCCTGGAGCACTGGGTGCCCTGGGCGCCCGGGTCCTGCGACGTACTGGGGGCAGCGGTCACCGGCCTGGACCGGCGCGGGGCCTGGCGGTCGGCCGCCGACGCGCTGGTCGGCGCCGCCCTCGTCACTCCGGAGGCGGCACTCGCCCTGAACCGGACCCTGCTGGCGCTGGCTGTCGACGACACCGCCGACGAGGCGGGCAGCCGACGGGACCGCCCTGCCAGGCAACGCGTCGTGCACACGGTGCGCTCACTCACCGCCCGTGCCACACCCCGGCACGACGCCGCAAGGCCCGTGCTCGCCGCTGCCGGCAACGTTCTTGCCCCGCACCGGGACTTCGTACCGCAGGCGGCCGAACTGCTCGTGCACGCCGTCGACCTGAACCCGGAGAGCGGGCCCGGCGCACTGCACACCGCGCTGGCCCGGCTCGCCGGGCTGCACGAAGGGCGGCCCGTGCTCGCCTCCCGAACGGCCGCGACACTCGGCGGACGGATCGGCTCCGGCGACCGGCCTGCGAGCGGCGACACCGAAGCACTGCTCACGGTCGCGGCACGGCTCACGGAGAGCGGCGGCTGCGCCGAGGGCCTTTTCGCCGCCGCGATCACCGCGGCGGCCGGGCGGCGCACCGCCTGGACGGGCCCCTGGCGCACCCAGCTGAGGCTGCTGCGCCAGCACCCGGTCGCCGATGTGCGGGACGCGGCGAACGCACAGGTCACGGCAGCCGAATGAGGGCGCCGGGCCACGGCCCGACGCCCTCGTTCACAGCGGTTACGCCTTGCCGCGCGCGACCAGCCGCGCCTTGCGGGCGGCCAGCTTCTCGTCGAACTTCGACGCCTCGCTGTCCAGGCCGCTCATGTACAGACCGAGCTCTTCCTGCGCCTTGAGACCCTCCGGGCCGAGCCCGTCGATATCGAGGACCTTCAGGTAGCGCAGGACGGGCTGGATCACGTCGTCGTGGTGGATCCGCATGTTGTAGATCTCGCCGATCGCCATCTGCGCGGCGGCACGCTCGAACCCCGGCATGCCGTGTCCGGGCATCCGGAAGTTGACCACGACATCGCGCACGGACTGCATCGTGAGGTCGGGGGCGAGCTCGAAGGCCGCGCCCAGCAGATTCCGGTAGAAGACCATGTGCAGGTTCTCGTCGGTCGCGATCCGCGCGAGCATCCGGTCGCAGACCGGGTCGCCCGACTGGTGGCCGGTGTTGCGGTGCGAGACACGCGTCGCCAGCTCCTGGAAGGCGACGTACGCGACGGAGTGCAGCATCGAGTGGCGGTTGTCGGACTCGAAGCCCTCCGCCATGTGCGCCATCCGGAATTCCTCGAGCTTGTCCGGGTCGACGGCGCGCGAGGTGAGCAGGTAGTCGCGCATCACGATGCCGTGACGGCCCTCCTCGGCGGTCCAGCGGTGCACCCAGGTGCCCCAGGCGCCGTCGCGGCCGAACAGGGAGGCGATCTCGTGGTGGTAGCTGGGGAGGTTGTCCTCGGTCAGCAGGTTGACGACGAGGGCGATCTTGCCGATGTCGGTGACCTTGGACTGCTCGGCCTCCCAGGCCTGGCCGTCCTCGAAGATGCCGGGGAAGTTACGGCCGTCGGAGAACGGAACGTACTCGTGCGGCATCCAGTCCTTGGCGACCTTGAGATGGCGGTTGAGTTCCTTCTCCACCACCTCTTCCAGTGCGTACAGCAGCTGGGCGTCGGTCCACGCCTTCGAACTGCCGAGATGGGGAGAGGTGATCGTCACGGGGGCTCCTGGGGACGGGAGAATTACCTACGGCCTCGTAGGTTACGTGACCGTAGGTTAAAGCGAGGGTAAGGCCATAGCCAAGCCCGTCCCCAGCGGCGCCCGATTACGCCCCGTTATGTGTGCAGGTCGCGGACGCGTACGGAGAGGCAGGTCACGCAGCCTTCGAGCTTCTCGTACTCGCTGATGTCCACCACAACGGGTTCGAAACCGAGCCCGGAGAACAGCTCGGCGGACTTGGGCGCGCTCGCGGCCATCAGCAGTCTCCCACCGCCGAGCAGCACCACGTGCGCACCGGCTTCCTCCGGAACCGGGAGGAAACGGCCGAAGAGGGAGACCTCGTCGACCAGGGGCGGGTATCCGATGACCGTGCCGTCCGGAAGAGCCGTCACCGCGGACTTGAGGTGCAGCACCTTGCTGACCGGTACGGCCACGACGCGGGCGCCCAGCGGCTCGAAGGCGGCCCGGAGCTGGCGCACCCCCTCGGCGTTCGTACGCCCGCCCCGCCCGACGTAGACCGTGTCGCCAATCTTGAGGACGTCGCCGCCGTCCAGCGTGCCGGGCGCGCGGACCCGGTTCACCGAACAGCCGAGCCGGACCAGGGCCTCTTCGACGGCGGAGGTCTCACCCCTGCGGGACTCCGCCCCGGACCGGGCGACCAGGGCGACGTTCCTGAACATCACCACGGTGTCCTCGATGAACACGCTGTCCGGGAACTCGTCGGCGGCGGCCACTTCGACCGTCTCCCAGCCGTGCTCGCGCAGGGCCGCGACATAGCGGTCCCACTGCTCGTGGGCGAGGGCGACGTCGACCGATGTGCGTTCCAGGTGGGTGACGAGTCCCTCGGCGAGACGTGGACCCGCTCGGCGGACGAGGGCTTTGGTGCTGGGCATGGGCAGTGCTCCTCAGGATCCGGCGTGGCTGCGCGTCCACTGGCAGTTCGATGCGCTGCGCATCATCCTCTACGACCAGCATCCGGCCCACGAGGCGGGCGAGCGGTCGGAAGGGTGCCGTGAGCGCCGCAGCCCTAGCATGTGGCTGATGGCCGCGGCCGTCGACGCGCACGGCGGGGCCTGGGGGCTCGCTCCCGCACTGATACCGTCCGGCGGCTCGAAAAGCTGGGCGTGACTTCAGCGGATTCTTGCGAGGAACACTGAGAGGCTTCAGCCCAGGAGGAATCGCATCCTGCGATGTGAGGCGCGGGGCTTCGCAGACGTCTACTTTGGGGCACAGAGTGCCCCTGCCGTCACCAGCCGAGCCGGGCACGTGAATCGAATGGTAGTTCGATGAATCACTTGATCGGGCGAAAGGTGTGCGGATCCGGCTGGCTTGTGTGACTGGCGGACTAATGTCCGGGGCATGAAGGTGGTGGTGCGGGTCAAGCTGCTGCCGACGCCCGCGCAGGCGTCGGCACTTGAGGCAACCCTGACCGCCTGCAATGAGGCGGCGACCTGGGCGGCGTCGGTCGCGTTCGAGAAGAACACCTACCGCAACCTGCCCCTGCGCAGGCACACCTACCAGGAGATCAAGACCCGGTGGGGCCTGGGCGCGCAGGCCGCCCAGCACGCGATCAAGAAGACCTGCGACGCCTACACCACCTTGAGGGCGAATCTCCGCGCGGGCCGTTACGGCCGGCCTGGCTCGAAACGCCACACCCGCGCCTCCGGCAAACCCATCGTCTTCCGCCCGCAGGCGGCGCTGCCGTACGACGACCGCATGCTGTCCTGGCAGCACGAGCCACGCAAAATCTCGATCTGGACCACAACCGGGCGGCTGAAGCGCCTCGCCTTCACCGGGCAGGCCGGCCAGCTGGAGGTCTTGGCCCGGCACCGGCAGGGCGAGTCGGACGTGGTGCGGCAGGGCGGGACATGGTTTCTGATCGCGACCTGCGAGCTCCCCGAAGCCGCCCTGAACGCGCACCCGGTCGCATTTCTCGGGGTGGATCTGGGCATCGTGAACATCGCCGCCACCAGCGACGGCACCCGCCACTCGGGCCGCCGCATCAACCGCAAACGGGCCAACGACCGGGTACTGCGGGCCAAGCTGCAGAAGAAGAACACCAAGTCCGCGAAACGGCGGGCGAAGAGGTGCGCGGGCCGCGAGGCCCGTCGCAACAAGGACATCAATCACAAGATCAGCAAGAGGATCGTGGCGGAGGCTGCACGCACCGGTCGCGGAATCGCCGTTGAGGAACTGACGGGCATTCGCGAGCGGGTACGGCTGAGAAAGCCCCAACGCACCACGCTCCACTCCTGGTCCTTCGCCCAGCTCGGCTCGTTCATCGCCTACAAGGCGCAACGTGCCGGGGTGCCGGTGGTGTACGTCGATCCGGCGTACACCAGCCAGGAATGCTCGCACTGCCACCACATCGAACGCGGCAACCGGCCCTCCCAGGCCGTCTTCGCGTGCAGGTCCTGCGGATTCGTTGATCACGCAGACTGCAACTCGTCCCACAACATCGCCCGACGCGGCTGGTGGCAGTGGGTCTGCGGGGCCCAGTCAACGGCCCCAGCTCTCACCCTCACCGCATAGCGCGTGAAAACGAGAGTAGGACGCAGCCGGATCCATCACAGCCAGTGAGGGTCACGAGCAGCAAGCCCGAGACTTCAGTCCCGGGTCGTTGACCGGTAGCGCTCCGCGGCACACCGTCCCGCCGCCTGCCGTTCCCGGCGCGGTGGCACCGGACCCTGCCGCGTCCCGGCCGGCCGCGAGAATCAGCAGGACCCGCCCAGCAGGTCGGTCAGGCTCCGGTCGAGGTCCAGGAAGCGGTGTTCGTCACCGACCGGCACCAATTCCTGTGCACGCTCCAGGAACCGGCGCAGTTCCGCGGTCCGCACATGCACCATGGCCACACCCTCGACGGCATGGAATTCCAGGACCGTCCGCTCGTAACCGAAGGGCCTCACCCGTACGTCCCCGACGCCGGCCGGGGCGTCCACCCCCGTCGTGAGCAGCTCGCGCGAGAACTCCCAGGAGACCTCCGTCCCCTCCAGAGTCGCAGGGGCCGGGAACGCCATGCGTACGGCGAACGGGTCCTTGCGGTCGTACTGCAGGGTGGCGGGCAGAGTTTCCATCCGCGGAGCGGATGCGACCATGCGGGCCTGTACGGACTGCTCGATAACGCTGGACAAGACCTGCTCCCTCTCGCGCGCGGTGAACGGTTCCCGGCACTGGAGTAGACGACGGAACTCATCGATTCGTGCACTGGGGTGCGCAGTGAGCTGCGTCACCGCCGCCCGTGGGGTAGCTTCCAGCGCCATGAAGGCCATGGGAAAGACGAGACGACTGATAGCAATGGGGCTGTGTGGGGCGGCAGTTACCGCCGCTCTGGCCGCGCCGAGCGCACAGGCCGCACCTACCGCACCGGAGGTACGGGGCGCGGGCTGGTCCCTCACCGATACCGGCACGACGGCACGCTTCCGAGGACTCGCCGCCGTCAGCCGCAGTACCGCCTGGGTCGCAGGCTCGAAGGGCACCGTCCTGCGCACGTCCGACGGCGGCAGGCACTGGCGGAACGTCTCACCGCCGGGGGCGGCCGAGCTGGAGTTCCGCGACGTCGAGGCGTTCGACAGCCGGCGCGCGGTGGTGCTGGCCATCGGGGAGGGCGAGGCGTCCAGGGTCTTCCGTACGGACGACGGCGGAGCGACCTGGACGGAGTCCTTCCGTAACACCGACGCCCGCGCTTTCTACGACTGCATGACCTTCTTCGACCACCGGCACGGGCTCGCGATGAGCGACCCGGTGGACGGCAGGTTCCGCATCCTGTCCACCGACGACGGCGGCCGGAGCTGGACGGTGCTGCCCACGGCCGGGATGCCGGCCGCCCAGCCCGGCGAGGCGGGCTTCGCCGCGAGCGGCCAGTGCCTGGTCAGCTCGGGCCCGAAGGATGTCTGGCTGGCCACCGGTGGCGCGGCCACCGCACGCGTCCTGCACTCCGGCGACCGCGGCCTGACCTGGACAGCGGCCGAATCGACGATCCCGGCGGGCGACCCGGCGCGGGGCGTCTTCGGTGTCGCGTTCCGCGACCGTACCCACGGCATCGCGGTGGGCGGCGACTACCGCGCCGACCAGCAGTCGCCCAAGGCATCGGCCGTCACCTCCGACGGCGGACGCGACTGGCGGCAGTCGGCCACCACACCCCCGGCCTACCGCTCGGGCGTCGCCTGGCTCCCGCACAGCAGGTCCGGCGCACTCGCGGTCGGCCCGACGGGCACGGACCTGACCCTCGACGCGGGCCGGACCTGGCGCACGGTCGACACCGGCTCGTACGACACGGTGGACTGCACGGCGGACTTCGGGTGCTGGGCGTCGGGGGAGAAGGGCCGGGTGGCCGTACTCAGTCCCCACGCCACCCCGAGCACCTCCGCGGCTACTGCCGGTACGGAGCCAGCTCCGGTGACGTTTTCGTTGCGATGAACTCCGTGATCCGGTAGGCGCACACGCCCTCGGCCGAGAAGGGGTCGGCCGCCGCGATCTTCTCGATCTGCGCGCGGTCGTCCCCAACGGCCAGGATCACACCGCCGTCCCGGGGATTCTTGCGGCCCGAAGCGATGAAGACCCCGGCGGCGTACTGCGCGTCCAGCCAGGTGATGTGCTCCCGCATCAGCGCGTCGACACGCTCGACAGGGGCGGTGTAGGTCAACTCGAGTACGAACATGATCGCCAGGCTACCTAAGCTGGACCCCACTATGACTACCTTCCGCATGCCTGCCGACGAGGCCGAAGCCCGGGCCATTCAGGACTCCCTGCGCGCCCAGGTGGTGCTCGACGAGCCCGGGCCGCCACCCGGCACCGGCCTGGTGACCGGCGTCGACGTCGCCTACGACGAGAAGAAGGACGTCGTGGTGGCGGCGGCCGTCGTTCTGGACGCCGAGACGCTCGACGTCGTGGAAGAGGCGACCGCCGTCGGCACCGTCACCTTCCCCTATGTCCCCGGGCTCCTCGCCTTCCGCGAGATGCCCACCGTGCTGGAGGCACTGGAGTCCCTGACCGTCGACCCCGGGCTCGTCATCTGCGACGGCTACGGTCTTGCGCACCCCCGCCGCTTCGGGCTGGCCAGCCATCTGGGCGTACTCACCGGGCTGCCGGTCATCGGCGTCGGAAAGAACCCGTTCACCTTCCACTACGAGGCGCCGGGGCCCCTGCGCGGTGACACCTCGCCGCTCCTCGACGGAGAGGAGGAGGTCGGCCGGGCCGTGCGTACCCAGGAGGGCACCAAGCCGGTATTCGTCTCCGTCGGCCACCGGATCGGTCTCGACAACGCCTGCGCCCACACCCTCCGGCTGGCCCGCCGCTTCCGGCAGCCGGAGACCACCCGCAGGGCCGACGCGCTCTGCCGCCAGACGCTGCGCGAGGCGACCGCCTGAGCAGGACCGCCTGAGTATCCGTACGGATGGCGCCCGCCGCTCATGATCGGCAGGCTGGAACGCATGAACACGCATCGCACGAGTGTCCGATCCGTACCCATTCAGCATGCCCAGCGCCGTGTCGCGGTGGGCATGCTCCTCGGCGCAGTCGCCGGGCTCGTCTGGGCCGGCGCGATGCTCTACACCCTGGCCTCCTGGGTCCTCTGACCCGCCGGCCTCAGCGGACCGCGGCCACCCGGAAGCCCATCCCGGCCGCCTTCAGCCGCTCCAGCAGCGCATCACCCATCGCCACCGCGGTGGTGACCTGGCCCGAGGTCGCGGGAAGGTCGTCCAGGGCGAGGCAGAGCGCCGACTCGGCGAGCATCTTCGCCGTCTCGCCGTACCCCGGGTCCCCGCCCGACACCTCCGTGAAGACCCGGCGTCCGCCGCCCTCCCCGACGAACCGCACCGTGAACCAGCTGCGCTCCCTGCGCGCCTCGTCGGGCCCCTGCCCCGGTTCGTAACGCTGCATCAGCCAGTCCCGTGCGGCCGGGAGCTGGGCCGCCGCCAGCAGTGCGCCGATGGCGGCGGTGCCGCCGAGCGCCACCGGCAGGTGCTTCACCGAGGCGAAGTGCCGGTAGCGGAAGTCGGGGCCGTACCGCTCCAGCGTCCGCGCCGAACGCTCCACGACCTGCGGGTCCAGGGTCGGCAGAGGGAGCGCCCAGGTGCCGGTCTCCGCGCTGAAGTGCGGGGACCCCAGCGGGGACCGCGCCCGGCGGCCGACCAGGCGCGGCTCGTGCAGGCGCCGCGCCTTCGCGGCCCGCAGCATCTGCGGGCCGCGGCCCATCGCGGTCAGGGCCGAGGCGAACGTGCCTCCGGAGAATGCGGCGTTGCTGCGGACGAAGCCGTCGACGGACAGCGGCACATCGCTCGGCAGCTGCTGGACGGTGAAGTACACCCCGAGGTCGTGCGGTACGGAGTCGAAACCGCAGGCGTGCACGATCCGTGCCCCCGTCTCGCGGGCCCGCGCGTCGTGCTCCAGATACATCCGGTCCACGAACTCCGCCTCGCCCGTGAGGTCGGCGCAGTCCGTCCCGGCCTCCGCGCAGGCGGCAACCAGCTTCTCCCCGTACCAGACGTACGGTCCCACCGTCGTGGCCACGACATGCGTGGACTCGGCCAGCTCGCGCAAGGACTCCGCGTCGTCGGCGTCGGCGTGCAGCAGGGGCAGGTCCGCACAGCCCGGGTCGATGGCCGTGAGGTGTTCACGCAGCTGTTCCAGCTTGCTCCGGTTCCGCCCGGCCAGTGCCCAGCGGCACGTGTCGGGGGCGTGCGCGGCCAGATATTCGGCCGTGAGCACCCCCACGAACCCGGTGGCACCGAAAAGGACGACGTCATAGGGGCGTTCTGCCCCGTTCTGCCTGTTCATGAGTGCCTCCGCAGGGGCCGGCGCCGATGTAGCAGGCAGAGGTTAGCGGAGGCCGACGTGGTGGTGCGCCCCGGGAGGGTTCTGTGCGGGATGCTCCGGTGAAAGAGCGGCGAAAGAGCTAAGCGCTTGCTCGGCCCAAGGGGTTGTGCGGAGCGCGGCACGTTCTTAGCATCGTTGATGTTACATCGGTTGTGTCACACCTCTGGGGGCTTGATGGCAAGGGCAGAGAGCGTTCCGCAGGGCCCGCTGACAGGGGTGCGCGTGGTCGAGCTGGCCGGCATCGGACCCGGCCCGTTCGCCGCCATGCTCCTGGCCGATCTGGGCGCCGATGTGGTCCGCGTCGACCGGCCGGGCGGTGCGGGGCTCGGTATCGATCCCGCCCTCGACCTCACCAACCGCAACAAGCGCTCCGTCCTGGTCGACCTCAAGGCCGAGGACGGCCCGGCCCGGGTGCTGGACCTCGTCGAGCGCGCCGACATCCTGATCGAGGGCTACCGGCCCGGAGTCGCCGAACGGCTCGGTGTGGGCCCCGACGCCTGCCTGGCCCGCAATCCGCGGCTCGTCTACGGGCGGATGACCGGCTGGGGCCAGGACGGCCCGCTCGCCCCCCGCGCCGGGCACGACATCGCGTACATCGCCGTCACCGGCACCCTCTCCATGATCGGCAGGCCCGGAGAGCCCCCGGCCGTCCCCGCCAACCTGCTCGGCGACTACGCGGGCGGTTCCCTCTACCTCGTCGTCGGAGTCCTCGCCGCCCTCCAGCACGCCCGGACGCCGGGCGGCGCGGGCCAGGTCGTGGACGCGGCGATCGTCGACGGAGCCGCCCACCTCGCCACGATGATCCACGGGATGCTGGCGGCGGGCAGCTGGCAGGACCGGCGCGGCTCGAACCTGCTGGACGGCGGCTGCCCCTTCTACGGCACCTACGAGACGGCCGACGGTCAGTACATGGCGGTGGGGCCGCTGGAGCAGCGGTTCTACGAGGAGTTCATCGCGCTCCTCGGGATCGCGGACGAGGCGCCGGACCGTGCGGACATCACCCGCTGGGGCGACCTGCGCGCCGCCGTCGCCGGGCGCTTCCTGACCCGTACGCGTGAGGAGTGGACCAAGGTCTTCGAGGACACGGACGCCTGCGTCGCCCCCGTCCTCTCGCTCCGCGAGGCCCCGCACCACCCGCACAACGCCGCCCGCTCCACCTTCGTCGAGCACGGCGGCCTCACCCAGCCCGCGCCCGCGCCCCGCTTCTCCGCCACGCCGGTCTCCGTGCGCCGCGGGCCCGCCCTGCCGGGCGCCGACACCGAGGACGTGGCCCGAGACTGGGACGTACCGGGCATTCGCACCAGCTCCACCGACGACGACCGGCTCTAGGGGGCCTCAGTGCAGCGGCAGATCTTCACCGGAGAACACGACGCGTTCCGCGAAACCGTCCGCACCTTCCTCACCAAGGAAGTCCTCCCGCACTACGAGCAGTGGGAGAAGGACGGCATCGTCTCGCGCGAGGCCTGGCTCGCGGCCGGGCGGCAGGGACTGCTCGGTCTCGCCGTCCCCGAGGAGTACGGCGGTGGCGGCAACGCCGACTTCCGCTACAGCGCCGTCCTCGCCGAGGAGTTCACCCGGGCGGGTGCTCCCGGCCTCGCCCTCGGCCTGCACAACGACATCATCGGCCCCTACCTCACCGGCCTCGGCACCGAGGAGCAGAAGCGGCGCTGGCTGCCCGGCTTCTGCAGCGGCGAGACCATCACGGCCATCGCGATGACCGAACCGGGCGCGGGCTCCGACCTCCAGGGCATCCGCACCACCGCCGAGGACAAGGGCGACCACTGGCTGCTCAACGGCTCCAAGACGTTCATCTCCAACGGCATCCTCGCCGACCTGGTGGTCGTCGTCGCCAGGACCACTACCGAGGGCGGCGCGAAGGGACTCTCGCTGATCGTCGTCGAGCGCGGCGCGGAAGGCTTCGAGCGGGGCCGCAACCTCGACAAGATCGGCCAGAAGTCCCAGGACACCGCCGAGCTGTTCTTCAACGACGTCCGCGTCCCCAAGGAGAACCTCCTCGGTGAGCGCGACGGCGCCTTCATCCACCTCATGACCAATCTGGCGCAGGAGCGGATGGGTATCGCGGTCGCCGGAATCGCCGCCGCCGAACACCTCCTGGAGATCACCACCCGGTACGTCAAGGAGCGCGAGGCGTTCGGACGGCCGCTCTCCAAGCTCCAGCACATCCGCTTCGAGATAGCCGAGATGGCCACCGAATGCGCCGTCACCCGCAGCTTCCTCGACCGCTGCATCGTCGACCACTCGGACGGGGTGCTCGACGCCGTACACGCCTCGATGGCCAAGTGGTGGGCCACCGAACTGCAGAAGCGCGTCGCCGACCGCTGCCTCCAACTCCACGGCGGATACGGCTACATGGCCGAGTTCCCGGTGGCCAGGGCGTTCACCGACGGCCGTATCCAGACCATCTACGGCGGCACGACCGAGATCATGAAAGAGATCATCGGCCGCTCGCTCCTCGCCTGACCTCCGCTGCGCAACCACCCTCGAAAGGCTGCTGTCTTGAGTACCGAAGCGTTCGTCTACGATGCGATCCGCACCCCGCGGGGCCGCGGCAAGGCCAATGGCGCCCTGCACGGCACCAAGCCGATCGACCTGGTCGTCGGCCTCATCCACGAGATCCGTGAGAGGTTCCCGAACCTGGACCCGGCGGCCATCGACGACATCGTCCTCGGTGTGGTCAGCCCGCTGGGGGACCAGGGCTCCGACATCGCCCGCGTGGCCGCCATCGCGGCCGGGCTGCCCGACTCCGTCGCGGGCGTCCAGGAGAACCGCTTCTGTGCCTCCGGCCTCGAAGCCGTCAACCTGGCGGCGGCCAAGGTGCGCTCCGGCTGGGAGGACCTCGTCCTGGCCGGCGGCGTCGAGTCGATGTCCCGCGTCCCGATGGGCTCCGACGGCGGCGCCTGGGCCATGGACCCGATGACCAACTACGAGACGGGCTTCGCCCCGCAGGGCATCGGCGCCGACCTCATCGCCACCATCGAGGGCTTCTCCCGCCGCGATGTCGACGAGTACGCGGCCCTCTCCCAGGAGCGCGCGGCCGAGGCGTGGAAGGCCGGCCGCTTCGCCCGCTCCGTCGTCCCCGTCAAGGACCGCAACGGCCTCGTCGTCCTCGACCACGACGAGCACATGCGGCCCGGCACCACCGCCGACTCGCTCGCCGCGCTCAAGCCGTCCTTCGCCGCCATCGGCGAGATGGGCGGCTTCGACGCGGTCGCTCTCCAGAAGTACCACTGGGTCGAGAAGATCGACCACGTCCATCACGCGGGCAACTCCTCCGGCATCGTCGACGGCGCCGCCCTCGTCGCCATCGGCTCGAAGGAGGTCGGCGAGCGCTACGGCCTCACCCCGCGCGCCCGGATCGTCTCCGCCGCCGTCTCCGGCTCCGAGCCGACCATCATGCTGACCGGGCCCGCGCCCGCCACCCGCAAGGCCCTCGCCAAGGCCGGGCTGACCATCGACGACATCGACCTCGTCGAGATCAACGAAGCCTTCGCCGGAGTCGCCCTGCGCTTCGTCAAGGACATGGGTCTCTCCCTGGACAAGGTCAACGTCAACGGCGGCGCCATCGCGCTCGGCCACCCGCTCGGCGCCACCGGCGCGATGATCCTCGGCACCCTCGTCGACGAGCTGGAGCGGCGCGACAAGCGGTACGGCCTCATCACCCTCTGCGTCGGCGGCGGCATGGGCATCGCCACCGTCATCGAGCGTCTCTGACCGTCCCCGGCCAACCCTGCTTACGGAGAAGACAAACCAATGACCGAGAGCACGACCATCCGCTGGGAACAGGACGAGACCGGCGTCGTCACCCTCGTACTCGACGACCCCAACCAGTCCGCCAACACGATGAACCAGGCGTTCAAGGACTCCATCGCGGCCGTCGCCGACCGCGCCGAGGCCGAGAAGGACTCCATCCGGGGCATCATCTACACCTCCGCGAAGAAGACCTTCTTCGCGGGCGGCGACCTCAAGGACATGATCAGGATCGGCCCCGAGAACGCCCAGCTGGCGTTCGACACCGGGACGGCCATCAAGAACTCCCTGCGCCGCATCGAGACCCTCGGCAAGCCCGTCGTCGCCGCCATCAACGGAGCGGCGCTCGGCGGCGGTTACGAGATCGCGCTCGCCAGCCACCACCGCATCGCCCTCGACGCACCCGGCTCCCGCATCGGCCTGCCGGAGGTCACCCTCGGCCTGCTGCCCGCGGGTGGCGGAGTCACCCGCACCGTACGGCTGATGGGCATCGCCGACGCACTGCTGAAGGTCCTGCTCCAGGGCACCCAGTACACCCCGCAGCGGGCGCTGGAGAACGGACTGGTCCACGAGGTCGCGGCCACTGCCGAAGAGATGCTCGACAAGGCGCGCGCCTTCATCGACGCGAACCCCGAGTCGCAGCAGCCCTGGGACGTCAAGGGGTACAAGATCCCCGGCGGCACCCCGTCCAACCCGAGGTTCGCCGCCAATCTGCCGGCCTTCCCCTCGAACCTGAAGAAGCAGCTCGCGGGCGCCCCCATGCCCGCGCCGCGCAACATCCTCGCCGCCGCAGTCGAGGGCGCACAGGTCGACTTCGAGACCGCGCTGACCATCGAGGCCCGCTACTTCACCGAGCTGGTCACCGGCCAGGTGTCGAAGAACATGATCCAGGCGTTCTTCTTCGACCTCCAGGCCGTCAACTCCGGTGCCAGCCGCCCCAAGGGCATCGAGGAGCGCCCCGTCCGCAAGGTCGCCGTGCTCGGTGCCGGGATGATGGGCGCGGGCAT
This sequence comes from Streptomyces sp. NPDC055749, assembly GCF_053617235.1. Taxonomy (NCBI): domain Bacteria; kingdom Bacillati; phylum Actinomycetota; class Actinomycetes; order Kitasatosporales; family Streptomycetaceae; genus Streptomyces; species Streptomyces sp. NPDC055749. Next base: position 76,590 of record NZ_JBSHFH010000022.1, on the reverse strand, counting down.
CGCGTACTCCTGTGCGCGCGCCGGTATCGACGTCGTCCTGAAGGACGTCAGCACCGAGGCCGCCGCCCGGGGCAAGGCGTACAGCGAGAAGCTGCTCGACAAGGCGCTCTCCCGGGGCCGTACGACCGAGGCTAAGCGCGACGAACTCCTCGCCCGCATCACGCCGACCGGCGACCCGGCCGACCTCGCGGGCTGCGACGCCGTGATCGAGGCCGTCTTCGAGGACACCTCGCTCAAGCACAAGGTGTTCCAGGAGATCCAGGACATCATCGAGCCCGACGCGCTGCTCTGCTCCAACACCTCCACGTTGCCCATCACCGTCCTCGCCGAAGGCGTCTCGCGGCCGGTGGACTTCATCGGGCTGCACTTCTTCTCGCCCGTCGACAAGATGCCGCTCGTCGAGATCATCAAGGGCGAGCGGACCGGCGACGAGGCCCTGGCGCGCGCCTTCGACCTGGTCCGGCGGATCAAGAAGACGCCCATCGTGGTCAACGACTCGCGCGGCTTCTTCACCTCGCGCGTCATCGGCCAGTTCATCAACGAGGGCGTCGCCATGATCGGCGAGGGCGTCGAGCCGGCCTCGGTCGAACAGGCCGCGGCGCAGGCCGGCTACCCGGCCAAGGTGCTCTCCCTGATGGACGAGCTGACGCTCACCCTGCCCCGCAAGATCCGCAACGAGACGAAGCGGGCCGTCGAGGAGGCGGGCGGCACCTGGGCCGGGCACCCCTCGGACTCCGTCATCGACCGGATGGTCGACGAGTTCGAGCGCCCCGGGCGCAGCGGCGGTGCGGGCTTCTACGAGTACGACGAAGCCGGTAGGCGGACCCGCCTCTGGCCCGGCCTGCGCGAGCACTTCGCCAAGCCCGGCGTCGACGTCCCCTTCACCGACATGAAGGAGCGGATGCTGTTCTCCGAGGCACTGGACAGCGTCCGCTGCCTTGAGGAGGAAGTCCTCATCACGGTCGCCGACGCCAACATCGGCTCCATCATGGGCATCGGCTTCCCGGCCTGGACCGGGGGAGTGCTCCAGTACATCAACGGGTACGAGGGCGGCCTGCCCGGCTTCGTGGCGCGCGCCCGGGAACTCGCCGAGAAGTACGGCGACCGCTTCCTGCCGCCCGCGCTGCTCGTGGAGAAGGCCGAGAAGGGCGAGACCTTCCACGACTGACCGGTCCCGTCGACAGCCCCGTCGACCGCCCTGTGCGGGCCGCGCTCACCCGGTGCTACTCCGCGGTGAACGCGGCCCGCAGTTCTTCCTTCAACGAACGCTGGAACGCGGTCACCAGCGCCTGCACCACCATCGGCTGCATATGGGCCGACAGCGACTTCATCGCCGCGACATGCTCCGGATCGGACTCCCGCTCCCGGTACGGGTCCCACACCTCGTCCCGGAACAGCCGCGTCAGCTCATGCGCCGCCGAGCGGGTGTGCTCCAGCAGGACCGTGCGCGCGGCAAGGATCGTCTCGTGCGCGATCGGTACGTCGAGCAGTTCCACGCCCAGTCGCAGCAGCCCCGGATCGACCCGGAAGCTGTCCTCGCCGTCCCCGGGCCGCTCCAGCACGGCCATCGCCGACAGCAGATCGAGGTCGGGTTCCGTGAGTTCCCGCCCCGCGCGCCGCTCCAGCTCGGCCCGTGTCATGTCCTCGGCCTTGTCGGGAGCCCAGGACGCCACAAGCGCCCGGTGGATCGCCAGATCGTGTGCGCTCAGATCGGGCGGCAGCTGCTCCAGATATCGTTCGATCGCGGCCAGGGTCATGCCCTGGTGCTGGAGCTCCTCGATCAGGGCCAGCCGCGCGAGGTGGTCGCGCCCGTAGTGTCCGACCCGGCGCGGCCCGATCGCCGGCGGCGGCAGGAGTCCCCGGGTGCTGTAGAAGCGCACGGTGCGGACGGTGACTCCGGCGCGCGCCGCGAGCTCGTCGACCGTGAGCCTCGGCTCCTCGGTACCGGTCGCCATCTCTGCTCCTCGCTGCTGGTCAGGTGCAACAGTATTGCTGTCTCACCATTGTTGTGAAAGTCCCCGGCGGCATCCGGGGACCGACTGTCAGTGGTCACCCGTACGGTGAAGGCATGTCGGAGATCACCTATGTGAAGGGCGACGCCACCGCCCCCGTGGGCAAGGGCGTCAAGCTGATCGCGCACGTCTGCAACGATCTGGGCGGCTGGGGCAAGGGCTTCGTCCTCGCCGTGTCGCGACGCTGGCCGGAGCCCGAGGCCGCGTACCGCCGCTGGCACCGGGAGCGCGCCGGCAACGACTTCGGTCTCGGCGCGGTCCAGTTCGTCCAGGCCGGCCCGTACATCTGGGTGGCCAACATGGTGGGGCAGCGGGGGATGCGGACCGGCAGCCAGGGAGTGCCCGTGCGGTACGAGGCGGTGGACGCGGCCCTGGAGAAGGTGGCCGTCCGGGCCGCCGAGCTGGGAGCCTCGGTCCATATGCCGCGCATCGGCTGCGGTCTCGCAGGCGGCAAGTGGTCCAGGATCGAGCCGCTGATCGAGGAGCGCCTGGTGAAGCAGGGCATATCCGTCACGGTGTACGACTACGACTGACGGACCGGACGTACGCCACCCGGTCTTCGAATGTCTCCATATCCACGTGTCGACCTGGCTATCGTTGGAGGTGGCTGGGGCGGATCGGGGGAGGGTCCATGGCGCGACGCAGTACGAACGAGGCATTTCTCGCCCGCGCGCTCACGGAGACGCCGCCGTCCGACGCGCTGAGCGAGCAGATACTCGACGCGGCCCGCGAGCAGTTCATGACGCACGGCGTCCGTAGCTCGACCGTGGATCAGATAGCCAGGCGTGCCAGGGTCTCCCGGATCACCGTGCGCCGGCGGATCGGCGACAGGGACGACCTCCTGGCGGCCTGCCTCCTGCGCGAGTACCGCCGCTTCGTCGTCGACGTGGACGAGGTCGTCGCGGCCCTGCCCACGCGGGAGGAGCGGCTCGTGGAGGGCTTCGTCGCCGTCCTGGAGCATGTCCGGGAACACCCGCTCGTCGGCGGGCTGTTACGGATCGAGCCGGAGATCGTGCTGTCCTTCCTCGCCGCGGAGGGCAGTCCCGCCCTGCTCGCCCTGCGCGGCTATCTGGCCGACCGGCTGCGCCACGCCGAAGTCGCGCGAGAGCGGCCCGAGGGGGAATGGTTGGAGGATCCCCTGCCTGCCGCCGAACTGGCGGTGCGGATCATCGTGTCCCTCGTGCTCAACCCGGCGGGTTCCTTCGAGCGCGACGACGACGAGCAGCTCCGCCTCCTCGCCCGCCGCTCCCTGGTGCCCCTCCTGGCCACCGGACGGACCACGGCGACCGCGGCGCCCCCGCCCCCCGAAGCGAAGGAGGGCCCGTGATCGCATACTGGAATACATCCGGGCCGGTCGGGGGGGCCATAGGGCCTGTCCGGCACGCCGACGCCGGGAGCCCCGTATGGACAGCGCGGCAGCCACGGCTGCGGACGTGGTTCCGGCGCCGCCCCCGCCCGGCGGCGTGCTGTGGACCCTGTCCGGCGACATCCGGGCCCTGCTGATGCTGCCCGCCGCACTCACTCTCCAGGTGGCCCACCCCGCGGTCGGCGCGGGCGTCGACGAGCACTCCGCCTTCCGCACGGACCCGTGGGGGCGCGGCGAGCGGTCCCTGCGCTCGCTCCAGCTCTGGGTGTACGGAGGGGACGCGGCGGCCGAAGAGGGGCGCCGGCTCCGACGGCTCCACCGGACCATCAGGGGAACGGACACCCGGGGCCGCCGTTACCACGCGCTGACACCCGCGAACTACGCCTGGGTGCACGCCACGGGCTTCCCCGTGTACCGGCACGCGGCGCGCTATCTGGTCCGCCCGATGACCGAGGCGCAGGAGCATGCCCTCTACCGCGAATGGCTCCAGGTCGGCCGGATTCTCGGCATCCACGACCGGGACATGCCCCAAACGGTCGAGGAGTTCTGGCCGTACTACCGCAGCATGCTCGCCGAGGAGATCGAGGCGACCCCCGTCGTCCGCGAGCTGGTGGCCCCCGACACGACCCTGCCCCCGCCGGACCGCGGCCCCCTGCTCGTACGGCTTCTGCTGCGGACCCTCTGGCCGCTGCTGCTGCCCCCACTGGCCCGGTTCCGCAGCTTCGTCACCGTGGGGCTCATGCCGCCGGAGGCCCGTGTGGCGATCGGTCTGGAGTGGACGCCCGAGCAGGAGCTGAGACTCCGTCGTTTCTGCCGTGTCGTACGGGCCGTGGTCCCCGTGCTCCCCGAGCGCCTGCGCTATCTTCCGCTCGCCCGCAGGGCACGGGCCGCGCACCGCCGGGCGGGCAACGCACCTGCCCCGGCGGGACGGTAGCCGCCCTGCCCCACCGGCACACCGGCACATCATCCGGTGATCGCCCCCTGTTGCACAGGAGTTGACCGAGGTACCTTCCGCACACGCTGATACGTGGGCGGGCCCGTCGTCGTGCCCGCTGACCGCATCCCGGGAGGCAGCCGTTGATGACCCCTCGCATCGCCCGTGCACTCCGCATCACCCGAACACCGGATATTCCGCGCAGGCGCCGCGCCGGCCTGCGCGAACTCGCCCTGACCTTCGCCGTCGCGGCTCTCGCCGTACCGTTCGCCACCGTCCCCGCCGAGGCCGCGCACTCGGCGCCCCGTACCGGATTCGAGACGAGCAACGGAGCCCGCTGGACCGGGCAGCCCGAGGAGCAGGAGTTCCTCTCGGCCGTCGACCGTGCGAGCGACCGTGTCGCGATCGAGCGGATCGGCACCACGAAACAGGGCCGGCCCCTCCAGCTCGTCCGCATCGGCGCCGACCGGCCCGCCGCCCATACGATGCTGCTGATCTGCAGTCAGCACGGCAACGAGCCGTCCGGCCGCGAGGCATGTCTCTCCACCGTCCGGGACCTCGCCTTCGCCCGGGACCGGGCCACCAGCACCTTCCTGTCCCGTACGAATGTTCTGGTCCTGCCCACCGCCAACCCCGACGGACGGGCGGCGAACACCCGTGGCAACGCGGACGGCGTCGACATCAACCGTGACCACATCGCCCTCCAGACCGTCGAGGGCCGAGCCATGGCCGGTGTCATCCGTGACCAACGACCCGATGTGATTTACGACTTGCACGAGTACGGGGCCACCCCGCCGTACTACGACAAGGACCTCTTCGTCCTCTGGCCCCGCAACCTCAACGTCCACGACGGGGTGCACGACGCCTCGCAGACACTGTCGGACCGGTACGTCAGGCCCGCCGCGACGGAGTCCGGCTACAGCAGCGGCATCTACGGAATCTGGACCGACCCGGTCACCGGAGACCCCATCAAGCAGACCGCGGGCGACGGGCAGGAGCGGATCCTGCGCAACACCTCGGGCCTCAAGCACGCGGTGGGTCTGCTCATCGAGTCCCGTGTCGACGCGCTCTCCGCTGCCGAGAAGGCCGACCCGGCGCTCAACCAGCGGCGCAGGGTCGAGTCCCAGCATGCCGCACTCGGCGGCCTGTTCACCTTCGACGAAGAGCAGCGCGGCCGGATCGAGGCGGCCACCGCGGCGTCCCGCTTCGCCGGGTTCGCCGACCGCGGCCCCGTCTACCTCTCCGGCGCCGACAACGACCCGGCCGAGCCGGGCGAGATCATCGCGGACCCGCCCTGCGGCTACCGGCTCACCGCTGCCCAGTACGCCGACGTGGGCGACGAACTGGCTTTGCACGGGGTCACCTCCCGGCCCGATGGTGACGGAGCGTACGTATCGCTGAGGCAGTCGGCTCGCAATCTCGTTCCCCTGCTCCTCGACGAGAGGGCGACATATCACCTCACAAACGGTCAAGCCGTTACGGCTTGTTGATCCCGGATGATGAGCGTCCTGTGTGGTACTGCCTACGGAGAGCGATTTTTCGGACTCCGTGAAAGGTGTCACTTGTGTCGCAGGACGATCAGAGAGCGGATGATGGGCGGGGAGAGCTGGCCGTCACGGCGGACCTCCCCGCCGGCCCGCACCACGGCGGGGAACCCACGACCGACCGGGTGGTCTTCGGAGTCACGGCGGTACTCACACTCGCCTTCGTGGTCTGGGGTGCCACCGCCACCGACTCGCTGGAGAGCGTCTCCAGTGATCTGCTCACCGGGCTGATCCACAACGGTGGTTGGGCCTTCATGCTCGCCGCGTCCGGATTCGTCGTCTTCGCCCTGTGGCTCGCGATCAGCCGCTACGGGAAGATCGAGCTCGGGCAGGAGGGCGAGAAGCCCGAATTCCGGACCGTCTCCTGGGTCGCGATGATGTTCAGCGCCGGTATGGGTATCGGCCTGATGTTCTACGGAGTGAGTGAGCCGCTGGCCCACTTCATCGACCCGCCGCCCGGCACGCACCCCGCCGACGCCGCCGAGGCGATGCAGACGGCGATGGCCACCACCCTCTTCCACTGGACGCTGCACCCCTGGGCGATCTACGCGGTGGTCGGGCTCGCCATCGCGTACAGCACCTACCGGCGGCGCAGGCGGCAGACGATCAGTGCGGTTTTCGAGCCGCTCATCGGGGAGAAGCGCGCGCACGGAGGCCCCGGCCGCCTCATCGATATTCTCGCCATCTTCGCCACCCTGTTCGGCTCCGCGACCTCGCTGGGGCTCGGCGCACTCCAGATCGGCAGCGGATTCCACGAGCTCGACTGGAAGGAGAGGGCGGGTACGGGTCTCCTGATCACCATCATCGGTGTCCTGACGGTCGCCTTCGTCTTCTCCGCGATCTCCGGCGTCGAGCGGGGCATCCAGTGGCTGTCCAACATCAATATGGTGCTCGCCGTGACGCTCGCGGTCTTCGTGTTCATCGCCGGTCCCACGATCATCGTGCTGGACCTGCTGCCCACCTCGCTCGGCGCCTACTTCGGTGACCTCGCCCAGCTCGCGGGACGTACCGAGGCGACCGGCAAGGGCGAGGTGGCCGACTGGCTCGCCAGCTGGACGGTCTTCTACTGGGCCTGGTGGATCTCCTGGACGCCCTTCGTCGGCATGTTCATCGCCAGGATCAGCCGGGGCCGGACGATTCGTCAGTTCATCGGCGGCGTCATCCTCGTCCCCAGCACGGTCAGCCTGGTCTGGTTCGCGGTCTTCGGCGGTTCGGCGATCAAGCTCCAGGAAGCCGGCAAGCTGGACGACGCCACCACCCCGGAGGGCCAGCTCTTCGGCGTCCTCCAGCAGTTCCCGGCAGCCACCCTGATGAGCATCCTGGTGATGGTCCTGGTCGGCATCTTCTTCGTCTCCGGCGCCGATGCCGCCTCCATCGTGATGGGCACGCTCTCCCAGAAGGGCATCCTCGAACCCGCCAAGTGGGTCGTGATCTTCTGGGGCGTCGTCACCGGAGCCGTGGCCGCCATCATGCTGCTCGTCGGCGACGGCAAGGGCGACGTGCTCGCCGGGCTCCAGAACCTCACCATCCTGGTGGCCGCCCCGTTCACGCTGGTCATGATCGGCATGTGCGTGGCCCTCATGCGGGACCTGCGTCAGGACCCGATGATCGTCCGCCAGGAGTTCGGCGTCGAAGCCATCGAGTCCGCGGTCATCGCGGGCCACTCCAAATACGACGGCGACTTCGAGATCAGGATCGGCCCCGGCGAGAGCCAGGTCACCACGGAACGGCACAAGCCGCCCAGGACCGACAAGACCGACCCGGAAGCCTGACCGAGGACGCGGGGGCGGGCCCGGCCCGGCATCCCGGCGGTGGCTCGGCCACTCAGCCCGCCAGCCGGGCCGCCTCCCGCGCACAGCCCCAGGCGACCGTCACCCCGGCGCCCCCGTGCCCGTAGTTGTGCACGAGGCGCCCACCACCCGGCAGCGGCTCGGCCTCGATCCGCACCCCGGCATCCCGGGCCGGCCGCAGCCCCACCCGGTGCCCGATGACCCGGGCCCCGGCGATCTCTGGCCTGATCCGGGCGCACCGCGCCACGATCTCCTCGGTCGTACGGGCATCTGGCTCCGTGCGCGGGTCGTCCACCTCGGCCGTGCCACCGAGCAGAAGGCCACCTGGCTGCGGAAAGAAATACGTCGTCGCGCTCGACGCGGCGTCCGCCTCCGTGAACCACTCGTCGATCCCCGGGTTCTCCACCACGGTCAGCTGGCCGCGCACCGCCCGCACCCCGGCATCCGGAACCAGCTCACGAGCACCCAGCCCGGCGCAGTTCACGACGGCCGGGGCCTCGGCCGCCGCCTCGTCGAAGCTCTTCACCGTGCGCCGCTCCACCACGCCCCCGGCCGCCGCCAGACGCCGCTCCAGCCAGTCCAGATGCACCGGCATATCGAGGAGCGGCAACGTCACCCGCAGCCCGTCCGGCACCTCGGCCGCGCCGGCGAGCTGCCGCGCCCACGGCCCGAGCGCGGCGAACCGCTCGCCCCGGTGCACCCCGGCGACCAGCCGTACGCCGGTCTCCTCGGGTGAAGCGGCGAGCTCCTCGTACACCCGCAGGGTCGCCAGTGCCCAGTCCCCGACCAGGGCCTCGGGCTCGATCCGGTACGGCCACCACAGTGCGCCGGCCACCGCCGACGTCGTCGCCGAGGCCGGATCCCGCGACCAGACCCGGACCCGGCTGCCGGACTCCGCGAGCACCACCGCGGTGGTCAGCCCGATCACCCCGCTCCCCACCACGATCACGTCCGCCATCGCTGTCACCCCTTCCGGCTGTTGGCCGGACGTTAACGGATGACCCCACAGTCCGGACAGGCTGTCCCGGCCTCCCGGACGCCGATTAGGATCGACCCCCTGATGACTGCCACTCTCGTCGCCAAGGATCTCGCCGCCGGACACGGCGACCGCACTCTCTTCGCAGGGCTCGACCTCGTCGTCGCGCCCGGCGATGTGATCGGTCTCGTCGGAGTCAACGGCGCCGGTAAATCGTCCCTGCTCCGTCTCCTCGCCGGCCTCGACCGCCCGGAGGAGGGCGAGCTGCGCCTCTCTCCGCCCACCGCCACGGTCGGCCACCTCCCGCAGGAGCCCGAGCGGCGCCCGGAGGAGACCGTGCGGACGTTCCTCGCCCGCCGCACCGGGGTCGCCGACGCCCAGGAAGCGATGGACACCGCGACCCAGGCACTCGTCGACGGAGCACCGGGCGCGGACGACGCGTACTCCGAGACGCTGGAGCGCTGGCTCTCCCTCGGCGGCGCCGACCTGGACGAAAGGGCCGAGGAGGTCGCCGCCGACCTCGGTCTGACCGTCAGCCTCGACCTCCCGATGACGGCGCTCTCCGGCGGCCAGGCGGCCCGCGCCGGACTCGCCTCGCTCCTGCTGTCCCGGTACGACATCTTCCTGCTGGACGAGCCCACCAACGACCTGGACCTGGACGGCCTGGAACGCCTTGAGCGCTACGTCGCCGGTCTGCGTATGGGCACGGTCGTCATCAGCCACGACCGCGAGTTCCTGATGCGTACGGTTACCAAGGTCCTGGAGCTGGACCTCGCCCAGCAGGAGATCAACCTCTACGGCGGCGGCTACGCGGCCTACCTGGAGGAGCGCGACCGCGCCCGCAGGCACGCCCGCGAGGAGTTCGACGAGTACGCCGACAAGCGCTCCGCACTCGAAGGCCGCGCCCAGACGCAGCGCTCCTGGATGGACAAGGGCGTCAAGAACGCCCGCCGCAAGGCCGGCGACAACGACAAGCTCGGCCGCAAGTTCCGCAGCGAGTCGAGCGAGAAGCAGGCCGCGAAGGCCCGGCAGACGCAGCGCATGATCGAGCGGCTCGAGGTCGTCGAGGAGCCCCGCAAGGAGTGGGAGCTGCGGATGGAGATCGCCTCCGCCCCACGCTCCGGCTCGGTCGTCGCCTCGCTCCGCGACGCGGAGGTCGTACGCGGCGACTTCGCGTTCGGCCCGGCCACGCTCCAGATCGACTGGGCGGACCGGGTCGCCATCACCGGAGCCAACGGAGCGGGCAAGTCCACGCTGCTCGCCGCCCTGCTCGGGCGGCTTCCGCTCGACTCCGGGCACGCGACGCTCGGCTCGGGCGTGGTGGTCGGCGAGGTCGACCAGGCACGCAAGCTGTTCCACGGTTCGGAGAGCCTGCTGGACGCGTTCTGCGCGGCCGTACCCGACACCGAACCGGCCGAAGTCCGCACCCTGCTCGCCAAGTTCGGCCTCCGCGCGGACCACGTGACGCGCCCGGCGACGACCCTCTCCCCGGGCGAACGCACCCGCGCGGCGCTCGCCCTCCTCCAGGGCAGGGGCGTCAACCTCCTGGTCCTCGACGAGCCGACGAACCACCTGGACCTGCCCGCGATCGAGCAGCTGGAGTCGGCGCTCGACTCCTACACGGGGACGCTGCTGCTGGTCACGCACGACCGCCGGATGCTGGAGGCGGTGCACACGACGCGCCGCGTCGAGGTGATGAACGGCAAGGTGACGGAGATCTGACTCCGGGGGCTCCGGGGTCAGATCCCCCGGAGCCCACCGCCCACTTACCGCTTCTTGCCGCCCTGCTTCGGGTCCACCAACCCCGCCCGCCGCAACGCATCCGCCATAGCACTGTTCCCCGGCGCCTGAGCCGGAGCCTGGCGCGCGCCGCCACCGCCGCGACGGTCACCGCCCTGGCCCCCCTGACCGCTCCGCTCGCCGCCCTGGCGGGGCCTCGGCGGCCGACCACCCTGACCGCCGCGCTCGCCCCTCTCGCCGCCCTCGCCCCGCTTCCGGGCACCGTCCTGCCCCGGCTGCCCCGCAGCCACGGCCTCGTCGTCCAGCCGCAGCGTCAGCGAGATCCGCTTGCGCGGAATGTCGACGTCCATGACCTTGACCTTCACGACGTCACCCGGCTTCACGACATCCCGCGGGTCCTTCACAAAGGTCCTGGACATCGCCGACACATGCACCAGACCGTCCTGGTGCACACCGATGTCCACGAACGCCCCGAACGCCGCCACGTTCGTGACGACACCCTCCAGCACCATCCCGGAGGCCAGATCGCCGATCTTCTCGACACCTTCCTTGAAGGTGGCCGTCTTGAACGCCGGACGCGGGTCGCGGCCCGGCTTCTCCAGCTCCTTCAGGATGTCCGTGACCGTCGGCAGACCGAACTTCTCGTTCACGAAGTCATCGGCCCGCAGCGTCCGCAGCACGCCCGCGTTGCCGAGCAGCGACGCCACCTCGCTGCCCGTCGTCTTCACCATCGCCCGCACCACCGGATACGCCTCGGGGTGCACGCTCGACGAGTCCAGCGGGTCGTCGCCGCCCCGGATGCGGAGGAAGCCCGCGCACTGCTCGTACGCCTTCGGGCCCAGCCGCGCCACATCCTTCAGCGACCGCCGCGAACGGAACGGACCGTTGCTGTCCCGGTGCGCGACGATGTTCTCTGCGAGTCCCGAGCCGATGCCGGAGACCCGTGAAAGCAGCGGCGCGGAAGCGGTGTTGACGTCCACGCCGACCCCGTTCACACAGTCCTCGACGACCGCGTCCAGCGAGCGCGAGAGCTTCACCTCGGACAGGTCGTGCTGGTACTGACCGACTCCGATCGACTTCGGATCGATCTTCACCAGCTCGGCCAGCGGGTCCTGGAGGCGGCGCGCGATCGAGACCGCGCCACGCAACGACACGTCCATGTCGGGGAGTTCCTGCGAGGCGAAGGCGGAGGCCGAGTACACCGACGCGCCCGCCTCCGACACCATCACCTTCGTGAGCTTCAACTCCGGGTGCTTCTCGCACAGTTCACCGGCGAGCTTGTCCGTCTCGCGTGACGCGGTGCCGTTGCCGATCGCGATCAGATCGACGGAGTGGGCCTTCGCCAGCCGCTCCAGCTTCGCCAGCGACTCGTCCCACTTGTTGGCGGGGACATGCGGGTAGATGACGTCCGTCGCGACGACCTTGCCGGTCGCGTCGACGACGGCGACCTTCACACCCGTACGGAAGCCGGGGTCGAGCCCGAGCGTGGCCCGCGTCCCGGCCGGCGCTGCGAGCAGCAGATCGCGCAGGTTCGAGGCGAAGACGCGTACAGCCTCGTCCTCCGCCGCCGTACGCAGCCGCAGCCGCAGGTCGATCCCCAGGTGGACGAGGATGCGGGTGCGCCAGGCCCAGCGGACCGTGTCGCCGAGCCACTTGTCGCCGGGACGCCCGCGGTCGTTGACCCCGAAGCGCCGGGCGATCATGTTCTCGTACGTCGAAGGGCCGGGCCTCTCCGAGGCCTCGGGCTCCTCCGGCTCCAGGACCAGGTCGAGCACGTCCTCCTTCTCGCCCCGCAGCATGGCGAGCACCCGGTGCGAGGGCAGCGCGGTGAACGGTTCCGCGAAGTCGAAGTAGTCGGCGAACTTCGCGCCGGCCTCCTCCTTGCCGTCGCGGACCTTCGCCGTCAGCCGCCCGCGCGACCACATGCGCTCACGCAGCTCACCCGTGAGGTCGGCGTCCTCGGAGAAACGCTCGGCGAGGATGGCGCGGGCGCCGTCCAGAGCCGCAGCCCCGTCCGCCACCCCCTTGTCCGCGTCGACGAACGCGGCAGCCGCGACGAGCGGATCGGCCGACGGATCGCCGAGCAGCCCGTCCGCCAGCGGTTCGAGCCCCGCCTCGCGGGCGATCTGCGCCTTCGTCCGGCGCTTCGGCTTGAACGGAAGATAGATGTCCTCAAGACGCGCCTTGGTGTCGGCGGCCCGGATCCGCGCCTCCAGCGCCTCGTCGAGCTTGCCCTGCTCGCGTACGGATTCGAGGATCGCCGCGCGACGGTCCTCCAGCTCCCGCAGATACCGCAGCCGTTCCTCGAGCGTGCGCAGCTGCGCATCGTCGAGCATCTCGGTGGCTTCCTTGCGGTAGCGCGCGATGAACGGCACGGTCGACCCGCCGTCGAGCAGCTCGACGGCCGCCTTCACCTGCCGCTCACGTACGCCGAGCTCCTCGGCGATCCTGCCTTCGATGGACGTCGTCACGGTTTTCCCGACTCGCCTTCTCGTACTGGCTGTGCTGGCTGTGCTGACTGGGGGTGGTCCCCTTCGCGGGGGTCCCTCTTCGCCTGCATTGTGCCGGGTCGCCGGGCGCCGTGTCGCGTGACCTCCTCAAACGCGTTTTGGCGGGGTGCTCACGCGCGGCGGCTCCGGCCACCGCCGGAACCACCGCCGAACAGCTTGGCGAGCAGCCGGAAGGGAAGCGTCACGACGGTGGCGATGGCCGAGCCGACAGCGCGGAGAGCGTCTGCGATTGCATGCATAGGGTGTCTCCTCAGTAGGTGTGTGCGTTGCCGCCTGGCCGCTGTGACTCTTACTAAACGCATCTCGCGGCATCGCTACTCCTCACCCATGGGGAAACAGGCGCCTTCGCCCTGCTCAGCCCTTGCCGGTCAGACCGTCCGGGAACGCACCGGCGGAGGCCGCCGCGAACAGGAAGCCGCGTCCCAGCTCGGTGAGCCGCTCCACCGCCTCCGCGCCCAGCAGCTCGTACGGCGTGGCGTCCATCTCGTCCGTCGCCTCTTCGAGCCCGGCCCGCAGTGCCACGCCCGCCTCCGTCAGCTCGCCCTCGGCGTCCAGCAGTCCGCGTCCGCGCAGCCGCTCCGCCGCCGCCTCCCAGTCGGCGCGGCGCCAGCCGCGGGTGGCGAGGATCCACCGCGGATTCATGCCCTTGCCGGTCGCGGTGTGGCTGACCATGGCCTCGACCGGGTCCAGGCCCGCGGCGAGAAGCGCGGCGAGATGGGCGTCGCCGCGGTGTTCGCGCAGCAGGGTCGCGGCGTGCCAGTACGCCAGGTGCGGCTCGTCCGGGACGGGCAGATCGGCGTGGGCGGCGTACAGCGGCCGGGCGTGGCGGGTGCAGCCCTCGGTGGCCCGCAGTGCCAGCTGTGCGGCCTCGGCCAGCTCGGCCGACGCGATGGCCTCCTCGCCGAGCAGCCGGCGGAGCGTCGAGTCGGCGGCCCGCAGCCGGGCGTCCAGGACCGCCTGCGGTGAGGCGACGGACCACACGGCGGGCACATGGCGTGCCACCAGCTCGTGGTTGAAGTTGTAGAAAGTCGCAGTGACGGTGCCCGCTCCGACGGCGCCCATAGCGGCGCTTCGCGTGGCGAAATACGCGGCGTTGGAGTCGTCGATGCCCAGCTCGCTCATCTCCTTGCCCAGGTCGGGGGAGAAGAAGATGGCGGAGTGCAGCGGGTTGAGGGCGTTGTGGCAGCGGCGTCCGGCGCGCGGAGGGAGAGTGCTCATACCCGCACGTTACCGACTGGTCGGTACGTCGCGGAACCCGTACGGCCAGGAAATGCCGGTGACCGGGGAGAGTGGCAGGAAAGGTGGGCTGCTCGTCATTGCGGCCATCTGCCGTGCCGCGCACGATGGCGGACATGAAGCAGCGATCCGTACTAGTCGTCCTCTTCGACGGCGTACAGAGCCTCGATGTCAGCGGCCCGATGGAGGTCTTCGCCGGTGCCTCCGGGTTCCCCGAGGTCTCGTACGAGCTGCGCACCGCCTCCCTGGACGGCGCCCCGGTCCGCAGCTCCAGTGGACTCACGCTCGTTCCCGACAGCGCGCTGGCCGACGCCCGGCCGTCTGACACGCTCCTCGTGCCCGGCGGCGGGGGCACGCGGGACCCCGCCCCCGCCCTCATCGAATGGCTCCGCGACCACGCCCCGCACGCCGACCGGCTCGTCTCCGTCTGCACCGGCGCTCTGCTGCTCGCCGAGGCGGGCCTGCTGGACGGCCACCGCGTCACGACGCACTGGGCGGTCTGCGAGCATCTCGCCCGCACCTATCCCGCCGTCGATGTGGACCCGGACCCGATCTTCGTACGGGACGGAAAGCTCGCCACCTCCGCCGGTGTCACGGCGGGCATCGATCTCGCACTCGCCCTGGTCGAGGAGGACCACGGCCGGGAGGTGGCGCTCACCGTGGCCCGCCACCTCGTCGTGTTCCTGCGACGGCCGGGGAACCAGGCCCAGTTCAGCGCCCAGCTCACCGCCCAGACGGCCCGCCGCGAACCGCTGAAGGACGTCCAGCACTGGATCACCGAGCACCCCGACGACGACCTCTGCGTGGAGGCGCTCGCCGCGCGGGCCGGGCTCTCGCCCCGGCACTTCGCCCGCGCCTTCCAGGCGGAGACCGGGATGACGCCGGGTCGCTTTGTCGACCGTGTACGTCTCGAACAGGCCCGCCGGCTGCTGGAGGACACATCCGACGGGGTCGCCCGGATCTCGCGCTCCAGCGGCTACGGCACCCCCGAGGCGATGCGCCGCGCCTTCGTCAAGGCACTCGGCACGGCGCCCGCCGAATACCGGCGCCGCTTCCGCCCCTCCCACACCCCGTCCTGACCGGAATCAACCCACCGACCACGTAGGGAATCACCGTGCAGATCGCCATCGTGCTCTTCGACCGTTTCACCGCCCTGGACGCCGTGGGCCCGTACGAGGTGCTGAGCCGCACCCCCGGTGCCGAGACGGTCTTCGTGGCCGAGCGGACCGGCCCCGTCCGCAACGACAGCGGCAGCCTCTCGCTCGTCGCCGACCGGACGCTCGCCGACGTGCCATCGCCGGATGTGGTGATCGTGCCCGGCGGCCCCGGGCAGAGCGAACAGATGGAGAACGAGGCGCTGCTCGGCTGGCTGCGCTCGGCCGATGCCACCAGCACCTGGACGACATCCGTGTGCACCGGATCGCTGCTGCTGGCCGCCGCCGGCCTGCTGACCGGACGGCGCGCCACCTCGCACTGGCTCGCGCTCGACTTCCTGAAGGGTTACGGCGTCGAGCCGACCGGCGAACGCGTCGTCACCGACGGCAAGTACGTGACGGCCGCGGGCGTCTCGTCCGGCATCGACATGGGCCTGACCCTGGTCGGCCGGATCGCGGGCGACGAACACGCTCAGGCGGTGCAGCTCCTGACGGAGTACGACCCTCAGCCGCCGTACGACTGCGGATCGCCGGCCAAGGCCCCTGCGGCCCTGGTCGAGGAGTTCCGCACGAAGAACCGCTTCATCCTCCGGTAGCGGTGCCGTCCACGGGCCCTGTCGTCCAGGTGAAGACGGGCGCCCGCCGTTCCAGGAACGCGGCGACCCCCTCCGCGGTGTCGCCGCTGCGGCGCGCCTGGTCCGCCCAGTACGGGTCCCGGTCCTCGCGACCCGAGGCGAACTCCTTCGCCGCCGCCTGGGTGAGCTGCGAACGGGAGGCCAGGACGCGTACGAAGGCGTCCACCCGCTTGTCCAGCTCACCGGCCGGCAGCACCTCGTCGACCAGACCGGTGCGCAGCGCCCGTTCCGTACCGATCAGCTCTCCCGAGAACAGCAGGAACTTCGCGGTCGCGGGCCCCACGAGGCCCACCAGCCGCCTGGTGGACGACGAGGGGTAGACGATGCCGAGCTTGGCCGGGGTGATTCCGAAGGAGGTACCCTCCTCGGCGAACCGCAGATCGCAGGCGGCGGCCAGCTGGCCGCCGCCTCCCACACAGAACCCGCGCACCGCGGCGAGCGTGGGCCGGGGGAAGGCGGCCAGCGCCTCCTCGGCCCGCACCGCCAGGCTCTGCGGGCTGCCGCCCGGCTCCTGGAGCGAGGCGATGTCCGCGCCGGCGCAGAAGGTGTCACCCGCGCCCGTCAGCACGAGCGCGCGCACCGCACGGTCGGCGGCCAGCCGCTCCAGCAGGGTGGGCAGCGTCTGCCACATGGCCGCCGTCATCGCGTTGCGTTTGGCGGGGTTGCTGATGACGACGGTGGCGATCCCGTCCGCCACCGTGTGCTCGAGCCGGGGCTGATCCGTACGGTCCATGCGCCGGATGCTATCGGGACGGTTCGAACCTATGATCAAGAAGGGGTCGCGAAGCGGACACGCACGGTGAGGAGCTGTCGATGGCCGGTCCCGCAGCCGAGGGCAAGAAGCTCAGACGCAGTTTCGGCCGGCTGACCCTGCTCGGCATTCTGCTCGTCGTCGCGGGTGTGGTGGGTCTCGTCTACACCGGCGTGGCCACCCTCACCTCGATGCTGCTCTTCGGCTGGCTGCTGCTGATCGGCGGCGCGGTCGGACTGATCCACGCGATCCAGTCCAGGGGCACGAACTTCTTCTGGCTCGGCGTGGTGGTCGCCGCGCTGAACATCGCGGCCGGAGTCGTCGTGATCCGGCACCCGGAGGGCACCGCCGAGGCGCTGACCATGTTCGCCGCGCTGCTCTTCCTCACCGGCGGCCTGTTCCGTCTGGTCGGCAGCGTCGTCGTGCGCGGTCCACAGTTCGGCTGGACGCTCCTGCAGGGCGCGTTCGGCATGCTCCTCGGCCTGCTGGTGCTCTTCGACTGGCCGCACAGCAGCCTCTACGTGCTCGGCTGTTTCTTCTCGCTGGCGCTGCTGTTCGACGGGCTCGGCCTGATCGCGTTCGGGGTCGGCGGCCGGAGCATCGTGGGTATGGTCTCGGACCAGATGGCGGCCGAGGAAAAGCTCAACGAGCCCCTTACGGACAACACATCAGAAGACCATCAGAAGCGGTCCAACAACTGACGCCGTCATACTCACTCAATCAAATGTCGTCGATAAGTGACTATTTCTGATCAGTGGCACGGTACGGACCAAGCGATTCCCAACACTCTTTACTCGACGGTCAGTGATGTGCGAGTCGAGAGCGGGTACCGGATTATGGAGAGCCGCGGGAGTGTCCCGGCCCATACCGTGTCGTACGAGGGGGTGTGGCGTTTCACCGCCCCCGCGGTCGACATCTCAGTGCCCCAGGCGCGGCACGCGGTACGGGATCTGGTGAACCGCCAGGGTGTGCCCCTCGACGACGAGATCCTCCAGGGCCTGCTGCTGATCGTCTCGGAACTGGCCACCAACGCGGTGAAGCACGCGGCGCTCCTGTCGCCGGAGCTCGCCGTCGAGGTGGCCATCGGCGCCGACTGGATCAGAATCTCGGTCGAGGACAACCATCCGTACAGACCCACGGCCCTGGAAACCGACTACGCCCAGACGGGCGGCCGGGGCCTGCTGCTCGTCCGCGAGGTCACGGCCGAGGCGGGCGGCACCTGCGACGTCGAGCACACCGCGAGCGGCGGGAAGATCATCTGGGCGGCGCTGCCGTTGAGGACGCAGCTCTGACCGCCCTGTACGAACGGGCCGTCACCAGCCCGCTGAAGGCCCCGTCAGCTCTCTGATCGCCGGCCGCGCGGAGTCGAGGACGGTCATGAACCACGCCGAGAACGGCGCCTTCGCATGCCGCTCGGCCAGCTCGTCCGCGGTCACGAAGGCCGTCTCGCCGACCTCCTCGGCATCCGGCTTCAGCTGCTCCTGGGCCATGCCCACGAAGAGATGGTTGAACTCCTGCTCCACCAGGCCCGATGCCGGGTCCGGGTGGTTGTAACGGACCGTGCCCGCCTCCGCGAGCAACGAGGGCGAGATCCCCAGCTCCTCGTACGTACGCCGGGCGGCGGCGGCGAAGGGCGCCTCGCCCGGATAGGGGTGACCGCAGCAGGTGTTGGACCAGACGCCGGGGGAGTGGTACTTGCCGAGGGCGCGGCGCTGGAGCAGCAGCCGTCCCTGCTCGTCGAAGAGGAAGACGGAGAACGCGCGGTGCAGCTGACCGGGCGGCTGATGCGCAGCGAGCTTCTCCGCGGTGCCGATGGTGGTGCCGCTCTCGTCGACCAGTTCAAGCATGATCGCTTCTGCAGTGCCGTTCGACGAACTGTGCGCCGCGGTGGCTGGTGTGGTCGGCATACCCATCCTTCGCATTGGTCCCCGGCCCCGTGCGCCGGGCCCCTGGAGTCCGGTCAAGTCTGCCGCACAAAAGCCGCTTGTCAGTACTTCGGCTCCGGGCATGTCCCCCTGCCGCGCCGATTGCTGCGCGGCAGGGGGAACCCGGCCCCGGCCGGAATCCGAACGTCTGGCTCAGAACCTCTGGCTCAGAACGACTCGCTCAGACTCCGAAGGCCGCCGGGTACTGGATCATGCCCGTCGGCACCGCCGCGGAATCGTCGAACACCAGCGCCATCATCGCCTCGTCCGGCACCTCGAAGCCGGGCCGGATGCCGAAGCGCGACGCCGGCACGAAGCCGAACGCCGGGTAGTAGTCCGGATGGCCGAGCACCAGGACCAACGGCTCACCCCGCAGCCGGGCCGCGTCCAGCACGGCCCGCACCACCGCCCGGCCCGCGCCCTGCCGCTGGTGGGCGGGGGCGGTTGCCACCGGGGCCAGCGCGAGCGCCGGGGCGCCCCCGACCAGGCACCGGGTCAGCAGGGCGTACGCGGCCACGGAACCGTCCGGCGCCTCCGCGACGTACGAGAGACCCGGCAGCCACGCCCCCGGATCCTCGCGCAGCGCGTCGACGAGACCGGCCTCGTCGGGCGTCGGGAACGCCGCCGCGTTCACGGCGTGCACGGCGGCCCGGTCGTCCGCCGTCTCCGGCCGGGTCGGCCAGCGCGGATCGGCGGGGCGCAGCACGTAGCCGGCATAGCCGTACTCCGCGCCGTGCTCGCGCCGCATGGCCAGCTCCTCACGGGTGGACGCGAGCGCCCACTCCATACCCGGAGCCGAGGGATCGGCGGCGGCCACGTGCTCGGCGAGAGGGACGTAGTACTCGTCCCAGTCGCTCTCGGGCTGCACCAGCACCCCGAGCACCCGGTAGTCCGCCGCGACGGCCGCGGCCGTGTTCGCGGCCACCGGGCGCAGCGAACCGTGCCGCTCCCAGAAGGCGCGGGCCTCGTCGGTGGGTGAGTCCGTCGTCCAGACGCACTCGGTGATCACCAGCGAGCCGCCAGGGGCGAGCAGCCGCTGCCAGTCGCGCAGAGCGGTGTCGAAGCCGATGTTGTACGCGGATCCCTCGGCCCAGACCAGATCGAACGATCCGGCCGGGAAGTCGGGACCGGTGAGGTCGGCCATATCGGCCTTGACCGTGCGGATGCGGTCGCCGAGACCCCGGGACTCGGCGGCCTCGCGCAGTTCGTCGAGGAACGGCTCGTGCAGATCGACGGCGGTCACCTCGGCGCCCGCCTCCGCAGCGAGCAGCAGAGCGGCCCGGCCGGGGCCGCAGCCCAGGTCGAGGACGCGCGGACGGACCGGCTGCGGTCCCGCGAGGGCGAGCAGCTGCCGGGTGGTGGCATCGGAGCCGGGGTTCTGCCGGGGAAGGTGGTGGTGCAGGGAGAAGAACGCCTCGTAACGCGACGAGGCGTCGGAGTGGTCGGTCAACGTGGGAAACCCTTGGGTGAGAGGGCTCCGGCCAACGCCGCGACGGCGAGTCGGGCTACTGGCCGAGAACCCGGGAGATGAGGAGGGACCGATTGCTGCGCCGGGCAGCCGTCGCCGTAACCGTCATCAATCTCAGCTCCTCTTTCGCACAGGGTGTCGCACCACAGGAAGACCCGCAGAACTCGGGAAACCCTAACACCGGGCCGCCCGCAGCCGTCAGAGACAGAGCTTCGCCTCGTGCTCGGCATGCCCGGCCGGCTCCAGCTGGAACGTGCAGTGCTCCACGTCGAAGTGATCGCCGAGGCAGCCCTGGAGCTCGTGGAGCAGCTTCTCGTGCCCTATCGAGTCCAGCACCTCCTGGCGCACCACCACGTGCGCGGAGAGGACGGGCATCCCCGAGGTGATCGTCCACGCGTGCAGATCGTGGACGTCCAGCACCCCCGGCAGCGCCGTGATGTGCGCCCGGACCTCGCCCATGTCGACACCCTTGGGCGCCGCCTCCAGCAGCACGTTGAGGGTCTCCCGCAGCAGTTTCACCGTACGGGGGACGATCATGAGGCCGATCACCAGTGAGGCGATCGGGTCGGCCGCCTGCCAGCCGGTGGTCATGATGATGCCCGCCGACACCAGCACGGTGACGGAGCCGAGGGTGTCCGCCAGGACCTCCAGATAGGCGCCCCGCACATTGAGGCTGTCCTTCTGCCCGCGCATCAGCAGGGACAGGGAGACCAGATTGGCGACCATGCCCACGGCGGCGAAGGCGATGGCGAGTCCGCCCTTGGTCTCGGCCGGAGTGATGAAACGGTCGACCGCCTCGAAGACCAGATAGCCGCCGACGCCCAGCAGCAGCAGACAGTTGGCCAGCGCGGCGAGGATCTCGGCGCGGGCGAAGCCGAAGGTCCGGTTGAGCCCGGCCGGCTTGTTTGCGAAATGGATGGCGAGCAGGGCCATGCCGAGCCCCAGCGCGTCGGTCGCCATATGGGCCGCGTCCGCGATCAGGGCCAGCGAGTCGGAGAGCAGACCGCCGACGATCTCCATGACCATGACGCCGAGCGTGATGCCCAGGGCGATCCGCAGCCGTCCCTTGTACGCGGCAGCCGCCGTGCCCGTCGGGGGCGGCCCGCCGTGCGTATGCCCGTGATCGTGGCCAGCCCCCATGAAAAACGCCTCCGGTCCGGTGGAACGACGCGGGCGCGGTCCGCCCGATGAGGTCAGTCAACTACGGGTGGGGGGTATAGGGCAACACGGCACTGAACACCGTTGTCATATGCTCTGACCTGCGGAAACGTTCGCAGGTCAGAGCCGTGCGGTGATCGCGTACGGATCAGAGCGCGCGCGCCTCGGGATGGCGCAGGCACCAGCCCTCCCAGGCGGACTCGACCATCTCGCGCACCCCGCGACGGGCGCTCCACCCCAGCTCCTGCGACATCCGGGCGGCCGAGGCCACGGCCTTCGCCGCGTCACCGGCCCGGCGCGGTTCGACGACGGGGTTCAGCGGCCGGCCGGTTACCTCGCCCACCAGATCGGCCAGCTCGCGCACCGAGACGCCTTCGCCCCGGCCCACGTTCACCGTCAGATCACCCGCGCCGGTCCGCCCGTCCAGCTTCCTGGCCACGGCGAGGTGCGCGTCGGCGAGGTCGGCGACATGGATGTAGTCCCGCACACAGGTGCCGTCCGGCGTCGGATAGTCGTCGCCGAAGATCCGGGGGGCCTCACCGCGTGTGAGCCGGTCGAAGAACATCGGAATGACATTGAAGACACCGGTGTCCGCCAGCTCCGGCTGTGCGGCGCCCGCCACGTTGAAGTAGCGCAGACAGGCGGTCGAGAGGTTGTGCGCCCGTCCCGTCGCGCGCACCAGCCACTCGCCGGTGAGCTTTGTCTCGCCGTAGGGGTTGATGGGCGCGCACGGGGTGTCCTCGGTGATGAGCTCCACATCGGGCACGCCGTAGACGGCGGCCGACGAGGAGAAGAGGAAGCGCCGCACACCGGCGGCGACGACGGCTTCGAGCAGCACCGTCAGCCCGGCGACGTTCTCCCGGTAGTAGAGCAGCGGCTGCTCCACGGACTCACCGACCTGCTTCTTCGCCGCGAGATGCACCACACCGGTCACGGCGTGCTCGGCGAGCACCCGGTCGAGCAGCGCACGGTCCGATGCCGAGCCCCGCACCAGCGGAATGTCCTCGGGCAGCCGCCCCGGCATGCCCGTGGAGATGTCGTCGAGTACGACGACCCGCTCCCCGGCCGAGGCCATGGCCTTCGCCACATGCGCCCCGATGTAACCCGCTCCGCCTGTAATCAGCCACGTCATGGCGTCAGCTTAGGCGGTGCCTCCACCACGGTTTGTGGGCCGAGGTGTTGATCGACGATGATGATCGCGAACGGCGCCGGATAGTGCCCGACCGTCCCGAACGGAGCATAAACGGGCGGTGAACTCGGCCTTCCGTTCATCCGATAGCCTCAGCCGACGTGCCGCGGGCCCACCTCCGGGCCGCACTGTCGCGCGCCGTTTCCGCCAGCGCCAAGGAGTGAGTTCGTCTGTCGACCGCCATCCTCACCGGTGCACCGGTACCCGGATCGTCGCTCGAGGACGATCTGCGGTCCCTGGGCTTTGACGTACGGGCGGCCAACGACGCCACCGAGGCCGCCGAACTGCTCGCCGCGGTGCCCGCCGGCGGGCGCGTCGCACTGGTCGACCCCCGCTTCGTCGGCCACGTCCACGCACTGCGGCTCGGACTGACCGACCCCCGATTCCCAGCCGCCACCGTCCCCGGCGCGCTCACCGCGCAGCCCGAGGCCCGGGCGGCACTGGTGCGCGCCCTGGACAGGGCCGTGGCCGCGGTCGGCGCGGGAAGCCCCGTCGGGCCCCTGCCCGCCGACCCGGGCGCCGAGGACCGTACGGTCCCTGGCCGCCTCGCCGTCGCACTGGAAACCGAAGGCACCCCGGTGCAGCGCCCCGAGCTGGGTTCGCTCACCGCCACCGTCCCCACAGGACCCGAAGCACGCGCCGCCGCCCGGACGGCCGTCGCCGCCGTCGACGACGAGGCGGTACGGCTGCGCAATGCGGTGAAGGCCCACGACGGCTTCACCACCACCTACTTCATCAGCCCGTACTCCCGCTACATCGCCCGCTGGTGCGCACGGCGCGGGTTCACCCCGAACCAGGTCACCACCGCCTCGCTGATCACCGCGCTCATCGCGGCCGGCAGCGCGGCGACCGGCACCCGCGGCGGCTATGTCGCCGCCGGAGTGCTGTTGCTCCTCTCCTTCGTCCTGGACTGCACCGACGGGCAGCTCGCCCGCTACTCGCTGCAGTACTCGACGATGGGCGCCTGGCTGGACGCCACGTTCGACCGGGCCAAGGAGTACGCGTACTACGCGGGCCTCGCCCTCGGCGCGGCCCGCGGCGGCGACGACGTATGGGTACTGGCGCTCGGCGCGATGGTGCTCCAGGCGTGCCGCCACATCGTCGACTTCTCGTTCAACGAGGCCAACCACGACGCGGTCTCCAACACGAGTCCGACAGCGGCCCTCTCCGACCGGCTCGACAGCGTCGGCTGGACGGTCTGGCTGCGGCGGATGATAGTGCTGCCGATCGGCGAGCGCTGGGCCATGATCGCCGTACTGACCGCGGTGACCAGCCCCCGGATCGTCTTCTACGCCCTGCTCGTCGGCTGCTCCCTGGCCGCCTGCTACACCACGGCGGGCCGCCTCCTGCGCTCGCTGACCCGCAAGGCGCGGCGCACCGACCGTGCCGCCCAGGCCCTCGCGGACCTCGCCGACTCGGGACCGCTCGCCCGGGCCGTCGCCGCCGTCGGCCCACGGCTGCGCGGCGGATTCACCGCCCCGCTCGTGGCGCTCACGGGCACTCTGGCGGTCATCGCGGCGGCCCTCTTCCTGCCCTACGGCAGCTGGCTGACCGTGGCCGCCGCCGCGCTCTACGCGGTCCTCTCCGGCTTCGCCGTATCGCGCCCGCTCAAGGGCGCCCTCGACTGGCTCGTACCCCCGCTCTTCAGGGCGGCGGAGTACTGCACGGTCCTCGTTCTGGCCGCCCGCAGTGACGTGCCGCACGCCGTTCCCGCGGCTTTCGGGCTGGTCTCGGCCGTCGCCTACCATCACTACGACACGGTGTACCGCATTCGCGGCGGCACCGGCG
Organism: Streptomyces sp. NPDC055749; assembly: GCF_053617235.1. Lineage (NCBI taxonomy): Bacteria > Bacillati > Actinomycetota > Actinomycetes > Kitasatosporales > Streptomycetaceae > Streptomyces > Streptomyces sp. NPDC055749. The sequence continues at coordinate 52,414 of NZ_JBSHFH010000022.1, read as the reverse complement.
CGCCGCCCCAGTGGCTGGTGCGGACGATCGGTGGACACGAGGGCCGGACCGTTGTGGTGGCCGTGTTCGCCGCCGTACTGACTCAATCCTCAGATTTCACCACGGCTCTCACCGCGCTCGCGGTGGCCGTGGCTCTGGTGGTGCTCGTGGAGTCCATCCGCTTCTGGGTGTCCTCCTCGGCCCCCGCCGTACACGACGAAGGAGAACTCGCATGATCGGCCTCGTACTGGCAGCCGGTGCAGGACGACGTCTGCGCCCGTACACGGACACGCTGCCCAAGGCGCTCGTCCCTGTCGACGGTGACAAGACGGTCCTCGACCTCACGCTCGCCAACTTCGCCGAGGTCGGACTCACCGAGGTCGCGATCGTGGTCGGCTACCGCAAGGAAGCCGTCTACGCCCGCCAGGCGGAGCTCGAGGCGAAGTACGGCGTGAAGCTCACCCTGATCGACAACGACAAGGCCGAGGAGTGGAACAACGCCTACTCCCTGTGGTGCGCGCGTGAGGTCCTGAAGCGGGGCGTCATCCTCGCCAACGGCGACACCGTGCACCCGGTCTCCGTCGAGAAGACCCTTCTGGACGCCCGCGGCAAGGGCCAGAAGATCATCCTCGCCCTCGACACGGTGAAGAACCTCGCCGACGAGGAGATGAAGGTCATCACCGAGGAGGGCAAGGGTGTTCAGCGCATCACCAAGCTGATGGACCCGGCCACCGCCACCGGCGAGTACATCGGTGTCACCCTCATCGAGCCCGAGGCCGCCGAGGACCTCGCCGACGCGCTGAAGGTCACCTTCGAGCGCGACCCGGACCTCTACTACGAGGACGGCTACCAGGAGCTCGTGAACCGCGGCTTCCAGATCGACGTGGCCCCGATCGGCGAAGTGACGTGGGTCGAGATCGACAACCACGACGACCTCGCGAAGGGCCGTGAGATCGCGTGCCAGTACTGACCCGGCTCATTCCGTCCCCGGTCGTCGTCGACATCAGGCGCGGCGCCATGGACGATCTGGCGGGCCTGCTGGCCGATCAGCGGATCTCCAACTCGGGCAAGCTCGCGATCGCGATCAGCGACGGCTCGGGCCGCGCCCTGCGCGAGAGGCTCGCTCCGCTGCTCCCGGGTGCCGACTGGTACCCGGTGACCGACGGCACGATCGACTCGGCGGTGAAGCTCGCCGACGGCATCAAGGGCAACCGCTACGACGCCGTCGTCGGCCTCGGCGGCGGGAAGATCATCGACGTGGCGAAGTACGCCGCGGCGCGTGTCGGCCTGCCGCTGGTCGCGGTCGCGACGAACCTGTCGCACGACGGGCTCTGCTCGCCGGTCGCCACCCTCGACAACGACAACGGGCGCGGTTCCTACGGGGTCCCCACCCCGATCGCCGTGGTCATCGACCTCGACATCATCCGTGAGGCGCCCGCCAGGTACGTACGTTCCGGCATCGGCGACGCGATCTCGAACATCTCCTGCGTCGCCGACTGGGAACTCGCCCACGAGGTCAACGGCGAGGAGATCGACGGTCTCGCGGCGGCCATGGCACGCCAGGCCGGCGAGGCCGTGCTGCGCCACCCCGGCGGTGTCGGGGACGACGCCTTCCTCAAGGTGCTGGCCGAGGGACTCGTCCTGACGGGCATCTCCATGTCGGTCGCCGGGGACTCCCGGCCGGCCTCCGGTGCCTGCCACGAGATCAACCACGCCTTCGACCTGCTGTATCCCCAGCGCGCGGCCAGCCACGGCGAGCAGGTCGGCCTCGGCGCCTGCTTCGCCATGCACCTGCGCGGGGCGCACGACGAAGCGCTGCTCATGGCGTCGATACTCCGGCGCCACGGCCTGCCGGTGCGGCCAGAGGAGATCGGCTTCACGGTCGAAGAGTTCGTGACAGCCGTCGACTACGCGCCGCAGACGCGCCCGGGACGCTTCACGATCCTGGAACACCTGAACCTGTCCACCGATCAGATCAAGGACGCATACGCCGACTATGCAAAAGCCATCAGTAGCTGAGCTCCGACCGGTTGTTCACCCCCCTGGTGTGAAGGACCGGCGGAGCGGCGAGCACTGGGCCGGCCGGCTCTACATGCGCGAGGTATCGCTGCGCATCGACCGGCATCTGGTCAACACACGGGTCACGCCCAACCAGCTGACCTATGTGATGACCGTCGCGGGCGCCCTCGCCGCTCCGGCACTCCTCGTGCCGGGCATCACGGGCGCACTGCTCGGCGTGCTGATGGTCCAGCTCTATCTGCTGCTCGACTGCGTCGACGGCGAGATCGCCCGCTGGAAGAAGCAGTACTCGCTCGCCGGGGTCTATCTGGACCGGGTCGCCGCCTACCTCTGCGACGCCGCGGTCCTCGTCGGCTTCGGCCTGCGCGCCTCCGACCTCTGGGGCGAGGGCCGGATCGACTGGCTGTGGGCCTTCCTCGGCACCCTGGCCGCGCTCGGCGCGATCCTGATCAAGGCCGAGACCGACCTCGTCGGCGTCGCCCGTCACCAGGGCGGCATGCCGCCGGTGAAGGAGTCGGCGTCCGAGCCGCGCTCGTCCGGAATGGCGCTGGCCCGCAAGGCCGCCGCGGCGCTGAAGTTCCACCGGCTGGTCCTCGGGGTCGAGGCGTCCCTGCTGATCCTCGCCGCGGCGATCGCGGACAGCATCAGGGACGACCTGTTCTTCTCGCGTCTCGGCGTCGCCGTCCTGGCGGGGATCGCTCTCCTGCAGACCCTCCTCCACCTCGTGTCGGTCCTCGCTTCGAGCAGGCTGAAGTGAGCACGGGAACACGTGCCGGCATGAAACTGGGCGCCGTCGTCATCACCATGGGTAACCGGCCCGCCGAGTTGCGTGCCCTGCTCGATTCGGTCGCCGGACAGGTGGGCGACCGGATCGAGGTGGTCGTCGTCGGCAACGGCGCCCCGGTGCCGGACGTGCCCGCAGGTGTACGCACGGTGGAGCTGCCCGAGAATCTGGGTATCCCCGGTGGCCGCAATGTCGGCATCGAGGCGTTCGGTCCGTCCGGCGCCGACGTCGACGCCCTGCTCTTCCTGGACGACGACGGGCTCCTCCCGAACGCCGACACCGCCGAGCTCTGCCGGCAGGCGTTCGCCGCGGACGAGAAGCTGGGCATCATCACGTTCCGTATCGCGGACCCGGACACCGGGGTCACCCAGCGCCGGCACGTGCCCAGGCTCCGGGCGTCCGATCCGATGCGCTCGTCCCGCGTGACGACCTTCCTCGGCGGCGCCAACGCCGTACGCACCCAGGTCCTCGCCGAGGTCGGCGGGCTGCCGGACGACTTCTTCTACGCCCACGAGGAGACCGATCTGGCCTGGCGGGCGCTGAACGCCGGCTGGATGATCGACTACCGCGCGGACATGGTGCTCAACCACCCGACAACCGCTCCTTCGCGGCATGCCGTCTACCACCGTATGGTGGCCCGGAACAGGGTCTGGCTCGCACGTCGCAACCTTCCCGCGCCCCTGGTTCCCGTCTATGTCGGTGTCTGGCTGCTGCTGACCCTGGTCCGCAGGCCGTCCGCTCCGGCGCTCAAGGCATGGTTCGGTGGTTTCCGGGAAGGCTGGGCAACGCCCTGCGGACCTCGACGTCCGATGAAGTGGCGTACGGTGTGGCGGCTGACCAGACTGGGCCGCCCTCCCGTGATCTGAGAAGCTCGCCTCTGAGAGCATGAGGCGTATTTTCTTTCCGGGACCTGTCCGCCTGAGCCGCGCCCGCGACTGGCTGCGCATCTTGAAGACGAGAGTTTCAACTTGTGAGTGACACAACCCATGACGGCTCGGTCGCGCTGAGCGACCTGCCGTCCGCCGACAAGGGCCTGAGCGCGGCCCAGGTGGCCGACAAGTACGGCCTGACGGTGAGCGGCGCCCGGCCGGGGCTTACCCAGTACATCCGGCAGCTCTGGGGCCGGCGCCACTTCATCATGGCGTTCTCCCGGGCGAAGCTGACGGCGCAGTACAGCCAGGCCAAGCTCGGCCAGCTGTGGCAGGTGGTGACGCCGCTGCTCAACGCGCTGGTCTACTACCTGATCTTCGGGCTGATCCTGGGGACCAGGAAGGGTATGAGCCAGGAGGTCTTCATCCCGTTCCTGGTGACCGGCGTCTTCGTGTTCACCTTCACGCAGAGCTCGGTCATGGCGGGCGTCCGCTCCATCTCGGGCAACCTGGGGCTGGTCCGGGCGCTGCACTTCCCGCGCGCCTCGCTGCCCATCTCCTTCTCGCTCCAGCAGCTCCAGCAGCTGATGTTCTCGATGATCGTGCTGGTGGCCGTGGCCGTGGGCTTCGGCAGCTACCCGTCGCTCTCCTGGCTGCTGGTCCTGCCCGCGCTGGTCATGCAGTTCTGCTTCAACACGGGTCTGGCGCTCGTCATGGCCAGGATGGGCAGCAAGACGCCCGACCTGGCGCAGCTGATGCCCTTCGTGATGCGGACGTGGATGTACGCGTCGGGTGTGATGTTCTCCATCCCGGTGATGCTCGCGGACAAGCCGCAGTGGATCGCCGACGTGCTGCAGTACAACCCGGCGGCCATCTACATGGACCTGGTGCGCTTCGCGCTCATCGACGGCTACGGCTCCGAGAACCTGCCGCAGCACGTCTGGGCCGTCGGGCTCGCCTGGGCGCTCTTCGTGGGCGTCGCGGGCTTTGTGTACTTCTGGAAGGCAGAGGAACGGTACGGCCGTGGCTGAGGACAAGATCCAGGGGAAGATCCCCACCGTCATCGCCGACGACGTACACATCGTGTACCGCGTCAACGGTGCGGCCGGGGGCAAGGGCAGCGCCACCGCGGCGCTCAGCCGGATGGTGCGCCGCGGCAAGGGCGAGTCGCGCGGTGTCCGTACGGTGCACGCCGTGCGCGGTGTCACCTTCACCGCGTACCGCGGCGAGGCCATCGGCCTCATCGGGACCAACGGCTCGGGCAAGTCGACCCTGCTCCGGGCCATCGCCGGACTCCTGCCGACCGAGCAGGGCAAGGTGTACACGGACGGTCAGCCCTCGCTGCTCGGTGTGAACGCCGCCCTGATGAGCGATCTGACCGGTGAGCGCAACGTCGTACTCGGCGGCCTTGCCATGGGGATGAGCCGCGAGGAGATCCGCTCGCGCTACGACGAGATCGTCGAGTTCTCCGGGATCAACGAGAAGGGCGACTTCATCACGCTGCCGATGCGGACGTACTCCTCCGGTATGGCCGCCCGCCTGCGCTTCTCGATCGCCGCCGCGAAGAACCACGACGTCCTCATGATCGACGAGGCGCTGGCCACCGGTGACCGCAAGTTCCGCATCCGCTCCGAGGAGCGGATCCGTGAGCTCCGCAAGGAGGCGGGCACCGTCTTCCTGGTGAGTCACAACAACAAGTCGATCAGGGACACCTGCGACCGCGTGCTGTGGCTGGAGAAGGGCGAGCTCCTGATGGACGGCCCCACCGAAGAGGTCCTCAAGGCTTACGAGCGGGAGACCAGCAAGTAGCAGCTGCCGTTCCTGTGGCCTTCGCCCGAGTGTGACCGGGCGGAGGCCACAGTGGTGTACGGACTGATCTCCTCCCGGCGGATGACGTCAATCTCCTTGGCGCCGGGGAAGGTTGGCTGAGATCGCCACGTGGTTGTAACGCGCGCATCACCCCGCCGGGGATTTGTGAGCTGTACAACGTAAGCTGTACCGGTGCTGATTCGTGGCAAGTGAGGCGATACGCCCCAGGGCAAGTGCCCCTGCTGCTCCACTGCACTCGGGGAAGCGAGCGGCGTGTCCGAAAAGGGTTGTTTTAGATCAGCAGTGTAGAACGGGAGATGTGACGGCAATGACGGAAAATCTCCAGCTCCGACGTGGTCTCGCCGTCCCCGCGCCGGGCGGTACGCAGTGACCCGTACCCCTCAGACGCGCCCGGACGCGGCGGTGACCGGCACGCTCGGCAAGGCCGCGGACGAGAACTTCCCCGTGGCCCCGTTCTTCCTGCCCCGCGCCTGGCGCGACGATCTGATGGCCGTCTACGGATTCGCCCGCCTCGTCGACGACATCGGTGACGGCGACCTCGCCCCCGGCGGCGCCGACGCCCGCCACCTGGGCCTGGAGTCGGCGCAGGTGGACGACCGGCTGGCCATGCTCGACGCCTTCGAGGCCGACCTGCACCGTGTCTTCGCCACCACCGGCGACGGCCCGCGCCACCCCCTGCTGCGTGCACTGCGCCCCACCGTGCGGCGCTGCGCGCTCACCCCCGAGCCCTTCCTCGGACTCGTCGAGGCCAACCGGCAGGACCAGAAGGTCCGGCGCTACGGGACGTACGGGGAACTCCTCGCCTACTGCGAGCTCTCCGCCAACCCCGTCGGCCGCCTGGTCCTCCAGATCACCGGCACAGCCAGCCCCGAACGGATCCGCCGCTCCGACGCCGTCTGTACGGCCCTGCAGATCGTCGAGCACCTCCAGGACGTCACCGAGGACCTCGGGCGCGACCGGATCTATCTGCCGGCCGAGGACATGGCCCGCTTCCACGTCGGCGAATCCGATCTGGCCGCACCCTCCGGGAGCGCATCGGTGCGCAGTCTCGTGGCCTACGAAGCCGAACGCGCCGCTGAGCTGTTGAATGAAGGCACCCCGCTGGTGGGTAGCGTCCACGGCAGACTCAAGCTGCTGCTCGCCGGATTCGTCGCCGGAGGGCGAGCAGCCCTCACCGCGATCGGAGCCGCCGGGTTCGATGTACTGCCCGGACCGCCCAAGCCCACTAAGCCCAGCTTGCTGCGCGAAGTGGGAGTTGTCTTGCGAAGAGCGCGTAGAGAGGGATGAGCCGGACCGTGGAGGGACAGACGACGTACATGTCGGCACCGGTACAGGCCGCATACAGTTACTGCGAGGCCGTCACCGGACAGCAGGCCCGTAACTTCGCGTACGGCATCAGACTGCTGCCGTACGAGAAGCGTCAGGCCATGTCGGCGCTGTACGCCTTCTCCCGTCGGGTCGACGACATCGGCGACGGTGAGCTGGCCCCGGAGATCAAGCGGACGCGGCTGGAAAGCACCCGCGACCTGCTCGACCGGATCAGGGACGGCGCCGTCGACGAGGACGACACCGATCCGGTCGCCGTCGCGCTCGCCGATGCTTTCCGGCGCTTCCCCCTGCCGCTCGGTGGGCTCGACGAGCTCATCGACGGCGTGCTGATGGACGTGCGCGGCGCGACGTACGAGACCTGGGACGACCTCAAGACGTACTGCCGGTGTGTCGCGGGCGCCATCGGGCGGCTCAGCCTGGGCGTTTTCGGTACGGAACCGGGCACACCCGACGCCGACCGTGCCGCCGACTACGCCGACACCCTCGGCCTCGCCCTCCAGCTCACCAACATCCTGCGGGACGTCCGGGAGGACGCCGCCAACGGACGCACGTATCTGCCGGCCGAGGACCTGGCCAAATTCGGCTGCTCCGCCGGATTCCACCGGGCCACCCCGCCGGCCGGCTCCGACTTCGCGGGCCTCGTGCACTTCGAGGTCCGGCGCGCCAGGGCCCTGTTCGCCGAGGGCTACCGGCTGCTGCCGATGCTCGACCGCCGCAGCGGAGCGTGCGTGGCCGCGATGGCCGGAATCTACCGCCGCCTCCTCGACCGGATCGAGCGCGACCCCGAGGCCGTACTGCGCGGCCGGGTCTCGCTGCCGGGCCACGAGAAGGCGTACGTGGCGGTGCGCGGCCTGTCCGGTCTCGACGCGCGGCACATCTCGCGCCTCACGACGAGGGGACGGGCCTGATGCGCACCACGGACACCTGCCGCACCCCGAGGTGCGGAGACCGGGAACCGCGGGCAACCCTCCGGTGGCCTGACGCGTCCCTGACTGCGACGATCTGGGTGGCGGAGAACCGGCGAGAGGGGGACGCATGAGCGACGAGAGCCTGCGCTCCTCCCGTGCGGTGGTGGTCGGCGGCGGCCTCGCCGGGGTCACCACGGCCCTGCGTCTCGCGGACGCCGGGGTTGACGTGACCCTGCTCGAAGGACGGCCCCGGCTCGGCGGCCTCGCCTTCTCCTTCCGCCGCGGAGAGCTCAGCGTCGACAACGGCCAGCACGTCTACCTGCGCTGCTGCACGGGCTACCGATGGTTCCTCGACCGGATCGACGGCGCGCACCTGGCCCCGCTCCAGGACCGCCTCGACGTACCCGTGCTCGATGTCGGACGCGCCGCGGGGCCCCGCCTCGGCAGGCTGCGCCGCACCGGCCTCCCCGTACCCCTGCACCTCGCGGCGGGGCTCGCCGCCTACCCGCACCTCTCCCTTGCCGAGAAGGCGAGCGTCGGGCGGGCCGCGCTCGCGCTCGGCCGTCTCGACCCGGCCGACCCCGCGCTCGACGGCATCTCCTTCGCCACCTGGCTCGGCCGGCACGGGCAGTCGCCGCGCACCATCGATGCCCTCTGGGACCTCGTCGGCGTGGCCACACTCAACGCCACCGCCGAGAACGCCTCCATGGCGCTGGCCGCCATGGTCTTCAAGACAGGGCTGCTGTCCGAGCCCGGCGCGGCCGACATCGGCTGGGCGGCCGTGCCGCTCGGCGAGCTCCACGACACCCTGGCCCGCAAGGCGCTCGACTCGGCCGGTGTCCGCACGGAGCTGCGCACCCGGGTCGGTTCCGTCTCCCGTACGGAGGACGGCCGCTGGGCCGTCGAGACGGACAGCGAGCGGATCGAGGCGGAGACCGTCGTCCTCGCCGTCCCCCAGGACGAGACCCACGAACTGCTGCCCGAAGGCGCCCTGCACGACCCTGACAGGCTGCTCGACATCGGCACGGCGCCCATCCTGAACGTGCATGTCGTCTACGACCGCAAGGTGCTGCGCAGGCCGTTCTTCGCGGCGCTCGGCTCGCCGGTCCAGTGGGTCTTCGACCGCACCGAATCCTCCGGGCTCCAGGGCGAGGGGCAGTACCTCGCGGTCTCCCAGTCGGCGGCCCAGGACGAGATCGACCTGCCCGTCGCCGAACTGCGCAGGCGGTATCTGCCCGAGCTGGAGCGGCTTCTTCCGGCCGCCCGCGGGGCAGGTATCCGCGACTTCTTCGTCACCCGGGAGCGCACCGCGACGTTCGCGCCCGCACCCGGGGTCGGCCGGCTCAGGCCGGGCACCCTCACCCGCGCACCCGGCCTGCACCTGGCGGGGGCGTGGACCGCAACAGGCTGGCCCGCGACGATGGAGGGCGCGGTGCGCAGCGGCATGAGCGCCGCCGACGCCGCGCTCGGCGCTCTCGGGCGCCCCCGTGAACATCCGCTGCAGGAGGCGGCATGAGCAGTACCACCGGAACAAGAGGAGAGTCAGTGACCCCGGCGAATCCGGCTTTCGACACCGTGGCAGACACCGCGGACGTCACCGCGCTTCTGGAGCGCGGACGGGCCATGTCCACGCCGGTGCTGCGGGCTGCCGTGGACCGGCTCGCGCCGCCCATGGACACCGTCGCCGCCTACCACTTCGGCTGGATCGACGCCCAGGGCAGGCCGGCCGACGGCGACGGGGGCAAGGCGGTGCGTCCCGCGCTCGCCCTGCTGTCCGCCGAGGTGGCGGGTGCCCCGGCCGAGGTCGGGCTCCCCGGCGCCGTGGCCGTCGAGCTCGTACACAACTTCTCGCTGCTGCACGACGACCTGATGGACGGTGACGAGCAGCGCCGCCACCGGGACACGGTGTGGAAGGTGCACGGTCCGGCCCAGGCGATCCTCGTCGGCGACGCGCTGTTCGCGCTTGCCAACGAGATCCTGCTGGAGCTCGGGACCGTCGAGGCGGGCCGGGCGGCCCGCCGCCTGACCACCGCGACCCGCAAGCTGATCGACGGCCAGGCCCAGGACATCTCGTACGAGCACCGCGAGCGGGTCACCGTCGAGGAGTGCCTGGAGATGGAGGGCAACAAGACGGGCGCCCTGCTCGCCTGCGCCGTCTCCATCGGCGCCGTGCTCGGCGGGGCCGACGACCGCACCGCCGACACCCTGGAGGCGTACGGCTATCACCTCGGCCTCGCCTTCCAGGCCGTCGACGACCTGCTCGGCATCTGGGGCGACCCGGAGGCCACCGGCAAGCAGACCTGGAGCGATCTGCGCCAGCGCAAGAAGTCCCTGCCGGTCGTCGCCGCGCTCGCCGCGGGCGGACCGGCCTCCGAGCGCCTCGGCGAACTGCTCGCCGCCGACGCCAAGAGCGCCGACTTCGACAGCTTTTCCGAAGAGGAGTTCGCCGCCCGCGCGGCACTCATCGAGGAGGCGGGCGGCCGGGAGTGGACCGCCCAGGAAGCCCGTCGCCAGCACGCGGTCGCCATCGAGGCGCTGCACGGTGTCGACATGCCTGAGCAGGTGCGGGCGCAGCTCACCGCGCTCGCCGACTTCGTTGTCGTACGAAAGAGATGATGACCATCCGTTCCATATGACTCGCAGTCGCCGGCCGGTGCCTCTAAGGGGTACCGGCCGACGGAGCCCCCAGCACAGCAGAGGACCAACTGCACGAAGGGGAAGCCATGACAGCGACGACCGACGGAAGCACCGGAGCCGCGAACCTCCGCGCAGCCTCGGCCAGCGATCCGACCGAGACAACCATCGCCGCGGACGACGTTCTCGCCGCCGCGCGGCGGGCCGCGGAACGCTCGGTGGAGCATCTGCTCGGCAGGCAGGACGAGCAGGGATGGTGGAAGGGGGACCTCGCCACCAACGTCACCATGGACGCCGAGGACCTGCTGCTGCGCCAGTTCCTCGGGATTCAGGATCCTGAGACGGTCGAGGCCACCGCCCGCTTCATCCGGGGCGAGCAGCTCGGCGACGGCACCTGGGCGACCTTCTACGAGGGACCCGCCGACCTCTCCGCCACCATCGAGGCGTACGTGGCGCTGCGGCTCGCCGGGGACAGCCCGCAGGACCCGCACATGGCCCGGGCGGCCTGCTGGGTCCGGGAACAGGGCGGAATCGCCGGCGCCCGGGTCTTCACCAGGATCTGGCTCGCCCTCTTCGGCTGGTGGAAGTGGGACGATCTGCCGGAGCTGCCGCCCGAGTTGATGTTCTTCCCCAAGTGGGTTCCGCTCAATATCTATGACTTCGGCTGCTGGGCCCGGCAGACCATCGTTCCGCTCACCATCGTCTCGGCGAAGCGGCCGGTGCGGCCGGCCCCGTTCGCGCTCGACGAGCTGCACACCGACCCGGCCTGCCCGAACCCGCCCAAGCGCATGGCGCCGACGGCGAGTTGGGACGGAATCTTCCAGCGGCTCGACAGGGCGATGCACGTCTACCACAAGGTCGCACCGCGAAGACTGCGGCGCATCGCCATGAACGCGGCGGCCCGGTGGATCATCGAGCGTCAGGAGAACGACGGCTGCTGGGGCGGAATCCAGCCGCCCGCCGTGTACTCCGTGATCGCCCTGCATCTGCTCGGCTACGACCTCGACCACCCGGTCATGCGGGCCGGACTCGCCTCGCTCGACCGATTCGTCGTCAGGCGCGAGGACGGCGCCCGCATGATCGAGGCGTGCCAGTCCCCGGTCTGGGACACCTGTCTCGCGACCATCGCGCTCGCCGACGCCGGGCTCCGCCCCGACCACCCGGCCCTCGTGAAGGCCGCCGACTGGATGCTCGCCGAGGAGATCGACCGGCCCGGCGACTGGTCGGTGCGCAAGCCCGAACTCGCCCCTGGCGGGTGGGCGTTCGAGTTCCACAACGACAACTACCCCGATATCGACGACACCGCCGAGGTCGTCCTCGCACTGCGCCGGGTCCGTCATCCCGACCCCGTACGGCTCGAAGCGGCCATCGAGCGCGGAGTGCGCTGGAATCTGGGCATGCAGTCGCGCAACGGGGCCTGGGGCGCCTTCGACGCGGACAACACCAGCCCCTTCCCCAACCGGCTGCCGTTCTGCGACTTCGGCGAGGTCATCGACCCGCCGTCCGCCGATGTCACCGGGCACGTGGTGGAGATGCTGGCCATCGAGGGAATGTCCCGGCACCCCCGTACCCGGCGGGGAATCGAGTGGCTGCTCGCCGAACAGGAGGCGTGCGGGGCCTGGTTCGGGCGCTGGGGCGTCAACTACATCTACGGAACCGGGTCCGTGGTGCCCGCCCTGGTCGCCGCGGGCCTGCCCACCGGGCATCCGTCGGTCCGCCGCGCCGTGAGCTGGCTGGAGTCCGTCCAGAACGACGACGGCGGCTGGGGCGAGGACCTGCGCTCCTACCAGGAGGAGAAGTGGATCGGGCACGGCTCGTCGACCGCTTCCCAGACGGCCTGGGCGCTCCTCGCGCTCCTCGCCGCCGGAGAGCGTGACGGCAGGTCCGTGCAGCGGGGCGTGACCTGGCTGGCCGAGGCCCAGCAGCCGGACGGCTCCTGGGACGAGCCGTACTTCACCGGGACCGGGTTCCCCTGGGACTTCTCCATCAACTACCACCTGTACCGGCAGGTCTTCCCGCTCACCGCGCTCGGCAGGTACGTCTACGGCGACCCGTTCGCCGACCGCGCCCCCGTCCGTAAGGGGGCCTGATGGGCCGAACGCAGGGGCCGCCCGGCCCCGCGACCCCGCTCCTGATCGCCTGCGCGCTCTCCATCGAGCACCTCGCACTGCGCAGCGGCAGGGGTGGCGGGGCCCCCGGCCCGGTGAGCGTCATCAGGACCGGGATGGGCCCGAGGGCCGCCGAGGCGGCCGTGGGGCGCGCACTGGACCGGGAGGGCGCGGCAGGCGCCGCGGTCATCGCCTCCGGCTTCTGTGCGGGCCTGGCCCCCGGTATGCACCCCGGCGACCTGGTCGTGGCGGAGGAGACCCGTGACGCCGGTGGAGCGTCCGTCTGCACCGGCTCGGACGTCCTCGTCGACGCCCTGGCCAGGGCGGTGCCGGGCCGCACCGTACACACCGGTCCGCTGACCGGCTCCGACCATGTCGTACGCGGACCCGAGCGGGCCGAGCTGAGGGCGACCGGAGCCATCGCGGTGGACATGGAGTCCGCCGCCACGCTGCGTACTGCCCTGCGCGGCGGGCCGCGCCCGGTTGCGGCCGTACGGGTGGTCGTGGACGCTCCAGAGCATGAGCTCGTCCGCATCGGCACTGTTCGCGGTGGAATATCGGCTTTCCGTGTTCTCCGCGCTGTCCTTCCGGCTTTCCATGAATGGCACCGTTCTTTGCTGCTCCCCAGGAGGTGAGCCCAGATGGCCATGCCGCTCCGTCAGTCCATCAAGGTTGCGACGTATCTCATCGAACAAAAGCTCCGCAAGCGGGAGAAGTTCCCGCTGATCGTCGAGCTGGAGCCCCTGTTCGCCTGCAATCTGGCGTGCGAGGGCTGCGGGAAGATCCAGCACCCGGCGGGTGTGCTCAAGCAGCGCATGCCGGTGGCCCAGGCCGTCGGGGCGGTGCTCGAATCGGGTGCCCCGATGGTGTCCATCGCCGGTGGCGAACCACTGATGCACCCTCAGATCGATGAGATCGTGCGGCAGTTGGTGGCGAAGAAGAAGTACGTCTTCCTCTGCACCAACGCGATGCTGATGCGCAAGAAGCTCGACAAGTTCACGCCGTCGCCGTACTTCGCCTTCGCCGTGCACATCGACGGGCTGCGCGAGCGGCACGACGAATCAGTCGCCAAGGAAGGCGTCTTCGACGAAGCGGTGGAGGCGATGAAGGAGGCCAAGAAGCGCGGCTTCCGGGTCACCACAAACTCCACCTTCTTCAACACCGACACCCCGCAGACCATCATCGAGGTCCTCAACTACCTCAATGACGATCTGAAGGTCGACGAGATGATGATCTCGCCCGCCTACGCCTACGAGAAGGCCCCCGACCAGGAGCACTTCCTCGGGGTCGAGCAGACCCGGGAACTGTTCAAGAAGGCCTTCGCGGGCGGCAACCGGGCCCGCTGGCGCCTCAACCACTCGCCGCTCTTCCTGGACTTCCTGGAGGGCAAGGCCGACTTCCCCTGCACGGCGTGGGCGATCCCCAACTACTCGCTCTTCGGCTGGCAGCGCCCCTGCTATCTGATGAGCGACGGGTACGTACCGACGTACCGGGAACTCGTCGACGAGACCGACTGGGACAAGTACGGACGCGGCAAGGACCCGCGCTGCGCCAACTGCATGGCGCACTGCGGCTACGAGCCGACCGCCGTCCTCGCGACGATGGGATCGCTGAAGGAGTCCCTGCGTGCCGCACGGGAGACCATCGGCGGAAACAGGTGACGTCATGCGTCCGGCCGTGACCGTGAGCTGAAATCCGGACCAGAGAGGGGCCCGAGCGTGACGCTTCTGGAATCCATCAAGGGGCCGCAGGACCTCAAGGAACTGAGCGGACCGGAACTCGACGAACTCGCCGGTGACATCAGGACGTTCCTGGTCCAGGCGGTATCCAGGACCGGTGGTCACCTCGGGCCCAACCTGGGGGTGGTGGAACTCTCCATCGCCCTGCACCGGGCCTTCGACTCGCCGGTGGACCGCATCCTGTGGGACACCGGGCACCAGAGCTATGTGCACAAGCTCCTCACCGGGCGGCAGGACTTCTCCAAGCTGCGGGGGAAGGGTGGTCTCTCCGGCTACCCGTCCCGCGAGGAGTCCGAACACGACGTCATCGAGAACTCCCACGCCTCCACCGTGCTCGGCTGGGCCGACGGCCTGGCCAAGGCCAACCAGGTGCTGGGGCGCCGCCACCACGTCGTCGCGGTCACCGGGGACGGCGCTCTCACCGGCGGTATGGCCTGGGAGGCACTGAACAACATCGCGGCGGCCGGGGACCGGCCGCTGATCATCGTGGTGAACGACAACGAGCGCTCCTACGCCCCGACCATCGGCGGCGTGGCCGACCACCTCGCCACCCTCCGTACGACCGACGGCTACGAGCGCTTCCTGGCGTGGGGCAAGGACGTGCTCCAGCAGACCCCCGTCATCGGACAGCCGCTCTACGGTTCGCTCCACGGGGCCAAGAAGGGGTTCAAGGACACCTTCGCCCCGCAGGGCATGTTCGAGGACCTGGGGCTCAAGTACGTCGGTCCGGTCGACGGACACGACATCGCCGCCGTCGAATCAGCGCTGACCCGCGCGAAACGGTTCCACGGCCCGGTGCTCGTGCACTGCATCACGGAGAAGGGGCGCGGCTACCCGCCGGCGCTCCGCGACGACGCCGACCGCTTCCACACCGTCGGTGTGATGGACCCGCTGACCTGCGAACCCCTCGTGGTGCCCACGGGCCCTTCCTGGACCTCCGTCTTCGGCGACGAGATCGCCGCGATCGGCGCCGAACGCCCGGACGTCGTCGCCGTCACCGCGGCCATGCTGCACCCTGTCGGGCTCACCAGGTTTGCCGAGCTGTTCCCCGGCCGCATCTGGGACGTGGGCATCGCCGAGCAGCACGCGGCCGTTTCGGCGGCGGGGCTGGCCACCGGCGGGCTCCACCCCGTCGTCGCCGTCTACGCCACCTTCCTCAACCGGGCCTTCGACCAGTTGCTGATGGATGTCGCCCTGCACCGGTGCGGCGTGACCTTCGTCCTGGACCGGGCCGGGGTCACCGGCGTCGACGGCGCCTCGCACAACGGCATGTGGGACATGTCGGTGCTCCAGGTCGTCCCCGGGCTGCGGATCGCCGCCCCGCGCGACGCCGACCAGCTCCGCGCGCAACTGCGCGAGGCCGTGGACGTGGACGACGCGCCGACCGTTCTCCGCTTCCCCAAGGAGTCGGTGGGGGAGGTGATTCCGGCCGTCGGAAGGATCGGCGGCATGGACGTGCTGCACAGCGCCGACGATCCCGACGTGCTGCTGGTGGCGGTGGGCGTGCTCGCCGATGTCTGTCTTAAGGCCGCCGATCTGCTCGCCGGAGCCGGCATCCGCTGCACGGTGGTCGACCCCCGCTGGGTGAAGCCGGTCGACGAACAGCTCGCCCCGCTCGCCGCGGGGCACCGGCTGGTCGCGGTCGTGGAGGACAACAGCCGTACCGGTGGCGTTGGTTGGGCGGTGAGTCAGGCGCTGCGGGATGCCGCGGTCGACGTACCGCTGCGGACGTTCGGCATTCCCGAGCAGTTCCTCGCGCACGCCAAGCGCGGTGAGGTGCTGGCCGACATCGGACTCACCCCGGTGGAGATCGCCGGACAGATCAGTGCCTTCTTCGCCACGAAGCGGGCGAAGGCGCAGCAGCCGGCCCTTAAGGAGAGCGGGGCATGAAGGACGACGGGCCCAAGGGCTTCGATCTGGCGCGGCTCCTCGCCGAACGGGGCGCCGAACGCTACGAGTTGCACGACAAGTACCTCAATCACCAATTGCCGCGCATGCTCCGCACGATCGGCTTCGACAAGGTGTACGAGCGCGCCGAGGGCGCGTACTTCTGGGACGCGGAGGGCAACGACTACCTCGACATGCTCGCCGGCTTCGGGGTGATGGGGCTCGGCCGGCACCACCCTGTCGTACGCAAGGCGGTGCACGACGTCCTCGACGCCTCGCTCGCCGACCTCACCCGCTTCGACTGCCAGCCGCTGCCCGGTCTGCTGGCCGAGAAGCTGCTCACCCACAGCCCGCACCTGGACCGGGTGTTCTTCGGCAACAGTGGTACGGAAGCCGTCGAGACAGCCCTGAAGTTCGCCCGGTACGCCACCGGGAAGCCAAGGATCCTGTACTGCACGCACGCCTTCCACGGGCTGACCACCGGCTCGCTCTCGGTCAACGGGGAGGCGGGCTTCCGGGACGGTTTCGCCCCGCTGCTGCCGGACACCGCGATCGAGCTCGGCGACCTGGACGCACTGCGGCGCGAGCTGAAGCGCGGCGATGTCGCGGCGCTCGTCGTCGAGCCCATTCAGGGCAAGGGGGTGCACGCCTCACCGCCCGGCTTCCTGCGCGCCGCGCAGGAGCTGCTGCACAAGCACAAGGCGCTGCTCATCGCTGACGAAGTGCAGACGGGCCTCGGCAGGACCGGTGACTTCTACGCGTACCAGCACGAGGAGGGTGTCGAGCCCGACCTCGTCTGTGTCGCCAAGGCGCTCTCCGGCGGCTATGTGCCGGTCGGGGCGACCCTCGGCAAGGACTGGATCTTCAAGCGCGTCTACTCGTCCATGGACCGGGTCCTCGTCCACTCGGCGAGCTTCGGCTCCAACGCGCAGGCCATGGCCGCCGGTCTCGCCGTACTCGCGGTGATGGAGGACGAGGAGACGGTGGCGAACGCCCGCCGCACCGGTGATCTGCTGCGCGAGCGGCTGGCCGCGCTCGTGGACCGCTACGAGCTGCTGTACGAGGTGCGCGGGCGCGGACTGATGATCGGCATCGAATTCGGCCGGCCGTCCTCGCTGAAGCTCCGCAGCCGCTGGACCATGCTCCAGGCGGCCCGCAAGGGGCTCTTCTCGCAGATGGTCGTGGTGCCGCTGCTCCAGAAGCACCGGATTCTCACCCAGGTGTCCGGGGACCATCTGGAAGTCATCAAGCTGATTCCGCCGCTGGTCATCGGCGAGCCGGAGGTGGACCGGTTCGTGAGCGCCTTCACGGCCGTGATGGACGACGCGCACAGCGGGGGCGGGCTGATGTGGGACTTCGGCAGGACCCTGGTGAAACAGGCCGTCGCCAACCGTTGAAGCGCGAGGGTTTGCCTGGGTTTGCCTCAGAGGCAAAAAGTTTGCCTCTGAGGAAAGATCCTGGCCCAATGGAGGCATGAATCCTCCCGACGGAGCGGCGGCCGACGAACTGCCCGGGATCGCTCCCCGCCTGCGCGAGCTGCGCCGCGGCCGTGGCCTCACCCTGGAGACCGCCGCTCAGCGGGCGGGGCTCTCCCCCGCACATCTCTCCCGGCTGGAAACGGGCCGACGGCAACCCTCGCTGCCCATGCTGCTGGGCCTCGCACGTGTCTACGGTACGACGGTCTCCGAGCTTCTGGGGGAGTCCTCGGCCCAACGTGACGCGATCGTCCGCGGCGGCCCGTACTCGGGCGCCGAGGCCGACGGCTGGATGTACCGCCAGGCAGGCGGCTCCGGCCGGGCCATGCAGGCGCTCCGCGTCCGGGTTCCGTACGGCGCCCAGGGCGACCTGGTGCGCGTCCACCCCGGTGAGGAATGGCTGTACGTCCTGGAGGGGCGGCTGAGGGTCGGCCTCGGCGAGACCGTGCACGACCTCGGCCCGGGGGACAGCGCGCACTTCGACTCGCTCACCCCGCACCGGATCGCCGCCGCCGACCGCGGCGGCGCCGAGCTGCTGTTCGTCCACACACTGCTGCAGAGTCCGGCGGCCGAACTGTGTCTGGGCAGCGGACTCCACAACCGCTGAGACCCGCGACGCCGAGCGCTGTTCCCTGACGCCGAGCGCTGTTCCTGACACCGAGAGAAGGACTGTTATGTCCGATTCAGAGCACTACGACCCGCTCAGCCCGAGGTCCCGGAAGAACTACGAGTCGCAGGAGCGGAAGTTCCCGCGCGGTGTCGTGATCCGGCTGGTCGCCTACCTGGTCGCCGGGCACGTCTTCGCGGCCTTCCTCTACCTGCTGTTCGAGGTGGCGGGCAAGGGCTGAGACGGGCGGGCGGGTCACGCCTCGTCGACGAGGCGCTCCCGCAGCCGGTCACGGGTCTCGGCGGAGAGCTTCAGACCCTCGGTGAGGTAGCGCTCGGTGCCGCCCCAGGTCTCCTCGATGGTGCTGAAGGCCGCCGCCAGATAGTCGGCGCGCGCACCGAAGAGCGGGTTGAGCAGCTCCATGACCTCGTCGGACATACCGACCGGCGAGGTGTCGCTGCGCTTCACCTTGTACCGGCGGTGCGCGTCGTTGGACATGAGGTAGTCGGCCTCGATGGCCTCGCGCTCCACGCCGACGGCGAGCAGCGACACCGCTATGGAGAGCCCCGCGCGGTCCTTGCCCGCGGCGCAGTGCATCAGGGCGGGGACGCTGTCCTCGGCCAGTGCGTGCAGCACCCGGCTGTGCTCGCCGGTGCGGTCCTTGATGATCGAGCGGTACGAGGCGATCATGCGGTCCGCGCCCTTGCCGTCGGCGAGGATCGAGCGCAGCTGCGCGATGTCTCCGTCGCGGACCAGCCGCCAGAACTCGGCGCCGTCGGCCGGGTCGGAGAGCGGAATGCTGACGTTGCGCACGCCCGGCAGCTCCACGTCGTACCCGTCGAGCTTGTGGTCGGCGGCGTTGCGGAAGTCGAAGATCGTGTGCAGCCCGAGCCCGCCGAGGAACGCCGCGTCCTGCTCGGTCGCGTTCGCCAGGTGACCGCTGCGGTAGAGCCGCCCGAACCGCACCCGGCGGCCGTCCGTGGTCGGAAGGCCCCCGACGTCACGGAAGTTGCGGACACCGGTCAGCTCAGTGTGCGTCGGGGGGACCTGCGGCAGCTGCTGCGTCACGGTGACTCCTGGAGTGTCTGGCGCCGGCGCTGCTCGCCGACGAGGGCACGGTCGTGACGATACGACATTGATTCCCCAGGCAATCATCTTGCCCCGGAGGCCGCCATTCCGTGCCGGATCGCGACCCGTGATCGCGACCCGTACCCCCTCATGTCCGTATTGGTGCATTTAGCAGAACATGCCCTGCTTATGGGGGAGATGGCGGTCGGCTGGTGAGCGGGATCATATCCGTGACGGTGTGTGGCGGACCCGCCGAGGGGCATTCCGCGCACCGTACGGAATGCCAAGATCCGTAATCCACGGAGTGTGACCGGAAATCCGGACGGAAATTGAATCGCGCATTCCGGTGCGCCGGGGGCGGCTTGTTCCGGCCGTCGTTACTCGCCTACGGTCACCGTCAATCCGGACGGACCGCCTAATCCTGCCGCCGCCCGGAATCCGCATCCACTCACGCGTGGCAGGAGCGGGGGACCCAGGTAAGCCGCCGGTCCGGAGAAATCCGGAACGACTCGGGGTGAAGTCGCGCTCAGCGCGACCGGGCATCTCCAGCCCGAACCCGACAGCTCACCTCGTAGGCGCCGGAGAGGAATTCCCCCATGCCCGCAAAGGGTAAGCACCGTCGTAAGAAGTCCGGCCCGATCACCCGTGGCGTCCTTGCCGCCGGTACGGGTGGAGCCGTCCTCGCCCTTCCGCTGATCGGCGCCACCGGTGCGAACGCCGCGGAGCAGGCCGCGCCCTCCGCCAAGTCCGCAGCCGTCTCGGTCGCCGCGGCGCACACCGCTCCCGCCACCGCCGCCAAGACCGCCCCGAAGACCTACTCCGTGGTCTCCGGCGACTATCTGTCGAAGATCGCCGCCGAGCAGAAGATCAAGGGCGGCTGGCAGAAGCTGTACGAGGACAACCGCAAGGTCGTCGGCGAGGACCCGAGCCTGATCTTCCCCGGCACCGAACTGACGCTCGGCGCCAAGGCGTCCGGCTCCGCGAAGGCCGCTCCGTCGAAGGCCGCCGCTCCCAAGGCTGCCGCCCCGAAGGCCGCTGCCCCCGAGGCCGCCCCGGTGAAGGCCGCCGAGCCGAAGGCCGACACGTCCTCCGACTCCGCGCCCGCCGAGTCCACCGCCTCGACGGACGCCGGCGCCTCCACCGGCGCTTCGGAGGGCAACAGCTCCGGCTGGTCGGCCCCCCTGGACAGCCCCAGCGTCACCACGCCGTACCGCGCCTCCGGCTCCATGTGGTCCAGTGGCTACCACACCGGTGCGGACTTCCAGGCCGCCTCCGGCACCAGCGTCCGCGCCATCGGCCCGGGCACCGTGGTCTCGGCCGGCTGGAGCGGTTCGTACGGCAACGAGGTCGTCATCAAGCACGACGACGGCATGTACTCCCAGTACGCCCACCAGACCTCGCTCGACGTGTCGGTCGGCGAGACCGTCACCGGCGGTCAGCAGATCGGCCTCTCCGGTTCCACCGGCAACTCGAGCGGCCCGCACCTCCACTTCGAGGTCCGCACCGGCCCGAGCTACGGCTCGGACGTCGACCCGGTTTCGTACCTGCGTCAGCACGGCGTCTCCATCTGAGACGTCTGAGACGGGCAGCAGTGAAGAAGGGCGGTGCGCGGCGGCGCACCGCCCTTCCACTTATTCCGGCTTTACCAAAAACTGACCGGGTGGTCTATGTCACCACCCGTCAACCCCTTATTACGGTCGCGTAGGTCACATTCGCAGGTGCAGGATAAGCGCTTGTGGCAGACGATTCGAAACTCACAAACGTCATAGGGTCGTACGCGGCGATTGGCGACAGCTTCACCGAAGGCGTCGGAGACCCCGGCCCCGGCGGGACCTTCGTCGGATGGGCCGACCGATTCGCGGTGCTGCTCGCAGATCAGCTCCCGCCCTCCGAAGAGGGAGCGGGCGTCACCGCATCACTGCACGGCAATTTCCGGTACGCCAATCTCGCCGTACGAGGACGACTCCTCGACCAGATCGTCGAGGAACAGGTCCCGCGGGCCAAGGAACTCGCCCCCGACCTGGTGAGCTTCTGCGCGGGCGGCAACGACATCATCCGGCCGGGGAGCGACCCCGACGACGTGGCCGAGCGCTTCGAGCGCGCCGTCGCCGAACTGTCCGGGGCGGTCGGCACCGTCATGGTCACCACCGGCTTCGACACCCGCCACGTGCCGGTCCTGCGGCACCTCCGCGGCAAGATCGCCACCTACACCGCCCATGTGCGCTCCATCGCCGACCGCTACGACTGCCCGGTCCTCGACCTGTGGTCGCTGCGGTCCGTGCAGGACCGCCGCGCCTGGGACGACGACCGGCTGCATCTGTCGCCCGAGGGGCACACCAGGGTCGCGCTCCGCGCTGCTCAGGTCCTCGGTCTCGACGTGCCGGCCGACCCCGACCAGGCGTGGCCGCCGCAGGTCCTGCGCCGTCCGCTCGACGTCCGGCGCGACGACATCCTCTGGGCACGCGAGTATCTGGTCCCGTGGATCGGGCGGCGGCTGCGCGGCGAATCCTCCGGGGACCACGTCGAGGCCAAGCGGCCGGATCTGCTGCCGCTCTAGGAGACGTGCTGCCGCACAGGGAGCGGGCGCCGGGACGGTATCCGCTCCAGCACGCCGCCCGCGAAGACGTCGTACAGCGGCAGCGTCTCCAGATGCACATAGCCGATATGGCAGTCGCAGACGGCGAGGGGACAGCCGCGCGGGCCGAGCGCCCGGCGGTAGCTCCCGTCGTAGAGGTTGCCGAGCTCCGCACGGACGAAGTGGCACCGCCGCACCGTGCCGTCGCCGTCCACGGAGATGACCGACTCACCGGTCCGGCAGGGCAGCCCGGCCGAGGTGTGCGGATGCCGGCTGTACGGGAACAGGGGGTCCAGGGCCGTCCAGCGGCCCGCCTCCTCGTCCGTGTAGGTGTGCCCCTCCGCGGCGTTGACCCAGAGATAGACCTCGTCGGGCAGCGCGGCCCGCAGCCGCCGCGCCTCGTCGAGGTGCTCGTCCAGGCCGACGATCCCGACGCTGTGGCGGACGCCGAGCTCCGCCAGCTCACGGCACTTGCCGAGGAACCGGTCGTACGGAGTCTGGCCCGGGTGGTACGTGCACCACAGGGCCACCTTGTCGAGATCGGCGTCCGCCAGCCAGCCGGTGCGACAGCTGAGGTTGGTCTGTATGGCGACCCGCTTGATGTGCGGCAACCGGGAGAGCTCCACCAGTGCATTGCGGTACCAGGACCGCACCAGCCCCTCGCCCCACGGCGTGAACAGCACCGACAGCCGGTCGCCGGTCTGCGCCGCCGCCCAGGCGTTGAAGCGCTCCAGCGCGGCGCGGTCGGCGCGCAGTTGCTCAGGGCTGTCGCGCCGCTTGGCGAACGGGCAGTACGGACAGG
This sequence comes from Streptomyces sp. NPDC055749, assembly GCF_053617235.1. NCBI lineage: Bacteria > Bacillati > Actinomycetota > Actinomycetes > Kitasatosporales > Streptomycetaceae > Streptomyces > Streptomyces sp. NPDC055749. The sequence continues at coordinate 29,801 of NZ_JBSHFH010000022.1, read as the reverse complement.
CGTAGTCGCACGAGGCCAGAGGGCCCCGGTAGAGGATCGTCAGGTCCATGGAGGCGCTCACTTCGTTTCGTACGCGGCCATCGCGGCCCGTACAGCGGGGGAGAACAGCTCGGGCCCCAGCGCGTCGGAGTGGGCCAGCCCCTCCGGGGAGAGACGGAGCAGGCCGTCGCCCACCGGGCCCGCCAGCCAGCCGCGCTCCTCGAACCGGTCCAGTTCGGAGGCGAAGTCCTCGTACGGGTCCGTGCCGTACCGCGCGCGGTACTCCGCGCGCTCCAGCCCCTCGGCCTGGAGAAGGGACTGCAACAGATGCCGCCTGCGGGCCTCGTCGCCGTCGACGTACCGTCCCACCTCGGCCCGGGAGAAGTCCTCCGTCGTCGTGAAGCCGTCGATGATGCCGCGGACCTTCCGCATCTCCACCGCGTAGTCGAAGGAGTAGTGCAGGGACGAGGTGTACGAGCGGGCGCCGCAGCCGAGACCGATCATTCCGTCGGTCTGGCAGGCGTAGTCGTCGGGGCCCTCGTGCGGGGCGTCGGCACGGCGGAACATCCGCATCGACACCTGCTCGTAGCCATGGGCGATGAGATGGTCGCGTCCCGCCCGGTAGAGCCGCAGCCGCTGCTCGTCCCAGTCCGCGTCGGCCGCGGCACCGGAAGCGGGCGGTGTCGCGTCACCGAGGCGGCCTAGGCCGGTGAGTGGGCGTACGTACAGCGGGTAGAGGTACAGCTCCTCGGGACGCCAGGCCAGCGCGGCGTCCAGCGAAGTGCGCCAGGTGTCCTCGGTCTGGCCGTCGATGCCGTAGATCAGATCGATGTTGAGGACCGGGATGCGGGCATCGCGGATGCGGCCGAGTGCGGCCTCCACATCGGACCGGCGCTGCGGGCGGACCGCGGCGCGGGCCTCTTCGTCCACGAAGCTCTGCACGCCGATGCTCACGCGGGTGGTACCCCGGTCGGCGAGGACGGCCAGCCGGTCGGCCGTCGCCGTGGACGGCGAGGTCTCGACCGACAGCGGGACGGAACGGAGATCGGCGCCCATCCGCTTCTCCGCGATATCGCAGAGCCGCTCCAGCTCGGCCGCGGTCAGGAAGGTCGGCGTACCGCCGCCGAACGCCGCCGAGGCGAACCGGACCGGCCCCTCGTCGCCCAGTGCGTCGCGGACCGCCGTGGCCTGACGGTCCAGCGCGTCGAGATAGCGCGCGGTCAGCTCCTCGGGCGCGCCGATCCGGGTGAACAGATTGCAGAAACCGCAGCGGACCTCGCAGAACGGTATGTGGATGTACAGCGAGAGCGCGTCCTTGCGTTCCGCAGCCCAGAGTTCGCTGAGCAGGGGCCGCCCGGCGGGGTGTTCGCCGAGCGGGCGGTACGCCGTCTTGTGCGGGTAGGCGTAGACGTAACTCTGGTACGGCCTGACGGCGGATACGGGAATGGTCATCGGGTGGCCCCAGGATCGAGGAAGAAGTGGGCGTACGGCACGGTCCAGACGGCTTCGTGGCCGAGGCGATGACCGGTGTACCCGTCGTCGCCGTAGGCCGTGCCGTGGTCCGAGCAGACGATCGCGAAGCACCGGCGGCGGCTGCTCGCCGCGGCGAAGAGCCGGCCGATGTGCCGGTCGACGTACTCCAGCGCGGCGGCGTGGGTCTCGCGGGAGTCTCCCGCGTCGGCGGTGGCGCCGTCCCGGTGGAACCAGTTGGGCTGGTGCAGGGCGGACACATTGACGAACAGGAACAGCCGCTGCTCCTCGGGGAGTTCGGCGACCACCTGCTCGGCGCGGGCCACCTGTGCCTCGAAGGAGGTGGGGGACGCGACACCGAAACCGGGCTCCCAGTGGCTCTCCTGGAACAGGTCCGGAAGGACCGAGCCGAGCGCGCCCCGCTTGTTGAAGAAACCGACCCCACCGATGCACACCGTGCGGTAGCCGGCACCGGCGAGTCCGGAGACCAGATCGGGGGTGTCGAAGACATACGTCCCGTCCGCCGTGGTCTCACTGCCCGCGAAGCGTGCCGCGAACAGCCGCGGATGGGGCCCCGGAGCGGCGGGCGTCGGAAGGAACCCCGCGAAGATCGCCTGGTGGGAGGCGTAGGTGAAGCTGCCAGGGGCATGCCGCTTCTCCCACACGCCACCGGGCAGATGACGGGCCAGATGCGGGATCCGCCCGGCCGCCGCCAGTTCCGCTGCGACGTCGTGGCGCAGGGTGTCCAGGGTCACGAGCAGCAGATCGTGACTGCCCACGATCCGGCTCATGTCGGGTTCGGCTCCCGCCTGGTGCGGGGCGGGGTCAGTGGGCAGCGTCGGCACAGTGGTTCCTTGTTCGGTTCGCTGCGGCGGCGACCTGCGCCGCATAGGTGTCCAGGTTCTCGGCGCCGCTGCCGGGCAGACCGGTCAGGCGGGGCAGCAGGTCGCCGAAGGCGTTGACCTCGCAGACGGCGAAGTGCCGCCAGCCGGTGGAGGGCAGCAGATCGACGCCCACGCACAGCGTGCCGGGGAAGCAGGCGGCGGCCCGCTCGCACACGGCCAGGGCGGCGTCCCAGCTGCCGCCCGCCGTCTCGACGGCGGCCCTGACCGCGTCGAGGTCGCCGCGCTCCCCGCCCAGATGAAGATTGGTCATGGGGGACCGGCTCGTCCGTACGACCGCGTGCGTAGCCCGGCCGCCGACCACCACGACCCGCAGGTCAGCGGCCCGGCCGCGCTGCGATGCCTTCGGCAGCCAGCGCTCGACGTGCAGTCCGTCCGGCGCGAGGGCGTCGACCAACGCCGCGACCTCCGCCTCCGTCGTACAGTGGCGCACCCTCAGTGAGTTGAAGAGGTGCCCCACCCCGTCCCGTTCGACCGAAGTGGCCGCCCGCACCCGGCCGGCGCCGGCGGACTCCACGGCCAGCACCCCGGAGGCGGACGAACCATGGGCGAGCTTCACGAAGGCCCTCGGCATACCGTGCTCGCGCATCAGCGCGCGCACATCGGCCCAGCCCCGGACGGCGGGCGCCCCGGGCCCGGACGTCGGCGACTCGGGCACCGGCACCCCGGCGCCGCTCAGCACGGCGTGACACAGCCGCTTGTCGAACATCACCGCGACGTCCTCGGGGTCGTCGAGCAGCACTGCACCCGCCGCGCGGCCCGCCCGGCCCACGTCCCGTACGGCAGCGGTGAACGCCGCATACCACCGGGCGGAACCCTCCACCCTGGTCGGATCGTCGACACCGCGCAGCAGCCGTTCGACCTCGGCGTCCTCACCGGGCGAGTCGATCCGGACGGTCTCGCCCGGCAGGAACACCGCCTCACCACCCAGCACCGCCCGCCAGGGCACCACACGCGCCTCGGGCACCCCGGCGGCGCGCACGGCGTCCTGGAAGAGCGCCACGCGGCGATTGCACGGAATCCCGACGACCGCGAAGCGCGGCTCCCGGCTACTCGCCGACGGCGACACGGTGCTCTCCGTCGCTCATGTCAGATCACTCCGCCACGGTCGTGTAGCGGCCCTCGGCACCCCGGTTGTCCCACGGCGTGTTGCGATCCGACAGATCGACCCGCACACCGTGGGGCTCCAGTGCCTCGCGGACACGGTGTTCCATCGGCTCGGTGAGGAAGTGGTGATGCAGGTCGAGTGCTTCGAGGTGCGTGAGCGGCTGACCTTCGAGGAGCGCGGCGGCGCCCTCGTCCCCCATCGTGCCGGAGGACAGGTCGAGCGTCCGGAGCTGCGCGACGACCGGGGCCGATGCGATCGCCGTCGCGATCTCGTTCTGCAACTCGCTGTTGCGCAGACCGAGATGGCGCAGGCCCGGGAATCGCGTACCGGACAGCAGGGGCTGGAGATCCGCCACCGTGGCATCGCCCCCGTACGCCGATACGCCCAGCCACAGCTCCAGCCGGTCCAGCGCGGGCAGTTCGCTGTCCTGCACACCGCGGACCACCTCCGACGGCAGCCCGCCGCTCTCGATGACCAGCCCGCGCAGGCTTTCGTGCTTGAGCGGGGGGAAACGCAGGCCCGTCCCACCACGCACCCCCAGGGCCACCAGGCGCGGGAAGGCGGTGAGCAGCGCGGTGACGTCGCCGTGCTCGATCCAGGAGATCTCCGCCTCCTCCTGCACCAGATCCCCGACGAAGACCGCTTCCAGCGAGGTCAGCCGGTCGGCGGCGGCGACGACGAGACCGATCGGGTACGAGGAGTCCTCTTCGTACGACTCGCCCCACTGCCCGATGATCAGAGCGCGGACCCCGGCCGGATCGACCGCGCCGAGGAAGTCGTTGAACTCTTCCTCCCACGTCTGGTCCTCGTCCTCGTACGGCTCGACCCCGACGCGCCACGCCACGGCATCGGCCGCGGGCAGGGCGGCGGCGGTCCCGCGCTCGAAGTCGACGGCGGGCAGACCGATCAACTCTTGCAGATGGTCGACATCGGACATGGCGCTGAGCTCCTGTCGCTGGGGACGGCTGATGTCCGCAAGGTCTATCAAGTCCCACTGACAGCCCGCCGGGCGGGGACCTGGCGCGGGTGCTCCGCCGGTCGATTGTCAGACCCTCGCCGTAGCGTTTTCCACGTGGCCGGCACAGGGGGTGCCGAGCCGGAGGGGAGACTTCTGTGTACCGGCAGGGCGATGTGCTGATCGTGGCGTTGGAGGAATCGGCGGTGCCCGCGCACCTGGTCGCGGCGCCGGGTGAACTGCGTGACGGGCGCGGGCGTCTGGTGCTCGCGCTCGGGGAGGTGACGGGCCACGCGCACGCGGTCCTTGGCCCCGGACGGTTGATGCGGGAGGCGGGGGCGTTCGGCCCGATGCTGCTCCATCTGCCCGAGGGGGGACGCGTGGTGCACGAGGAGCACGCGGCGATATCGCTGCCGAAGGGCTGGTTCCGCGTCGTGCGCCAGCGGGAGTACGCACCGGGCGCGATCCGCATCGTCGCGGACTGACCGGCGCTCAGGAGCGAGCAGGAACCAGGGATCAGAGAACCAGGGATCAGAGAAACAGGGGACGGGGACGACCGATGCAGTACGTGAACTCTTGGCGGGCCGTGGCAGCGGCGACGGGCGCGGCGGACAGGGCGGCGGCCGAGGACGGGGTGCGGCTCGCCTACCGCAGTGCCGGGCTCGCCGAACCGGAGACGATCGTCTGGGCCGATTCGCCCAGGGCGGCCGTCGAGGCGGTGGAGAAGCTCGCCGGCGCGGGCCGCTCGGTGCGTGACGAGGTCCGCACCCGGCCGTGGGCGGACGAGCGGCGCAGGATGTACGACGAACTGGGCCCGGCGGGCTGGTCGGCGCTCTGGTCCGCCACCGGGGCACAGCTCTGGGAGACCACCGCCGCGCTGGCCGAACGGATACGGGCAGGAGTGGTCGAGGACCTCTCCGAGCACGCGGACGACGAGTCCGATGTGCGGCTCGTGCTGCTCGACGCGGTCCTCGGACAGCACGACGCGGCCTGGCTCGCCGCGTTCGACGGCCGGGGCGACCGGCTGACCGGGCTTGCGGAGGTCGCCAGGAACGCCGGCTGGTGGTGGCCGTACGAGCACGCGGTCGTGATCAGTGAGCGGCCCGTGGCCCTCCACCGTGACGAGGCGGGACGGCTCGATCACGGGGACGGCCCGGCGCTCTCCTACCCGGATGGTTTCGCGCTCCACGCCTGGCGGGGCATGCCGGTGCCCGCCGAGTTCCTCGCGGGTCTGGCGACCCTGACTCCCGACCGGATACGTGGTGAGGAGAACGCGGAACTCCGCCGCGTGATGCTGGAGTACTACGGCTACGACCGCTACCTCACGGAGTCGGGTGCCGAGCCCGTGCACCGGGACGAGACGGGAATCCTCTGGCGGATCGCGCTCGAAGGTGACGAGGACGTGGTGATGGTCGAGGTGGTGAACTCCACCCCGGAACCGGACGGCACCCACCGGACGTACTGGCTCCGTGTGCCGCCCAGGACCAGGACCGCGAAGGAGGGAGTCGCCTGGACCTTCGGTCTCGACGGCCAGGCGTACGCACCGGTCCGGCAGACCTGAGCCGGCCGCCCGGGGGAGAGGAGGAGGCGGAGGAGAGGAGGGAGCTGGGGAGAGGGAGAGGAGCCCGTTCAGGCGGTCAGTGCCGTGTGCTCGATGCCCAGCTCGCGGGCGAGCGCCTCATCGGTCCACTGGAGCATCGTGGCCCGCGACAGCGGACCCGCGTACGAGGTCATCTGGACGGCCAGGCCGTCCAGGAGCGCGGTCAGCCGCCAGGCCGCGGACATCGGGTCGTCGCAGTGGAACTCGCCGGCAGCGGCGCCCTCCTCGATGACCTCGGCCAGCTCCGCCTTCCACTGCTGGTCGAGATCACCGGCGACATCGCGCAGCGCGGGATCGCGCAACGAAGCCGCCCAGCCCTCGATCCACAGGCGCCAGCCCTTTGCCTGCCCCGTCGGCGCGTACCACCGGATGGCAGCCCTGAGGCGCCGTACCGCGCTGGTGCGGCGCGTGAGCAGCTTGCGCAGCTGGGCGAGGTCGGCCTCGGCTGCGTACGCGAACGCGGCGGCGACCAGCTTCTCCTTGGTCGAGAAGTGGTAGAGCACGAGCGCGTTGCTCACCCCGAGGACGGACGCCACATCGGCGATCCGCACCGCGGACACACCGCGTACCTCGATCTGTTCGACGGCAGCACGCAACAGATCCTCGCGCCGCTCCGCCACGCCCAACCGCACTCTCGCCACGCGGTCAGCCTAACGAACCGACCGCGCACGTCCAGGGCGGGGCGGCCCGGGGACCGAAGTGGGACCCGGACCGTAGCCGAATGTGACATCCACCCGCCCGCACACGGAATCCCTTGGCGCACCTCGACGTTGGAGTCGACATGACAGAACTCGAATCCGGGCGCGAGCCGCTGCTGCGACTCCTCGGTGAACACGATGGCGGGGTGCTGGTGACGCTCAGGCGGGACGGCAGGCCGCAGCTGTCGAACGTGAATCACGCCTACTACCCCGAGCAGGGGCTGATCCGCGTCTCCATCACGGAAGGCCGGGCGAAGACCCGCAATCTCCGCAGGGACCCGCGGGCGAGCTACCACGTCACCAGCGCGGACCGCTGGGCCTGGACGGTCGCGGACGCGCGTGCCGAGCTGACCCCGGCCGCCGCCGATCCCCATGACGCGACCGTCGAAGCGCTGATCACGCTCTACCGGGACGTCAAGGGGGAGCACCCCGACTGGGACGACTACCGGGAGGCCATGGTCCGTGACCGGAGAGTGCTCCTGACCCTGCATATCGAACATGTATACGGTCAACCGCATCCCTGATGCCGTACCGCTGATGACGCACGGGTTCGCTGGGCACCGTTCGTATTGCTCCGTTCACCGTGCCGATCTGGCCCCGTCGGGCAACCCGCACATAATGAGATGACACCGACTCCCTCAGGAGATGTTGTGACCGGCGCCGATAATCAGCCCTCGCTCCGTACGAGACTCCGTTCGATGCGCTCCAAGGCATTCGGGGCCGATCCGGCCGGGGCCCGTATGGAGCGCATCCTTCGCTCGCCCAATTTCGCCGACGGAGTGTTCCAGAACCCTGCGGGGGTCCGCACCCCCACCTCCGGTTCGAAGCTGGAATTCGCGAAGGGCTACTTCCGCAAGGAGGAGCGGGTCCGCAGGTCGCCTGCCGGCGCCGTGCCCGTACACACCAGCACCGCCGCCGATCTCTCGAAGCCGCCCGTCACAGGGCTCCGGCTCACCTGGATGGGGCATTCGAGCGTGCTCGCCGAGATCGACGGCCGGCGGGTGCTCTTCGACCCGGTCTGGGGCGAGCGCTGTTCCCCGTACTCCTTCGCCGGGCCCAAGCGGCTGCATCCGGTGCCGCTGCCGCTGGCCGCGCTGGGGCCCGTCGACGTCGTCGTGATCTCCCACGACCACTACGACCACCTCGACCTGCCGACGATCCGCGCGCTGGCCGGAACGGACACGGTCTTCGCGGTCCCGCTCGGTGTCGGTGCCCACCTGGAGCGGTGGGGCGTCTCCGTCGACCGGATGCGCGAGCTGGACTGGAACGAGACCACCGAGGTTGCCGGGATCAGCCTCACTGCCACACCCGCGCGGCACTTCTGCGGTCGCGGCCTGCGGAACCAGCAGCACACGCTCTGGGCGTCCTGGGCGGTCGCGGGTCCCGAGCACCGGATCTATCACAGCGGTGACACGGGCTACTTCCCCGGCTTCGCGGACATCGGCGCCGAGCACGGCCCCTTCGACGCCACGATGATCCAGATCGGTGCCTACTCGCAGTACTGGCCCAAGGACCGCACTGCTCTCACCCCTCTTCCCGGCCCGTGGCCCGATATCCACATGACGCCGGCGCAGGGGGTCCAGGCCCACCTCGACCTTCAGGGGCAGACGCCGCACGGCGTACTGATGCCGATCCACTGGGGCACGTTCAACCTTGCCCCGCACGCGTGGGCGGAGCCGGGCGAGTGGACGAAGGACGCCGCCGAGGCGGCCGGTCAGGCGGCGGCGTTCCCCAGGCCGGGCGAGTCGTTCGAGCCCGGCGGGACCCTGCCTGTCACCCCCTGGTGGCGGGCCGTGTCCACCCCCCTCGCCCATCCGTGGCGCGGTCCCGAGCCCGTGGAGGTGACCGCGGCGCCCCCGCGCGGCGACCTCGACCTCGCGGGTGGCCGCTGACCGTCCGGACCGGCCCCGGCCGATTGGCCGGCCGGGGCAGGCTCATCGTGGCCCTTCCGGCCCGGTGTCAATCAAGCGTATTCGGTTGCGTGTACGAGAGGTCATACCAGAGCGGGACGCATGGCGGGCAAGTTCGACAACTGCACGCCGCACATGCGCGGTTGACGACTACCGTGTGTGCTCGGCGATCAACGGTGGGCTCATATCTGTCGAGCCTGCCCAGCCGTTGACCCGAGCCTGACCACTGCCGTAGGTGTCACCACTGAACGCCGATTCCTGGTGCCCCACGTACCGAGGACGCTGATGTCTCAACTTCGCGCACCCACCGCGCGACCGGAACGCCGAGAGGGTGGGCGGCACGGCCGCCCGGGTGCCCGCTCCCACTCGGCCACGGCCAGGACGCGTGTCGTTCAGCCGCCGCCCGATGCCCGCATACGCCCCCAACTGCTCCGGACCGCGCTCCTGCCGACGATCGCTGCCGTGCTGAGCGGCGCCGCAGCCGTCATCTTCACCATCCGGGCCTCCGGCGAACGCCCGTCCGCCAGTCTCTGGGCCGCGCTCGGCGGATCGGGCGCGCTGGCCGTCGCCGCCATGGCAGCGGCCTTTCTCGGCGCGGGCCGGGTCGCCACCGGTGTCCTCGACCGCTGCCAGGCACTGCGCAGGTCCAGCGCCCAGGCCCAGGCCGACCTGCAGCACGTGGTGGAACAGCTCCGCAACGGCGAGCCCGTGCCCGCCCGCCGGCCACCGCAGCCCACCGAGCCGGGCGCCGACGCCTTCGACCTGCTCGCCCAGGAGATGGGGCGCGCGCAGGACGGAGCCGTGGCGGCCGTCGTGCAGGCTGCGCGGCTCTTCAGCAACAACGGCAACGAGCAGAAGGTCGAGGTCTTCGTCAACCTCGCCCGGCGCCTCCAGTCGCTGGTCCACCGTGAGATCCAGATCCTCGACGAGCTGGAACACGAGGTCGAGGACCCCGACCTGCTCAAGGGCCTCTTCCACGTCGACCACCTGGCCACCCGCATCCGCAGGCACGCCGAGAACCTCGCCGTGCTGGGCGGTGCCGTCTCCCGGCGGCAGTGGAGCAACCCGGTCACGATGACGGAGGTGCTGCGCTCGGCGATCGCCGAGGTCGAGCAGTACCCACGGGTCAAGCTCGTGCCGCCGATCGACGGCACCCTGCGCGGTCACGCCGTCGCCGACGTGATCCACCTGCTGGCCGAACTCGTCGAGAACGCCACGGTGTTCTCCGCCCCGCACACCCAGGTGCTGCTGCGCGCCCAGCACGTCACGGCGGGCCTCGCGCTTGAGGTCGAGGACCGGGGGCTCGGCATGCCGGGCCCCGAGCAGAAACGTATGAACGCCCTGCTCGCCGACCCCGATCAGGTCAATGTCGGCCACCTTTTGCAGGACGGCAGGATCGGTCTCTTCGTCGTCTCCGCACTGGCCAGGCGGCACGGCATCGCCGTACGGCTGCAGAGCAATATCTACGGCGGTACGCAAGCCGTACTCATCCTGCCGCAGGCCCTGCTCGGCGTCGAAGGCGACGCCGACGGAGCGGTGCACCCCGACGCCGCGCCGGTACCGCCGCCTGGAGCCGCGCACCGCCCGCCCGCCGATGACATCACCGGCCGGGCGCGGACACCGCAGCCGCACACTCCGCAGGAACAGTCGCCCCCGCCGCAGCCGCTCCGCGCCGAGCGCGTCGACCGTCCCGGACAGACCGTGAACCCCCTGGGCATCCGGACCACCGACGAGACCCGCGGAGGGCTCGGCGCCGCCACCGGAACACCGTCCGGAACCGGCGGCGACACGGGGCGTCCCCAACTGCCCCGGCGCAGCAACCAGGAGCATCTCGTCCCGCAGCTGCGGGAGGCCCCCGTACCCCGGGTCGAGGACGAACACGCCTTGCACGACCCCGGTCTCATGGCGGCGTTCCGGCGGGGCGTCGACCTCGCCGAGGCCCGGTCGGACGAGGACTCGGTACCCGACACCCCCTACGACGCGAGCCACGAGGCCCCCGTGGCCGTGGCGGCGGACCCCTCGCGGGACACGGCGCCGAACGGGTCGTCGGCCCTCGGCAGGCAACGGGACGAAGGCCCCGCGCCGCTCCCGGTCCGCGGTCCCGGACCCCGCAGCGCACCCGAGCCGCACCTGCTCGACCCGCACTTGTCCGACCCGTTTCCGGCCGACCCGTACGTGCCCGCTTACGCGCCCGAACCGGGCAGCTTCACAGAGAACACCCCCAAGGAGTAGATGCACCATGGCGAGCGAAATGCCGTCCGGTCAGGTCGCCGACCTCGACTGGCTGTTGAGCGGGCTGGTCCAGCGCGTGCCCTATACGCGCAGCGCGGTCCTGCTCTCGGCCGACGGGCTCGTGAAATCCGTCCATGGCATGGACCCGGACAGCGCCGACCACATGGCGGCCCTGGCCGCCGGTCTGTACTCCCTCGGCCGCAGCGCCGGAGCCCGCTTCGGTGACAACGGCGACGTACGCCAGGTGGTCGTCGAACTCGACGCGACACTGCTGTTCGTCTCCACCGCCGGGTCGGGCACCTGTCTCGCCGTACTGGCGGGCCGCGAGGCGGACGCCGCGGTCCTCGGCTACGAGATGGCCATGCTGATCAAGAGCGTCCGGCCCTACCTGATGACCCCGGTGCGGCAAGCGGCCGGGGCACCGTACACCCCGGGGCTGTGAGGGTGCCGGCCCCGCAGGACGGGCCACTGCTCGACGACGCGGCCGGCCGGCTCATCCGCCCGTACACCGTCAGCAACGGCCGTACGCGGCCGACCACCGTGCTCGACCTGCTTTCGCTGGTGATGGCCACCGGGAGCGAGCCCCAGATCCATCTGGGGCCCGAACACGCCGTGGCTCTGGGGCTGTGCGAAGGCCCCACGTCCGTGGCCGAGATCGCCGCACACCTCCGGCTGCCCGCAGTCGTCACCAAGGTGCTCCTCTCCGACCTGGTCGACTGCGGTGCGGTCACCGCGCACGCCCCCGCATTCCATGACACGCCCACCGACCGATCCCTGCTGGAGGCAGTGCTCGATGGTCTACGACGACAGCTCTGACAGCACCGGAAGCTCCGAATTCTTTCCCGTGGCCCTCAAAGTCCTGGTCGCGGGCGGGTTCGGCGTCGGCAAGACGACGTTCGTGGGCGCGGTCAGTGAAATCGCACCGCTGAGCACCGAGGAACTGCTGACCCAGGTCAGCGTGGCGACCGACAGCCTCGAAGGCATCGAGTCCAAGACGGCCACCACCGTGGCCATGGACTTCGGCCGCATCACGCTCTCCGAACAGCACGTGCTCTATCTCTTCGGCACCCCCGGCCAGGAACGGTTCTGGTTCATGTGGGACGAGCTCTCCAAGGGAGCGCTGGGAGCCGTCGTGCTGGCCGACACCCGGCGGCTCGCCGAGTGCTTCGCCGCCGTCGACTTCTTCGAGAGACGCGGCATCGGATTCATCGTCGCGGTCAACGAGTTCGACGGTGCCTATCGGTACGAGCCCGACGAGGTACGGGCCGCACTCGACCTCGGACCCGAGGTGCCCGTGGTCCTCTGCGACGCCCGGATCGCCAGTTCCGGTACCGGAGCCCTGGTCACCCTGGTCCAGCACCTCATCAACGCCACCGCCGCCCCCGCGGCGCCGGCCCCCGTCGCCGGCTTCGGAGCCCATCCATGACCCGCTACGCCACCGGCCGCCTCCTGCTCACACCGGTCGACCCGGACGGCTCCGTCCGGGCCAGGCGGCTGCGCAGGCTGGACCTGGGGGAGCGCCCCGACTCCTCGTTCGACAGCTTCGACGCCTTCGCCGACAGGGTGGCCGAAGTGACCGCGACCCCGTTCTCGATGGTCAACTTCATCGACGAGAACAGGCAGTTCTTCGCGGGGCTGCACACCCCGGCGGGCACGCAGAGCGGCTCCGACCTGGGTGCCGCAGCCGCGGGCAGCGGCCGGAGCGGACGCCATATGGCCCGCGACCACGGCTACTGCCCGCACGTGCTCGTGCGCCGCAAGGCCCTCGTCCTGGAGGACGTCTGCGACTATCCGCGATTCGCCGGCAATCCCGTCGTGGACGAAATAGGCATCCGTTCGTATCTCGGGGCGCCGCTCATCGACCGTACGGGCATCGCCCTCGGCACGGTGTGTGCCGTCGACACCGTGCCTCGCCCCTGGGGCCGGGCCGGGCTCGACACGATCAAGTCCCTGGCCCAGGAACTCGTCGGCCAGATCGACCGCAGGGAGCACTGCCGCAGCTGACCCCGGTCATACCTCGACCGTTCTTCCGTCCAGGAACGTGAGCGAAACCGACGCGCCGCCCGCACCGGTGCGCACGGTCACCGCGTCACGCAGCGCCTGCGGATGGATCGTGTCGCGGGACAGCGCCAGCAAGGAGACATGCGTGCTGAGGCCCCCCGGGTGGCGGTCGAGCCGCAGATACGGGACGGCGGAGCGCGGTCCGAACGCGTTGGACTGCACGTCCCGGGCCACCTCCGCGGTAGCCCCCGGGCCCCAGCCGTACAGCGCGATCACGGCGCTGCTCAGCCCGTCGGCCGTACGGGACAGTGCCCAGCCCGGTCCGCTCCAGGCGTCCGGACTCTCCACGTGCGCCACCGCGTGACCGCCCTCCCGCACCGACACCCCTTCCGGGGCCTCGATCCGGTGGACGCGGATCTCCCACGGACCGTGCAGCACACTCGTCGTCTCGACCCGGTACGCACGGTCGTCGTCCGGGAAGCGGGCCGCGTACCAGGAAGCCGCGATCCGGTCCTCGCAGCGCAGGGGATGGATGCGGGCACGCCGCGACGGAGTCCCGTCGGAGGCCAGGAGCGCCAGATGGTTGTCGACGGCGCGCGCCACCGCGTGCGGAGCGGACTCCGGCGCCGTGGCGGTCGAGTAGGCGAACTTCGCGTAATGCGGGTCCTCCGCGCCCTCGTCCGTCCCCTCCTGCGTACCGGACGCCGGGTCGTGGGGCGGCTGGTGGTCGCTGCCGTGGTTGATCAGCCGGACGATGCCGTCGTGCCGGGTGCCGTGCAGCAGCCAGCCGGGTGCGGGGAGCGCCGTGTACGTATCGGACTCCTCGACAGGGAGCGGCAGTTCCCGCTCCGTCCAGACCGGATGCTCCGCAGGCAGCAGCAGCCCGAGGAAGCCCTTGCTCGCCCAGTACGGAGAGGCGGGTCCCGAGTACGGCTGGGTGGCCGGGAGGAACGTGTCGTACCAGCCGAGAGGCAGCAGCCCTCGTTCGTCCGGCACTCCGCGCTCGACGAAGTGCCGGAGCGTGCCCGAGGCGAGGCGGCGGGTCAGCCCGGGTGCGAGGGGAGTGCAGTCGGCGAGTGCGCCCATCCACACCGGAGCGAGGGCGGCGAACCGGTACGTCAGGGAGCGTCCCTGGTGCACGGGCGCACCGTCCCCGCCGAAGAAGTTCGGGTAGTCGACGAGGAACCTGCTCAGACGCTCGCGGTACACGGCCGTGCGTCCGCCGTCGTCCTCGCCCGCGATCCGCGACCACAGCAGCGGGTACAGATGCATCGCCCAGCCGATGTAGTAGTCGAAGTTCCGGCCGTCCCCGTCGGTGTACCAGCCGTCACCGACGTACCAGTCCTCGATCCTGTCGAGACCGGACTCGATGTCCTGACGGCTGTACGGAGCACCCACCGAGGCCAGGAACTGTTCCGACACCACCTGGAAGAGCCGCCAGTTGTTGTCCCACGTACGCCCGCCGACGAAGCCGGAGAACCAGTCGACGACCCGCTCCTGCACCCCCGCGTCCAGACGGTCCCAGATCCACGGACGGGTCTCGTGCAGCGCGACGGCGATCGAGGCCGCTTCGACCATCTGCTGCGAACAGTCGGTCAGTTCGGGCCAGGGTTCCTTGCCGTTCCGGTCCGTGCCGGCGGCCAGCCCCGCCGCGTACCGCTCGATGAGAGCGGGGTCGACCGCGCCCCCCGCGCCCGCGATCCGGCAGGCCGCCAGCAGGAACGACCTGGCGAACCCTTCGAGCCCGTCCGACACGACACCCGACCAGCTGTTCCGGCCGGGCAGCCGGTACTGGGCGAAGCCGGGTGTCGCGTACGGCACGAGCGCGTCCAGCATCCGATCGGCCGTCGCCTCCCAGTGGGCACGGGTCCAGCCGGTACGTGACGACAGGACCCGGTCGGGCGGCGGCAGGTGCAGATGCGGGGGCACGGACATGGTGCTGGCTCCTCGGGAAGGGCTACTGGACGAGTTCGGCGTGATGGGTGTGGCCACGCGACCCACCGACCGCGACGGTGAGAAGGCCTCTGCGGCCGGTGGTGACGGCGACCGTGTCGTCAGCGCTGATCACCGCGCTGACGGGATACGGCAGTTCGACGGAGAGCGTGGTGACGGTACGTCCCGGATCGGACACCGCGACCGAGATCCGGTTGTCGCGCTGCATGACGAGCACGGAGGCCGGGCCGGAGGAGGTGATCCCCGCCGCCGTGCCCGCACGCCAGAAGTTCGCAGCGGTCAGCCCGAGCCGCCGCACCTCCACGGCCTGGGCGGTGGCGTCGTTGGCGACGACGCGCACCGGACGGGAACGCGCCCAGACAGCGGTCGCGGCGGCGGAGGCGCCGGGCAGCAGCACATAGGCGTAGGAGGCCCCGGTGGGGGAGAGACCGTGATCGACCCAGAGCGTGAGATAGCGGCGGGTGAGGGATGTTGTCGAACCACCTGTGTCCGCGCCGGCGTTGATGGAGCGCCAGGTGCCGGTGCGTTCCTCGCGCAGGGCGTGCAGAGTGGTCGCCTCGGGGAAGACGTAGCCGCCGAGGCCCTCGATGTGCGCCCACCCGGCAGAAGCGAACTCCTCTTCCCAGCCCTGGGTGTTGGGCTGTCGGGCGCCGTCGATCACCAGGTGAGGCGTTCCGGCCGGGCCCAGGTTGCGGTTCTCGACAACGGTTTCGACCGTGCGGCCGTCAGTGGCGTTGATGTCCGCGCCGAGCGCTATCACCGCGTTGTCGAGCAGGAACCAGGACTTCTTCGCCCGCAGCGTGCTGCCGGACGCGCTGATCAGCTCCATCGAGGCGGCGCCGTAGCGGTCGTGCAGCACCGAGCCACCCGCGACCGCGTTCGTCGGCCGGTAGGTGGAAGTGCCGCCTCCTGTACCGAGATCGGCCCGCTGCCGGGTGTCGACCGTCGTGCCGGGAAGACGGTACGGATCGACGGTCGGCCAGAAACCGTCGTTGAACTGCCCCAGATCGCCTGCTTCGTAGAGATATCCCATGCCGTCGCCGGTGTACCAGCCGTGCAGATTCTCGCCGTTGCCCGCCTCGTACGCGGAGATGCGCGTGGACGACAGCGACAGGGTGTACGCCCAGTGCGGGCGCCTGTGCACCACCCGGTCCATGTCGGCGAAGACGTGGAGACCTGTGGTGGGGTCATCGCCGGGGATGCCGTCGTCGCTCAGGACATCCTTGGCGAGGGCCAGTTGGGGCAGGGTGACCAGACCCGCGAAGGGAGTGGTGCGGTTGCGGGTGAGCCAGCCCTTGACGACCGCGCGCCAGCGAGCGGCGTACGGGTCCGGTGCACCGGTGGCCAGCAGCAGAATCGCGGCGACGGCCGCAGCCCCGTCGCGGTGGTCGCCCGCCCGCTCGCGGGAGACGGCACGGCCGCGCACGGCGTCCATCATCAGACCTTCGAAGATCACCGGAGTGAAGCTCCGCCCGACGGCCTCGTACATCACCGAGACCTTCGGATCGGCGACCGCCCACTCCGAACCGGCGAGCAGCGCCAGCAGATGGGCGGTGCCGCTCAGGAGGATCGCGCCGTACGTGCCGGTGTACGCGACCACGCCGTGCTGGACGAACGAGCCGTCCTCGTAGAAGCCATCGCCCGAAGCGGCGTACCGGAACAGGCTGTTGCGCCCGGAATCGCGTACGTCGGACAAGGCGTCCCTGGCCGACGCGATCTTCGCCCCGTCACCGCCCAGCAGACCGCGCAGCGCGACGATCACCGCCTTGTCGGTGCGGTTGGCGCCGGTCTCGGAGAGGGTGGGGGAGTTGGTGCGCCGGTCCGCGTTCGGGCAGAACCGGTCGACGGCCGAGAGATAGTCCGCCAGATCGGCGGCAGGGAGCCGGCCGCGCAGCAGGACGGCGCTGTCCATCAGGGCGCGGGGCGCGCCGATCTCCCAGAACCACCAGTTGCCCGTTTCGGGCTTGGTGGGGTTGTACGCGGTGTCGTACGTGAAGCGCAGCGCGGACACCAGCGCGTCGGCCACGGCGGTGTCCGCGCTCAGGGAGGTGCCGGGTGTGGCCCAGGCGGTGGCGAGGGTACGGAGCCTGGTGTAGCTCTGGCCGAAGTTGCCCGGGGCGGTGAGCGGGGCGAGATCGGCCCAGAGGGTGGTGCGTGCGGCGCCACGGTCCAGGGTGTCCCAGAGCCCCTTCGCCGTACTGTCCAGTGCTGTGACGGCAGCCGCGAAGTCGGGGTCCGCGGGGTCGAACTCGCCCCCGGTGAGCAGGGTTTCGGCCCGTTGGAGGAGTGTGGGGATGTCTGCCGTACCGGCTTCTGTTCCGGCGGCCGGAAGGGCCTGCGTCATGATGAACGCGGTCGCTCCCGACGCCGCCGTAGCGGCCAGGAGGGAACGTCTGCTGAGCTGCATCGGGATTCCTTCCGCGTGATCAGTCGGTGAGCGTGCTGGGGTCGACGGGCGGCTGCGGCAGATTCAGCGCGGCCAGCTCCGCCTTGCCGATCGCGTCGATCGGGAACGCCCAGGTGTTCACGAAGAAGTCGGTGAGGTCGTATCCGGCGACGCGGCTGGAGTAGGTGGCCAGCGCCCGGTAGCGCTTGTCGTTCTCCGTGTAGTGGGACTGCGGGTTCTCCTCCCGCACCAGCTTGTGCATCCGGGGCCAGAAGTCCTCGCCGAAGGCGAGCTCCAACTGCCGGAGCGGGACGAGCTTCTCGTACGCGCCGAAGGACTTCTCGTACGTCAGCCCCGCAGTGCCGAACTTGCGCTGCGCGGACTGGAAGTAGGTCAGCCCCGTCGTCGCGTCGACCGTCAGGAGGTTGGACGGCTGGTCGAGGGTGCGCTGCGCGGCGAGCGAGTAGATGTTGACGGTGACCTCCGTGAGGCCGCCGGGCTTGTAGGCCATCTGCTGATGCAGGTGGCCGAGTTCGTGGTAGAAGCCCCAGCCCCGGGTGCGCAGTCCCGCCACTGTGGTGGCGCGGTCCAGGTACGCACGCGGGAAGCCGTTGTAGCCGTGCGTCGCGTAGGCGCCGACACCGGTCGGCACCTTGCTGACCTCGGTGAAGTGGTACGGCCCCGCCTTCCGCCTGTGCACCGCCTTCGATCCGTCGAGGCCGCTGATCCGGGCGTGCGAGTCGATGAGCGTCTCGACCAGCTCCAGCAGTGCGGCGTGGTCCTCGTCGCGGTACAGAAGCGCGCCGTCGCGGGTGAGGGTCATGATCGTGTTGGGGGCGACGAGCTCGACGTACGGTGATGCGGTGAGGGTGTCCAGGCGGTGCTGGTACTCGGCCTCGGTGGTCTCGCCCAGGGTGAAGACGGGCATCTGTACGGCGCCCGAGCGGAACAGCACGCTCGCCTGTTCCCCGGCGCCCGTCAGCGTCAGGTAGACCGGCCCACCGTGCGGGTCGGTCACCGTGTTGGCTCCGGCAGTGAGCGGGTAGCGGCGCGGCTCCTTGATCTCGCCGTAGTAGTCCCAGGCGCCGATCCAGAGCGTGGGCGCGAGGTCGTCGTGCGGCTGGACCGTCAGCGCGAGCGGGGTGCCCGCAGGGACGTACAGCCCCGTGGCGTCGAACTCGCTGCCTCGCAGGGCCTGTCCGAGCCGGAGCCGTTCGGACTCGGAGCCCGGTCGGGCGGTGACGAGGATGTCGGCGAGGGGGCGGCGGGCAGCGGCGGAAGCGGGTCCGGCGGCGGCGCCGAGCGCGGCCAGGGCTCCGGTCCCCGCCGCAGAGGCGAGGACGGCACGACGGCTGACCGAGGAGCGGGCGGGCGAGGCGGAGGACGTCGGATTGCGCATGCGGAACTCTCCCTGCAGACAGTGAGTGCGGGACGGAGGCGTGCGGGACGGCTGAGCTCCGCGCCAGCATGTAAGCGGTTGCTATCGAGCCGCAAGAGGGGTGGGAAAGTTACTGTGATTTTCTATGACCGACTGCGGTCAACCACGGACAATCGACGTAGTAACCGGTCACACCCGGCTGTTCTTCGTGGACCTGGGCGCCACGGAATCGCGTACCACGATGTGCGTGCCGAGCCGCAGCGCGCCGGTCGTCGGCTCGCGCCAGTCGTCCTCGTCGCCGCCCGACACGGCCAGCCGCACGGCCTGCCGCCCCATCTCCTCCAGCGGCACATGCACCGTCGTCAGCCTGGGTCGCATCTCCTGCGCGACCGGGATGTCGTCGTACCCCACCAGCGAGATGTCCTGCGGCACCCGCAGCCCGGCCTCCTCCAGCGCCTGTGAGGCACCGGCGGCCACCATGTCGTTGGCGGCGAACACGGCGGTGAACTCCGGTCCGTCCCTGAGGAGTTCGGCCATCCGGCGATGGCCGAAGCTGCGGCTGAACGCACCGGGCTGCGCCAGCTCCGGGTCGGGTGTCACTCCGCGCAGCTCCAGCGCGCGCCGGTGTCCGGCCAGCCGGTCGCGGGTCGTGGAGAGCTTGGGCGGGCCGCCCAGGTACAGGATGCGCTCGTGGCCCTGCATCAGCAGATGGTCGGTGATGGCGAAGGCGCCGCCCTCGTTGTCGTACTCCACCGACGCCGTCGGCGCGTGCTCGCCCAGCGGCGGCCGGCCGCACAGCACGAGCTTCGATCCGCCCGCGTCCAGCTCCCTTGCCCTGCGGGCCAATTCGGAGGTGTAGGTGCGGTCGGCGATGCTGCCGCCCACGACGATCACCGCGTCGGCCCGCCGCTCGTGCATCAGCTCGATGAAGGCCAGCTCGCGCTGCGGGTCGCCCTGGGTGCAGCAGACCAGACAGAGTCGGCCGCCGAGCGCCGCCTCCCGTTCCACGCCTCGCGCGATGTACGCGTAGAAGGGGTCGATGACCTCGTTGACGATGATGCCGACCGTGCGGTTGGAGACTCCGGCGAGGGCGCGGGCGTGGGCGTTCACCACATAGCCGAGCTCGCGCATCGCGGCCTCGACCCGTTCCCGGGTGGCCTGTGCGACCGGGTAGTTCCGGTTGAGTACGCGCGAGACGGTCGCCGTGGAGACGCTCGCGAGCCGTGCCACATCGGTGACCGTCGCCCGCCGCTGTTCCCCGGCCGTGCTCTGCCGACGCATCCGGCCCACCCCCTGCTGACTGTTGTGTGACGACGAGCCTAGAGCCTGCGGGAGCGTCGGGTTCATGCGATCCTCCCCAGATCGGACCGGTGCACCGGGTGTGCGAAGGACGAGCCGTTCGCGTACCGCTCCAGCTCGCCGACCGCGAGTGCGCCGAGGCGCCCCACCTCGTTGCCCTGGGCGCCCGCCAGGTGCGGGGTGATGAAGACGTTGGGCAGATCCCACAGGGGGTGCCAGTCCGGCAGCGGTTCGGGTGACGTCACGTCGAGTACGGCGTCCAGACGGCCGCTGACCAGGTGTCCGGTCAGGGCCTCGGTGTCCACCAGAGGGCCGCGTGCCGTGTTGACCAGCAGGGTGCCGGGGCGCATCAGGGCGATCCTGCGGGCATCGATCAGGCCGCGGGTCTCCGGGGTGTCCGGGGCGTGGACGGTGACCACGTCGCTCGTCGCCACCAGGGTGTCCAGATCGGTGAGATTGACCCCGAGGCGGGCCGCGTCCGCGGGGGTGACATAGGGGTCGTACAACAGGACTTCGGCGTCCAGTACGCGGAGCAGTTCGATGACCCGCCGGCCGATCCGGGACGCGCCGACTACCCCGATGGTCAGCCCGTGCGTACCGAGCCAGTGCTGGCGGTCCAGGTCGGCGCCGGTGCGGTGGGTGCGCCGGGAGCGGAACAGTTCGGCCAGCGGGAACACCCGTTTCGCCCCCATGATGATGGCCGCCAGCGTGAACTCGGCGACCGGCACGGCGTTGGCCGCCGCCGCCGACGAGACGACGATGCCCCGGTCGAAGGCCACCGGCGACAGAAACGTTTTCACCGTGCCCGCCGCGTGGATCACCGCCCGCAGGGCGGGGGCCCGATCCAGCAGTTCCGTGTCGACGGGCGGGCAGCCCCAGCCGGTCAGCAGAACCTCCGCCCCGGCCAGCGCCGCCACGGCATCCGGTGAGTCGAACTCGCTGATCACGGCAGGGCTGTTCAGGTCGGCGACGTCTTCGAGCCTGGCCCGTACGGGAGGCGGAAAGACGTCGTCGAGGAGTCCGGGGCTCATGACCAGGACCGTGCGAGGCCGCTTGGCCGGCGGTGTCGCTCCCTCGGCCCCGGAACGTGCCGGTGCCTCTTCGGTGGTTCGCACCCTGCCTCCGGACAGTAATCGCGTTCTATGGAATGACCGGCACGCTAAGGAGCCCGGCACCCGACCGTCAAGCGGCTGCCGAGCCCAACTGCCCTTTTTGTGACGTGTTTTATGCATACCAACCCCTGGATCAGTCGGCCGGAGCGCCGCGTAACGCAGCCGTTTTCCCGAATCTCTTGACGCTGGGGTTAACCGCTTACTAACTTGCCGCCGCAGAAGGCTCACCACGCGCCACCCAGCCGAACAGGACGCACCATGGCTGAATCAGCACCCCTGCTGCCGAGGGAACAGTCCCTCTGGCAGCGGATCAAGCGGGACCGGGTGATGCTGCTGCTCACACTTCCCGGCCTGCTCTACTTCATCGTTTTCCACTACGTGCCGCTGCTCGGCTACGTGGTGGCGTTCCAGGACTACGAGCCGTACCTCGGCTACATGCACAGCGTCTGGGTGGGGTTCGCCAACTTCACGGCGGCGTTCGGTGAGCCGGCGTTCTGGACCGCCACGTACAACACCCTGGAGATCGCACTCATCCAGCTGGTGTTCTTCTTCCCGATCCCCGTCGCCCTGGCCCTGCTGCTGAACAGCATCGTCAGCGACCGCATCCGGCGCTTCGTGCAGAGCGTCGTCTATCTGCCGCACTTCATCGGCTGGGTCATCATCGTCTCGATCTTCCAGCAGGTCCTGGGCGGTGCGGGACTCCTGCCCGACGTCCTCGGAGGGCTCGGACTCCCGCGCTACGACATGATGAGCGACCCCGACGCCTTCCCCTGGCTGCTCACTCTCCAGGTGGCCTGGAAGGACGCTGGCTGGGGCACGATCATCATCCTCGCCGCGCTGCTCAACATCGACCGACAGCAGTACGAGGCCGCGGCGATCGACGGCGCGGGACCCCGGCGCAGGCTGTGGCACGTCACCCTGCCGGGCATCGCGCCGGTCCTGATCCTGCTGCTCATCCTCAACCTCGGCCAGATCCTCTCCGTCGGCTTCGAGCAGATCCTGCTCCAACGCGACGCGGTGGGAGCGGACGCCGGTGAGGTCCTGGACACGTACGTCTACTACCACGGCATCAAGGACAACGACTGGGGCGTCGCCGCCGCCGTCGGGCTCGTCAAGGCGGTCATCGGCACCGCGCTCGTCCTGGGCGCGAACAAGCTCGCCCACCGCCTCGGCCACGAAGGGGTGTACCGCGGTGCTGATCGCTGAGAAGACACTGCCCGAATCCGGATCCGGATCGGCAGAGCACGTGAAGCCGGTGAAGCCGGGGAAGCCTGGGAAGCCGAAGAAGAAGTCCGACGGCCGGCCGCCGTGGATGGAGAAACCCACCCGCGCGGGACAGCTTGCCAAGGGCCTGGCCATCGTCGTGGTGGTCGCCGCCGTCGCCTACCCGCTGCTCGGCGTGATCGGCACCAGCTTTGCCTCGCAAACCGACATCATCCGCTCCACGGGCCTCGTCCTGTGGCCCGACCACCCGACCCTCGACGCCTACCGCACCATCTTCACCGGCGGCGTCGTGACCCGGGCACTGATCGTCAGCATCGGCATCACCGTCGTCGGAACGTTCGCCAGCCTCCTCGTCACGGTCGGCATGGCGTACGGCCTGTCGCGCCGCGAGGTCACGGGATCCCGCTTCATCCTGATGACGGCGCTGTTCACGATGCTGTTCAACGCGGGCATCATCCCCAACTTCCTGCTGGTGAAGGGCCTCGGCCTGTACGACACGTACGCCGCGCTCGTCATGCCCACCCTGGTCAGCGCCTTCAACCTGGTCGTCCTGCGCTCCTTCTTCATGAACCTCCCCGAGGAGCTGTACGACGCGGCGAAGGTCGACGGAGCGGGCGACCTGCGCATCCTCGTACGCATCGTACTGCCGCTCTCCAAGGCCGTCCTCGCGGTCATCAGCCTCTTCTACGCCGTGACGTACTGGAACGCCTTCTTCAACTCGCTCCTGTACCTCAACGACTCCGAGAAATGGCCGCTGCCCATGGTGCTGCGCACCTACGTCCTCCAGGGCCAGAGCCTCAACAGCGCCTCCGTCGGCGAGGCGCTCGCCCCGCAGCAGGCCGTGCAGATGGCGGTCCTCGTGATCGCCGTCGTGCCGATCCTCCTCGTCTACCCCTTCCTCCAGCGCTACTTCACCAAGGGCGTGCTCACCGGAGCCATCAAGGGCTGAGTACGAGCAGCACCGGCCTCTTCTTCCCTTCTCTCAAGGAGATTTCAGTGTCGAGCTCCACCCCCATCAACCGCAGAGCGCTGTTCCGCATGGGCGCGGGCGCCGGGCTGGCCGTGGCCGCGGCACCGTTCCTCGCCGCCTGCGGCGACGGCGGCACCACGGCGAAGGCGGAGGCCAAGAGCGCCTCGCTGCTTCCCAACACCGCGGTCCGCAACATCGGACTCAAGCCCGACCTGCCCGGAACCGCCGCAGGCGTCCCGCAAGGCTTCTTCGGCTACCCGGCGAAGCCGCTGCGAGCCACGAAGGGCACCCCGCTCAAGGGCGCGTCCCCGATCAGCGTGACGGCCGAGACGTTCTCCCCGCCGCCGGCCGCCCGCGCGAGGAACGCCGCCTGGCAGGAGATCGAGAAGCTCCTCGGCGCCGAGGTCGACTTCACCGCCGTGCCGGCCGACGACTACGGCACGAAGTTCTCCACGATGGTCGCCAGCGACAGCCTGCCCGACCTCTTCATGTACCCCGAGGTCGGCGGCGTCGACAACAAGGCCGCCTTCCTCGGGGCCAAGTGCGCCGACCTCACCCCGTACCTCGCAGGCGAGAAGGTCAAGGACTACCCGAACCTCGCCGCGATCCCGAAGGCCGCCTGGCAGGCCGCGATCTTCGGCGGAAAGCTCTACGGCATCCCGATCGCCCGCACCGGCACCGGTGGGGCCGGCTTCTACCGCCACGACCTGTTCGAGGAGATCGGCATCACGAGCCTCGACCAGATCACCGGCCTCGACCGGTTCGTCGAGGCGTGCAAGGAGCTGACCCGGCCCAAGAAGGACCAGTACGCGATCATCGCGGGCGTCACCGGCGTGCTCGCCATGTCGGCGGGCGCACCGTACTTCTGGCGGCTCGACGCGGCCACCGGCAAGTTCACCACCGACCTGGAGACCCCGGAGTACCGCAAGGCCGTGGAGACCGCACGGTCGCTCCACGAGGCGGGCTGTTTCTACCCCGGCACGATCCAGATGTCCGGGGCGCAGAAGGCCCAGTACACGGACATGTTCAAGAACGGCAAGGGCGCGTACGTCTACGACGGCATGCCCACGTACCTGGCGCCGGGCGTCGGCTACATCGCCGCGATGAAGGCGATCGACAAGGCGTACGACCCGCGGCCCTTCGTCCCGTTCGGCAAGGACGCCGTCGCCTGGATGGACAACGTCGAGCTCCAGAACACGCACATCAAGAAGGCGTCCGGCGAGCGCGTCCAACAGGTCCTCGCCCTCGCCGACTTCGCCGCGTCGCCCTTCGGCAGCCAGGAGTACACCCTCATCAACTACGGCGTGGAAGGCACCGACTTCACGCGCGACGCCAAGGGGAACCCCACCCTCACCAAGCGGGGCGGCCAGGACGTCACCGTGCCCTGGAAGTTCATGGCGTCCGCCGTCCCCGCGGTCTTCAGCGCCGACTCCGAAGACGGCGTCCGTCATGTGCACCGGACGCTGAGCACCATGATCCCGATGATGGAGCAGGACCCCACCCTCCAGTACTCCTCGCCCACCTGGGACTCCAAGGGCACCGGCAGCCTGCTCACGCTCAAGAACGACGGGCTGAAGGACATCATCGCCGGCCGCAAGCCGATGTCGGCCTATGAGCAGCTGGTCAAGGACTACCTCGCCAAGGGTGCGGAGCAGGCCCGCGGCGAGTTCGAGGAAGCCTTCCAGAAGGGGAAGAAGTGACGACACGACGCTCCGCCCTCAGAATCGGAGGCGCTGCCGTCGCGGCGGCCGTCGCCGTGCCCGTACTCGGTTCGCCCGCCTCCGCACTCCCGTACGGATTCGATCCCACGCCCGGTTCCGACGGTGTAGGCGATCCGCTCTTCCCGACCCTCGGCAACGGCGGTTACCAGGTCGTCCACTACGACCTGACCTTCGACTTCACCCCGGTGACGTACGACTTCGACGCCCTGGTCCGGATGAACGCCAAGGCCACCCAGGACCTGTCCGCGTTCAACCTGGACACCGACGGCCACACCATCGACTCCGTCACGGTCTCCGGCAGCCCCGCCACCTGGGCCCTCTCGGCCGGCAAGAGCGGCCAGGAACTCACCGTCACCCCCGCCGCCCCGCTCCACGACGGTCAGCCCTTCACCATCGAGATCCACTACCGGGGCAACGGCAAAGCACCCCGACTCGGCCTCACCGGATGGAAGTTCGGCACCGACGGCGGCTTCGCGTCGGCCGCCCAGTCCTCCCGCGCCGACACCTTCCTGCCCTGCAACGACACGCCGTCGGACAAGGCGACCTGGACCTTCCACATCAGCGCCCCCGAGGGCTACGTCGCCACCGCCAACGGCGAACTGCTCCACAAGACCCCGGGCGCGAACGGCTCCACCGTCTGGCACTTCGGCCTGCGCGAGCGGATGGCGACCGAGCTCATCGGGATCGCCGTCGTCAAGGGCACCTACCTGTACGGGACGAGCCACCGGGGACTTCCACTGCGCCACATCGTCCCGCAGGGCGAGGAGGCGAAATACGGTCCGATCGTCGCCCGTACCGCCGACCATCTGGCCTGGACCGAGGCGAAGTTCGGGCGCTATCCGTTCTCCGTGTACGGCCTCCACATCTACGGCGGATACACCGACGCCCTGGAGAACCAGACCCTCTCCCTCTTCTCCACCAACTGGTTCAAACTCAACGCCGACGGCAATCCCACGTACGAGAACACCATGGTCCACGAGCTGGTCCACCAGTGGTACGGCGACTCCGTCACCCCCGCCGACTGGCAGCAGGCCTGGCTCAACGAAGGCCCCGCCGTGTACTACGCGGCCCTCTACAGCGAGGAGCGCGGCTGGTCCGTGCTCACCGACAAGATGAAGGCCACCTACGCCAAGCTCGACGCCGTCCGCGCCAAGGACGGCCCGCCCGGACTGCCCAAGGCCCTCGGCGGCACCAACATCTACGACGGCGGCGCGCTCGTCCTCTACGCCCTGCGCCGGCAGATCGGCGACCGCGCCTTCGACCGCGTGATGCGGATCTGGCCCGAACGGTTCAAGGACCGCAACGTCTCCAGCGAGGACTTCATCACCCACACCGTGAACGTCACCGGTGACCGGTCCCTCGACAGCTTCCTGCGCGACTGGCTCTTCGGAGCCGTCAACCCGCCCATGCCAGGCCACCCCGACTGGAAGGCCAACGCGTGAACCACCCACTGAAGTCCGTACGGCTGACCGCCGCCGTCTCCGCCGCCGCACTCGCCGCGCTTCTCGCCGCCCCCCTGGCCCAGGCCGCCCCGGACACCCGCACCCTGTACGCGGCCAAGGACGGCCGGGGCACCTCCTGCACGGCCTCCCGGCCCTGCACGCTGGAAGGCGCCAGGGACGCGGCACGCGCCGAGACCGGCCGCGACGTCCGTGTCCTGCTCAAGGACGGTACGTACGAGCTCGACGAGCCGCTGCGCCTCGGCGCCGCCGACTCGGGCGGGGAGGGCCGCACCGTCACCTGGACCGCGGCCCCCGACGCCGACCCCGTCCTGTCCGGCGGCCGGGCGGTCACCGGCTGGACGCCGAACGCCGACGGCACCTGGACCGCCGAAGCCCCGGCCGGCGTCACACCGCGCCAGCTCTTCGTCAACGGCGAGCGCGCGGTCCTTGCCCGTGGCGAAGCCTGCGCCCCGAGCGTCTGCGACGCGACGAAGACCGGGATGACGGGGGCGAACGCCACCGTAATCGCCCAGTGGCAGCGCCCCACCGACGCCGAGGCCGTCATCCGGGTCCGCTGGCGCAACTACCACTGCCGGATAGCCGCGGTCAGCGGCGACATCCTGACCTTCGCCCAGCCCTGCTGGACCAACTCCGCGAGCGGCACCAACCGCACAGGACCCGCCTGGGACTCCACGACCGTCGACTCCACCCGCTACAGCGGGGTCGCGTTCTTCGAGAACGCCCCGGAACTCCTTGACGAACCGGGCGAGTTCACTTGGAACTCCGAGGCCCGCACCGTGACCTACCTGCCGCGCAAGGGCGAGCACATGGGCAGCGCCAGGACCGTCACCCCGCACACCGAGCAGCTCCTCGTCCTCGACGGCGCCCACGACCTCACCGTCAGCGGCATCGGCTTCGCCTACGCCGCCTACCGCCAGCCCAGCACCGACGAGGGCTACGCGGGCATGCAGGCCGGCCTCACCCTGACGGGCGCCACCGGACCCGTCGACCACGCGGGCCGCTACTACACCAAGCCGTCGGCGGCCGTCACCGTACGCGGCGGACGGCACGTCGTGATCGACCGGGCACGCTTCGGCCGGCTCGGCGGTGCGGGCGCCATCCTCGAAGCCGGCACCAAGGACAGTTCCCTGACCCGGTCAGCGTTCAGCGACCTCTCGTCGGGCGCGGTCTACGTCGGCGACACCGAGCCGATGCCCGGGACGGAACTCGCTGGGGAGCGGAACACGGTCGCGTACAACACCATCAGCCGCGCCGGTGTCGAGTACACCGACTCCGTCGGCATCTGGGCGGGGTACGAGGCCGGACTCGCCGTCGAGCACAACACCCTGAACCACCTCCCGTACTCCGGTATCTCGGTCGGCTGGGGCTGGAACCAGCCCGAGGCCCAGAAGTCCGTCCTGCGTGACAACAAGGTGACCGCCAACCGGATCACCAACGTCATGGAGGTCGCCCACGAGCAGCACGACGGCGGTGCGATCTACACCCAGGGAGCACAGCCGGGCACGGTCATTTCGGGGAACTACATCAACCGCTCCGCCTTCGGCAACACCGAGCGCGACGGCAACGGCATCTACCTCGACGAGCAGTCCTCGCACATCCTGGTCGAGAAGAACGTCATCACCCGCATCGGCTACAAGTGGGTCTCCAACTGGGCGGGTTACGGAATCGAGAACACGGCCCGGTTCAACTGGACCGACACCGCGGCGCCCGTCCTCTCCGGCCGCGGCTCCGTGATGACGGACAACCTGACCGGCCTGGACCGGCTGCCCGCCGATGCCCTCGCCGTAGCCGCGAGGGCGGGCGCGCAAGGCGGCCCTGTCGAGCAACTGCGTACGGACCTCGCCCGCACCGGCACGGCCACCCAGTCCTCGACCGACACGACCGGCACCGCGGACCGGGCCCTGGACGCCGACACCAACACCGACACCCGCACGCTGTCCGAGCCGGGCGCCTGGTGGCAGGTCGATCTCGGTGAGACCCACCGCGTCCGCCAGATCGAGATCTGGAACAACGCCTCGATGACGACGGCCGACTTCGACGTCATCACCCAGGACGGAACGATCCACGTCGACGGAAAGTCCTTGCGTCCGACCGTTCTGAACCTGGACAGCAGCACCCGCACCGTGAAGATCATGGTTTCGGGGACCGGACGCGTGGCCCTCTCCCAGGTCCTCGTCCACTCCTGACCAGCCCACTGAGCGAAGGAAGACCCATGACCGACCTCCGTATCGGCGTGCTCGGCTTCGGCCTGCGCGGCTCACTCGCCCGCACAGCCCACCGGCCCGGCTCCGGAGCCCGCGTCACCGCGCTGGCCGAGCCGGACCCCCGCGCCCGTACGGAGGCGGCCGCGGCCTTCCCCGAAGCCGTGGTCTCCACCGACCACCGCAAGGTCATCGAGGACCCGGACGTCGACGCGGTGCTGGTCCTCACCCCCGACCACACCCACGCCGACCTGGCGTGCGAGGCGCTGCGCGCGGGCAAGCCCGTCTTCGTCGAGAAGCCGCTCGACATCACCATCGAGCGCTGCGACACGATCCTCCGCACGGCGTACGAGACCGGAACCCGGCTCTACATCGGCCACAACATGCGCCACATGCCCGTCGTACGGCTGATGCGCGACCTCATCCGGGGCGGTGCCGTCGGCCAGGTCAAGACCATCTGGGTCCGGCACTTCGTCGGCTACGGCGGCGACTGGTACTTCAAGGACTGGCACGCCGAACGGCAGTACACGACAGGGCTGTTGCTCCAGAAGGCCGCGCACGACATCGACGTCCTGCACTGGCTGGCCGGCGGATACGCGGCCGACGTCCAGGCGCTGGGCGACCTGATGGTGTACGGCGACAGCCCGCACCGCCGCGAGCCCGGCGAGCCGAAGGCCGACGACTGGTACACCAAGGACGGCCATTGGCCGCCGCACACCCAGCGGGCGCTCAACCCCGTCATCGACGTCGAGGACGTCTCGCTGCTCAACATGCGCCTGGACAACGGGGTGCTCGCCGCCTACCAGCAGTGCCACTTCGCCCCCGACTACTGGCGCAACTACACCGTGATCGGTGACGCGGGGCGGCTGGAGAACTTCGGCGACGGCCCCGGCGGCAGCGTCAAGGTGTGGAACACCCGGCGCTCCGGCTACCGCCCGGAGGCGGACGAGATCCACGACATCCCGGCGGCCGAGGACAACGCGGGCCACGGCGGCGCCGACCCGCTGCTGGTCGACGAGTTCCTCCGGTTCGTACGGGAGGGGGGCCGCACCGACACCTCACCGGTGGCGGCCCGGATGGCGGTGGCGGCCGGCGTACGGGCGACGGCGTCCCTGCGCGACGGCGGCACACCGCGCCAGGTGCCCCCGCTAGACGCGGACCTGGCGGCCTACTTCGAACGGGGCCAGACCCGAGGGTGACGGGAGGTGGCCGGGGCGGGCCGGGGAACCAGGCCCGCCC
>NZ_JBSHFH010000021.1:0-129033 GCF_053617235.1 Streptomyces sp. NPDC055749 | reverse complement strand
ATTTCGGACCCGGCGGGCGCAGCCCCTCGGCGTTTCCCGGCTAGTACGAGAGCCCGTAGCCGACCGGGTGGAGCACCTTCGTCGGGTCGTCCGCGCGCTGGACGGGCACCGGCAGCTTGCCCTCCGGCCGGACGACGCCCGCGATCACCCGTACCGCTGCCCGCAGTTCGACATCCGTCCAGGAGTACGTGGCGAGACTCGCCGCGTATCCGGTCCCGGCCAGCCGGGCGATGTCGTACGGGTTGCGGATGGCGACGGCGATCACCGGGACGCCGGTCGCCGCGAGCGCGCTGACGAGCGTGCGCTGCGAGCTGGTCGTCGAGACGTTGTACGTCCCCACGACCACCGCGTCCTTGCCCTGCGCCGCGGCCACCGCCTCGGCGATCTTCGCCTGGGTGGGGGCCGTGCCCGTGGACAGGGCGGTCGCCGTGTACCCGAGCTCGTTGAAGGCCGCGGCGATCGTGCCCGTCGGCGGCCCCGTCGTGCCGGACGGCGAGGCCGGATCGGCGCCGACCACCAGGAGATTCCGGTGGGAGCGGCGCGAAAGCGGCAGCAGCGAACCGGAGTTGGCGAGCAGCGTGGTGGTGTGCTCGGCGATCCGGTCGGCGGCGGCGAGATGGGACGGGATGCCGACGACCGTGTCCACGCCCCTGCGGCTCACGAACGGGTCGCGGAAGAGCCCGAGCTTCGCCTTCAGCCGCAGGATACGCAGGATCGATTCCTCGATCCGGGCCTCGCTGATCTCACCGCTCTTCACGGCAGCCAGGACGGCGTTCCAGGCGACGGAGAGGTTCGGCGGGTTCAGCAGCTGGTCGACGCCCGCCTGGAGCGCGAGCACGGGCACGCGGTCGTCGCCGTACTTCGTCCGCACGCCCTCCATGTTCAGCGCGTCGGTGACCACGACGCCGTCGTAGCCCAGCTCCTCGCGCAGGACCCCGGTGAGGATCGGGTGCGAGAGCGTCGCCGGGTCCTCCGAGGCGTCCAGCGCGGGGACCACGATGTGCGCGGTCATGATCGAGTCGATGCCCGCGGCGATCGCCGCCCGGAACGGCGGGGCGTCCAGCTCGGCCCACTGCTCCCGTGTGTGGTGGATGTACGGAATCCCGGTGTGGCTGTCGGTGTTGGTGTCGCCGTGGCCGGGGAAGTGCTTGGCGGTGGCGGCGATTCCGGCGCTCTGATACCCCTTCACCTGGGCGGCGACGAGGCCGGCCACCGACTGCGGGTCGGAGCCGAAGGAACGTACGCCGATCACCGGGTTGGCCGGGTTTACGTTGACGTCGGCGTCCGGCGCGTAGTTCTGCCTGATGCCGATGGCGGCCAGTTCGGCGCCCGCGATCCGGCCCGCGAGCCGGGCGTCGGAGAGGGAGCCGCCCGCACCCAGCGCCATCGCGCCGGGCATCAGCGTGGCGGGTTCGCCGACCCGGCAGACGATGCCGTGCTCCTGGTCGGTGGAGATCAGGAGCGGTACGGGGGTGCGGCCCGCGAGCCCGGCACGCTGGATGCCGTTGGAGAGCTCGGCGATCTGGTGCGGGTCACGGGTGTTGTGCGCCCAGGCGAAGTAGATGATCCCGCCGACGTGGTACGTGGAGATCAGCTCGGCCGCCGTGCGCACCCCGATCTCGGTGAGGTTGGCGTCGATGTCGGCCTGGTCCGGCTCCGTGGCGGAGTGTCCGTACACCCGCATCACGAAGAGCTGGCCGACTTTCTCCTCCAGGCTCATTCCGGAGACGATCCGTCGCAGGCGGTCGTGCGTGGAGGCGCTGACGGACTCCTCGGCGGCGGCGCCGGGGGCGACGACGCCTGTCGCTGCGGCTGCGGTGGCGACCGCGGCGGCGGTGAGAAGAGCGCGTCGGGAGGTGCGGTGGTGCACGTGAGCTCCTTCCGGTACTGAAAGAAACTTCCAAGACTGTACGGATATCCGGAAAGTAACTACCAGGTCAAGGGGACGGCCCGAGAAAGGGCTCACCGTGCCGCGAAGTCACCGTCTTGTCCTCAATCTCCGGACGGGCTCGATCTCGGGACGGGCTCAGTCTCCGGACGGGCTCGATTCTCCGGGCGGGCTCGAAAGCAGCCCCACCGCCGCCCCGCGCAAGCGCAGCGCGTCCACCGCCGCCCTGATCGCGGGCCGCCGCGCGGCCTCCGTACGCCACAGCGCGTACAGCCGCCGCACCGGTACGGGATCGAGCCGCACCTCCACCACGCTCGCCGGCAGCGGCCCCCGCCCAAGCCGGGGGACCATCGCGACCCCGAGCCCGGCGGCGACCAGGGCCAGCTGGGTGTGGCTCTCCTCCGCCTGGTGCCTGATGTCCGGCTCGTACCCCGCGGCGCGCAGCGTCCGTACGAGCCAGTCGTGGCAGACGGTCCCCGGCGGCTGGCAGATCCACCGTTCCTTGGCCAGCTCCGCGCGCCGCACCGCCTCGCGCCCGGCCAGCGGATGGCCCTCCGGCACCAGCAGATCGCACCGGTCGTTGCCGATCAACGCCTGCGCGACCCCTTCCGGGGCGGGCAGCGGGGCGATGTCCCAGTCGTGCGCGACCGCCAGATCGATCACGCCCCTGGCGACCAGATCGACCGAGAGATGCGGATCGACCTCGGTGAGCCGGGCCTCCAGGGCCGGATGCTCCCGGTCCAGCTCCGCCAGTACGCCCGGCAGCAGGCCGCGCGCCGCCGAGGCGAACGCCCCGATCGACAGACGCCCCGTGGGCCGCCCCCTGCGCTCTTCGAGCGTCGTCTCGGCCTGCTCGACGATGGCCAGCAACTGCTGGGCGGTGGAGGCCAGATGAAGCGCCTCCTCGGTCAGCGCGACACCCCGCCCGCGCCGTTCGAGCAGCGTCGTCCTGGTCTCCCGCTCCAGCTTCGTGATCTGCTGGGAGACCGCCGACGGGGTGTAGCCGAGCGCGGCCGCGGCGCCCGCCACGGAACCGTGGACGGAGATCGCGTGCAGGGCGCGCAGCCGGGAGAGATCGAGCACCGGAACCTCGCAGGCCGAAGGGAAGCGTTAGCAACGCTCAATTGCACCATGAAGAAATCCGCCCTGGTGCTACATGGTCCCTGCACGTGATGCTCTGAGCATGCGCCCCCTCCACATCGCCCTCGCCGTGCTGGTCGCCGCCGTCTGGGGTGTGAACTTCGTCGTCATCGAGATCGGCCTGGACCACTTCCCGCCGCTGCTCTTCTCCGCCCTGCGCTTCCTCGTCGCCGCCCTGCCCGCGGTGTTCCTCGTCGGGCGGCCCAAGGTCGCCTGGAAGTGGATCATCGGCGTCGGTCTGGCGCTCGGAGTGGCGAAGTTCGGGCTGCTCTTCATCGGCATGGACCAGGGGATGCCCGCCGGACTCTCCTCGCTCGTCCTCCAGGTCCAGGCGGTCTTCACGGCGCTCTTCGCGGCCCTGGCTCTGGGTGAACGGCCGGGCGGAGTCAGGGTGTTGGGCATGGGTGTGGCGCTCGCCGGTATCGGGGTGGCCGCGGTCGACCAAGGGGCGAGCGGCCCCGTGCTCGCGTTCGTCCTGGTGATCGCGGCGGCGGCCTGCTGGGGTGTGTCGAACGTGCTGACCCGCAAGGCCGCGCCGTCCGACCCCGTCAACTTCGTGGTGTGGATCTCGGTCGTGCCCGTACTGCCGCTGCTCGCCCTCTCCCTGCTCTTCGAGGGCTGGGACCGAGACGCCGAGGCGCTGGCCGCCCTCGACTGGACGGGCGTCGCGATCATCGTCTACGTCGCCTGGATCGTCACCATCTTCGCCTTCGGGGCCTGGGGCTTCCTCCTGCGCCACTACCCGGCCTCGTCCGTCGCCCCGTTCACCCTGCTCGTGCCGGTCTTCGGGATGTCATCGGCCGCGCTGCTGCTGGACGAGTCGATGAGCCCGCTGCGGTGGTGCGCGGCGGCCCTGCTGGTCGGCGGGGTGGCGCTGACCTCCCTGCCGGGAGTACGCCGCCCACGCCCGGTGCCGCCCGCACCGTCGGAGGCGCCGGCGGTGCGCGTCTGACTACTGCTTCGGCGCCCCCAGCCGCAACAGGTGCTCGCGCCCCGCGGCCAGCAGCCCCGGCAGCTCCGCGGCGTCCGGGTGCCAGCGCTTCTCGTACTCCCAGCAGACCCAGCTGTCCGCGTCCAGGGTGTCCAGGCACGCCTTGAGCGGCAGTACGCCCGCGCCCAGCGGCAGCGGTTCGATGTCGTCCGCCGATGCCACGTCCTTCACCTGTACGTAGCCCATGTGCGGGGCAAGAACCGCATGGCTGGCGACCGGTTCCTCGCCCGCAAGCCAGGTGTGCATGATGTCCCACAGCGCGCCGATACTGCCGTGCCCGACGGTCGCCACCACCCGGGCCGTGTCGACACCCGCCCGGTGCGAGTCGTGGGTCTCCAGCAGGATGCGTACGCCCATGTCGGCGGCATGCGGAGCGGCGGCGCCGAGCCGGCGGGCGGCAGCCGCGTCGGCAGCCGCGGGGTCCTGGTCGCCGCCGCCGGGGAACACCCGGACGTTCCGCGCCCCCAGATCCCTTGCCAGTTCGGCCAGTTGGGCGAGCTCGGCGATCACGGGCTCGTCGGCGCCCTCGGCCGCCACCCGTACGTATCCGGCGAGGGTCAGGATCTCCACCCCGCCGCTCTTGAACTCCTGCACCACCTCGGCGCGTTCGGCGGGCGAGAGGCCCAGGTGGACCGGCTCCTCCGGGTGGGTGCGCAGCTCCACCCCCTGGTAGCCGTGGCCGGCGGCGAGCCGCACGACGTCGGCGATGGGCATCCCCGGGACTCCGAGGGTCGAGAAGGCGAGCTTCACGTGCGTGGTCCTTTCCATCGGTCCGTGTACGGCTGTCCAGGGCTCGGAGGCGGAAACCTCGGCCTTTGGTCCAGTCGGACACCGCGGCCTTCGGTCCACCCGGAGGCTTCGGTCTTCAGACCGCCCGCGGCGGAGCGGTCGACCCCCGCACCATCAGCTCGGCGGCGATCGTCGCGATGCCGCCCGGCGGCGGGGTCTCCTTGCCCATCGCCAGCCTGCCCGCCCGCGCCCCCGCCTCGAACAGCGGCAGCCGTACGGTCGTCAGCGCGGGGACCGCGTCCACCGAGAACGGCAGATCGTCGAAACCGGCCACCGAGACGTCCTGCGGAATGCGCAGTCCCTGGTCACGGACAGCAGCCCCGGCACCCAGTGCCACGGTGTCGTTGGCGGCGACGATGGCCGTCACATCCGGTGCGCGGCGCAGGAGTTCGAGCGTGGCCTCGTAGCCGGAGCGGCGGTCGTACGGGCCGTGGACGGTGAGCCGTTCCTCGTCGGGGTGCTTGCCGGCGTCGCCCCCGTCCCCGTACAGCCCCGCCGACCGCATCGCCTCGCGGTGGCCCTCCAGACGGTGGCGGGTGGTCGTGCGCTCGCGGGGCCCCGCGACGTAGCCGATCCGCCGGTGGCCGAGAGAGATCAGGTGCTCGGTGAGCCGCCGGCCGCCGCCCCGGTTGTCGAAGGCCAGGGAGGCGGCGACCGCGTCGCTGCCCGGGAGCGGGGGCCGCCCGCAGAAGACGATCCGGGTGCCCGCGTCCGCCATCCTGGCCAGTTTCGCGGACATCGCGGCCTGGTGGGCCGGGTCCTCCAGCGCGCCGCCGGTCAGGACAACGGCCGCCGCGCGCTGGCGCTGGAGCAGGGTGAGATAGGTGAGTTCGCGTTCGGGGGAGCCGCCCGTGTTGCAGACGACGGCCAGCTTCTCGCCGCCCGCACGGCCCGAACCGTCGCCCGGCCCGCCGATCTCGGTCTGGGCCGCCCCCGCCATGATCCCGAAGAACGGGTCGGCGATGTCGTTGACCAGGATGCCGACGAGATCCGATGTGGCCGCGGCGAGCGAGCTCGCCGGGCCGTTGAGCACGTAATCCAGGTCGTCCACCGCGCGCAGGACCCGCTCACGCGTCGACGCGGCGACCGGGTAGTTGCCGTTCAGGACGCGGGAGACGGTGGCCGGGGACACCCGGGCGCGAGCCGCCACATCCGCAAGTGTGACTGTCATCGCTTTCCTCCGAGGAGTAATCAAGGCGCCCCCTCTTGTCCGGTGCGCTGTCGGCAGGCTAGCGTCATACCGCATAGAAAGCGCTTGCTACGGCTGTATGGAGGGAACTTTCGTGACACGCAGGACAGTGCGCATCGCCATGAACGGCGTCACGGGTCGCATGGGATACCGGCAGCACCTGGTGCGCTCGATCCTCGCGATCCGCGAGCAGGGCGGCCTCGACCTCGGCAACGGCGAGGTGCTGTGGCCCGAACCCGTGCTCGTCGGCCGCAGGGCCCACGCCCTGGAGGAGCTCGCCGCCCAGCACGGTCTGACCGAGTGGTCGACCGACCTGGACGCGGTGCTCGCCGACGACACCATCGACATCTACTTCGACGCCCAGGTCACATCGGCCCGTGTCGAAGCGATCAAGAAGGCCATCGCGGCCGGCAAGCACATCTACACCGAGAAGCCCTCCGCCACGGACGTCGAAGGCGCCCTGGAGCTGGCCCGCCTCGCCCGTGACGCCGGGATCAAGCACGGCGTCGTCCAGGACAAGATCTTCCTGCCGGGTCTGCTGAAGCTGAAGCGCCTCATCGACGGCGGCTTCTTCGGCGAGATCCTCTCCGTGCGCGGCGAGTTCGGCTACTGGGTCTTCGAAGGCGACTGGCAGGACGCCCAGCGCCCCTCCTGGAACTACCGTTCCGAGGACGGCGGCGGCATCGTCGTCGACATGTTCCCGCACTGGGAGTACGTACTGCACGAGCTGTTCGGCCAGGTCACCACCGTCCAGGCGCACGTCCAGACGCACATCCCGCAGCGCTGGGACGAGCAGGGCAAGCCGTACGCGGCCACCGCCGACGACGCCGCATACGGCATCTTCCAGCTGGCGGGCGGCGCGGTCGCCCAGATCAACTCCTCCTGGACGGTCCGCGTCAACCGCGACGAGCTCGTCGAGTTCCAGGTGGACGGCACCCACGGCTCCGCCGTCGCCGGGCTGCGCAACTGCCGCGTCCAACACCGCTCGGCCACCCCGAAGCCGGTCTGGAACCCCGACCTCCCCGTCACCGAGGCGTTCCGCGACCAGTGGCAGGAAGTCCCCGACAACGCCGTCTTCGACAACGGCTTCAAGGCCCAGTGGGAGCTGTTCCTGCGCCACATCGTGCTCGACGAGCCGTACACCTGGGACCTGATGGCCGGTGCGCGCGGCGTCCAGCTCGCCGAGCTCGGCCTCAAGTCCTCCGCCGAGGGCAGGCGTTTCGACGTGCCGGAGCTGACGCTGTGACGATCCACCTTCCGCAGGGCCCGTACGAACCCCGGGCCACCCCGCTCGACCTCGCCCCGGGCAAGGCCGCGCTCACCTCCCGTACGGTCTTCTCCGCCGCCCACGTCGTCGCCGACCCGTACGCCGACATCAGCCCGGACGCACCGGCGGCCGTCGACTGGGACGCCACCCTCGCCTTCCGCCGCCACCTCTGGTCGCACGGTCTCGGGGTCGCCGAGGCCATGGACACCGCGCAGCGCGGCATGGGCCTGGACTGGGCGGGCGCGGCCGAACTGATCCGCCGCTCGTCCGCCGAGGCGAAGGCGGTCGGCGGCCGGATCGCCTGCGGAGTGGGCACCGACCAGCTCACCGGCCCCGCGACGCTTCCCGAGGTGCGCGCCGCGTACGAGGAGCAGCTCGCCCTCGTGGAGGAGAGCGGCGCCCAGGCCATCCTGATGGCCTCGCGCGCGCTCGCAGCGACGGCGAAGGGCCCGGAGGACTACCTGGAGACGTACGCACACCTCCTGCGCCAGGCCACGGAACCGGTCGTCCTGCACTGGCTCGGCCCGATGTTCGATCCGGCGCTGGAGGGTTACTGGGGGAGCGCCGACCTCGACGCCGCCACCGACACCTTCCTGAAGGTCATCGCGGAACACCCCGACAAGGTCGACGGCATCAAGATCTCGCTCCTGGACGCCGAGCGCGAGATCGATGTCCGGCGCCGTCTTCCCGGCGGGGTGCGCTGCTACACCGGCGACGACTTCAACTACCCCGAACTGATCGCGGGCGACGAACGCGGCTTCAGCCACGCCCTGCTCGGCATCTTCGACCCCCTGGGCCCGCTGGCCGCGCACGCGGTACGGGTCCTGGACACGGGCGACACGAAGGGCTTCCGCGAACTCCTGGACCCCACGGTCGAGTTGTCCCGGCACCTCTTCCGGACGCCGACCCGCTTCTACAAGACGGGTGTCGTCTTCCTGGCTTGGCTGGCCGGACACCAGGAGCACTTCACGATGGTCGGCGGCCTCCAGTCCGCGCGCTCGTTGCCGCACCTGGCGAAGGCATACGAACTCGCCGACGGGCTGGGCCTGTTCCCCGATCCGGAGCTGGCCGAAACCCGGATGCGCGCACTGCTGACGGTCCACGGAGGTTCCCGATGAACGACCCCACCCTCACCCGGCTGAGCATCAACCAGGAGACCATCAAGCAGTGGTCCCTGCCCGAGCTGGCCGAGGGCTGCGTCAAGGCGGGCATCGACAAGGTCGGGCTGTGGCGGGCGCCGGTCCAGGAGTACGGGGTCGAGCGCACCGCCCGCCTGCTGGGCGACGCGGGCCTCTCCGTCACCAGCCTCTGCCGGGGCGGCTTCTTCACCGCACTCGACCCGGCCGAACGCGCCCGGGCCCTGGACGACAACCGCGCGGCGGTGGACGAGGCGGCCGGCCTCTCCACCGACACGCTGGTCCTGGTCTCCGGCGGACTCCCGCCGGGCAGCCGCGACCTGTACGGCGCCCGCGAACGCATCGCGGACGCCCTGGCCGAGCTGGCGCCGTACGCGGCGGAGCGCGGCGTACGCCTGGCCATCGAACCGCTGCACCCGATGTTCGCCTCGGACCGCTGCGTCGTCTCCACGCTGTCCCAGGCCCTGGACATCGCGGAGCGCTTCCCCGCGGAGCAGGTCGGGGTGGTCGTCGACACGTACCACGTCTGGTGGGACGACCAGGCGCCCGCACAGATCGCCCGTGCGGGGGCGGGCGGACGCATCCATTCCTTCCAGCTCGCGGACTGGATCACTCCCCTTCCGGCGGGCGTCCTGCTGGGCCGTGGCCAACTGGGCGAGGGCAGCGTGGACTTCCGCGCCTTCAGGCGCCTGGTCGAGGCCGAGGGCTTCACCGGACCGATCGAGGTGGAGATCTTCAACGAGTCCCTGTGGGCCCGCGACGGCGCCGAGGTCCTCGCCGAAGTGGCCGCCCGCTACCTGGAACATGCCTGCTGAGAACCCTGGGAGAGCTCTGGGAACGATCAAAGGTAAAGAGATCGTAAAGGGATGCAACCTTTACGTACCCTGCCCGGTCGTACTCAGCGTCGGGACTTCCGGGGAGGGGTCCGGGGGGACGGGAATTCCCGACGGGAGGGGAAAGCGAGGGGGGTCCGGCCGCGAGGCCGGGCCCCATTCCGCTTTCCGGGCCGGCCGCATCGCCCTCGCCGTCGTGCACGTGCTCGACGCGTAGGTCATGCACGACTGGGAGCGGGGAAGCAGAGCTCACCCGGCATCCTCGGCATCCGGGAGGTCCACCAGCTCGCGGTACTCGGTCTTGCCTGCCTCGGCCTCTGCGACGGAATCCGCGAGGTGGCGTGCGTTGGCGGGGGAGCGCAGCAGGTAGCTCGTTTCCTGCCACGAAGTGACGTCCTCCTCGGACATGAGCACCGCATTTCCCTTGTCGGAGGTGATGTGCAAAGGCGTGTGATCCTTGTTGATCTCTTCGATCAGCCGGCAGAGGTGCTTCCGGGTTTCACCGGCCGTTATCGACATGACGGACCTCTCCTGTCGTCTCACCTGCCTACCGATACCGCTCATCGTGCCAGTCAAGGTGTGGGGCGCGGGCACACGTTGTCAGCCCCGCCCGATAACGTCGGTTCATGTCCAACACGGCCGTCCTCGAAGGGGTCCTGGAGCGGATCACCTACGCCAACGAGGAGAACGGGTACACGGTCGCACGCGTCGACACCGGACGCGGCAACGACCTCCTCACGGTGGTCGGTGCGCTGCTCGGTGCGCAGCCCGGTGAGTCCCTGCGGATGGAGGGGCGTTGGGGCTCGCATCCGCAGTTCGGCAAGCAGTTCACCGTCGAGAACTACACGACGATCCTCCCCGCCACCATCCAGGGCATCCGCCGCTACCTCGGCTCGGGGCTGATCAAGGGCATCGGCCCCGTCATGGCCGACCGGATCACCACACACTTCGGCGTCGACACCCTCGACATCATCGAGCAGCAGCCGAAGCGCCTCGTGGAGGTGCCCGGTCTCGGTCCGAAGCGGACGAAGATGATCGCGGCGGCCTGGGAGGAACAGAAGGCGATCAAGGAGGTCATGATCTTCCTCCAGAGCGTCGGAGTCTCCACCTCCATCGCCGTCCGTATCTACAAGAAGTACGAGGACGCGTCGATCTCCGTCGTGAAGAACCAGCCCTACCGGCTGGCCGCGGACGTCTGGGGCATCGGCTTCCTCACCGCCGACAAGATCGCCCAGGCCGTCGGCATCCCGCACGACAGCCCGGAGCGGGTCAAGGCCGGTCTGCAGTACGCACTGTCGCAGTCCTCCGACCAGGGCCACTGCTACCTCCCCGAGGAGCGGCTGATCGCCGACGGGGTGAAGCTGCTCCAGGTCGATACGGGCCTGGTCATCGAGTGCCTTGCCGAACTGGCCGAAGACCCCGAGGGTGTCGTACGGGAGAAGGTGCCGTCCCCCGAGGGAGGGGGCGGGGAGCCGGTCACCGCCGTCTATCTGGTGCCCTTCCACCGCGCGGAGATCTCCCTCGCCGCACAGGTGCGGCGGCTGCTGGGTACGCCGGAGGACCGGATGCCGGCCTTCAGGGACGTGGACTGGGACAAGGCCCTCGGCTGGCTCGCCACGCGTACGGGGGCGACGCTGGCGCCCGAGCAGGAGGCCGCGGTCCGGCTCGCGCTCAGCCGGAAGGTCGCCGTGCTCACCGGAGGGCCCGGCTGCGGCAAGTCCTTCACCGTCCGCTCCATCGTCGAACTGGCCCGCGCGAAACAGGCGAAGGTCGTCCTGGCCGCGCCCACCGGACGGGCCGCCAAGCGGCTCTCCGAGCTCACCGGGGCCGAGGCGTCCACCGTGCACCGGCTGCTCGAACTGAAGCCGGGCGGGGACGCGGCGTACGACAGGGACCGTCCGCTGGACGCCGATCTCGTCGTCGTCGACGAGGCGTCCATGCTCGATCTGCTGCTCGCCAACAAGCTCGTCAAGGCCGTGGCACCCGGTGCCCACCTCCTGCTGGTGGGTGACGTCGACCAGCTTCCCTCCGTCGGCGCCGGGGAGGTCCTGCGCGACCTGCTCGCCGAGGGCGGCCCGGTCCCCGCCGTCAGGCTGACGACCATCTTCCGCCAGGCCCAGCAGTCCGGAGTCGTCACCAACGCCCACCGCATCAACGAGGGCGTCCCGCCGCTCACCGAGGGCCTGGCCGACTTCTTCCTCTTCGTCGAGGACGAGACCGAGCAGGCGGGCCTGCTCGCGGTGGACGTCGCGGCCCGCCGTATCCCCGCGAAGTTCGGCCTCGACCCCCGCCGGGACGTGCAGGTGCTCGCACCCATGCACCGCGGCCCGGCCGGCGCAGGCGCGCTCAACGGGCTGCTCCAGCAGGTCATCACCCCGGCCCGCCCCGACCTGCCCGAGAAGCGTTCCGGCGGCCGGGTCTTCCGCGTCGGCGACAAGGTCACCCAGATCCGCAACAACTACGACAAGGGCGCCAACGGCGTCTTCAACGGCACGGTCGGCGTGGTCACCGCCCTCGACATGGACGAGCAGAAGCTGACCGTCCGCACCGACGAGGACGAGGAGGTGCCGTACGACTTCGACGAGCTCGACGAACTGGCCCACGCCTACGCCATGACCATCCACCGCTCCCAGGGCAGCGAGTACCCGGCGGTCGTCATCCCGGTCACCACCAGCGCCTGGATGATGCTCCAGCGCAACCTGCTCTACACGGCCGTGACGCGCGCCAAGAAGCTTGTCGTACTTGTCGGGTCACGCAAGGCGATAGGCCAGGCGGTACGCACGGTTTCCGCAGGCAGACGCTGTACGGGACTGGATTTTCGGCTCCGCGCAGGGGCGGGCGGAGACTTCGCACAAAAATGATCGATCAAATCGGTGGGAAACATCACTGAGCCCTTCCGGAACCAGGGGCAAGGGGGCAGGATGAGTAAGTTCGCGGCACTCAGTGCCGCGATTAGGTCCAATGGACGACCCCGAGTGCACTCTCCTGAGCCAAATGGGGGAGGGTGGAAGACAGTCAGGGCACCTCGAAGAAGAGGCACTACGTCGGTGAGGGATGACGTGAGCGACAACTCTGTAGTACTGCGGTACGGCGATGACGAGTACACCTACCCGGTGATCGACAGCACCGTCGGCGACAAGGGCTTCGACATCGGGAAGCTCCGGGCCAATACCGGCCTGGTGACGCTGGACAGCGGATACGGCAACACCGCCGCGTATAAATCGGCCATCACCTATCTCGACGGTGAGCAGGGCATCCTGCGGTACCGGGGCTACCCGATCGAGCAGCTGGCGGAGGAGTCGACCTTCCTTGAGGTCGCCTACACGCTGATCAACGGTGAGCTTCCCAAGGCCGACGAGCTGTCGGACTTCAAGAACGAGATCACCCAGCACACGCTGCTGCACGAGGACGTCAAGCGGTTCTTCGACGGCTTCCCGCGCGACGCGCACCCGATGGCGATGCTGTCCTCGGTCGTCAGCGCGCTGTCCACGTTCTACCAGGACAGCCACAACCCGTTCGACGAGGAGCAGCGCCACCTCTCGACGATCCGGCTGCTGGCCAAGCTCCCGACGATCGCGGCGTACGCGTACAAGAAGTCGATCGGTCACCCGTTCGTCTACCCGCGCAACGACCTCGGCTACGTCGAGAACTTCCTGCGCATGACGTTCTCGGTCCCGGCCCAGGAGTACGTGCCGGACCCGGTCGTCGTCTCGGCGCTGGAGAAGCTGCTCATCCTGCACGCGGACCACGAGCAGAACTGTTCGACCTCCACCGTGCGCCTGGTCGGCTCCTCGCAGGCGAACATGTTCGCCTCGATCTCCGCCGGTATCTCGGCGCTGTGGGGCCCCCTGCACGGTGGCGCCAACCAGTCGGTCCTGGAGATGCTGGAAGGCATCCAGGCCAACGGCGGCGATGTCGACTCCTTCATCCAGAAGGTGAAGAACAAGGAGGACGGCGTCCGCCTGATGGGCTTCGGCCACCGGGTGTACAAGTCCTTCGACCCGCGCGCCAAGATTATTAAGGCCGCGGCCCACGACGTGCTGTCCTCGCTCGGCAAGTCCGACGAGCTGCTGGACATCGCGCTCAAGCTGGAGGAGCACGCGCTCTCCGACGAGTACTTCGTCTCGCGCAACCTCTACCCCAACGTGGACTTCTACACCGGCCTGATCTACCGGGCCATGGGCTTCCCGAGCGAGATGTTCACCGTGCTCTTCGCGATCGGACGGCTGCCGGGCTGGATCGCGCAGTGGCACGAGATGATCAAGGAGCCGGGATCGCGCATCGGCCGCCCGCGCCAGATCTACACCGGCGAGGTCCTGCGCGACTTCGTCCCGGTCGAGGGTCGCTGACCCCTACCGGCCCTCCGCAGAGCTTTCGGTACGACCGACTCTGCCGCACCTGGCCCTCGGGCCGTCTGCCTTCGCCCCGCGTACCGCGCTTTCGCACAGAGCGCGGTGTCCGGGGCGATTCGGCGTTCCGGGCCTTGTCGTGTCCGGCGGGAGAAAGCGAGAAGCGCCCCGCCGCCGATCCCCCCACGGGTCGACGTACAGGGCGCTTCCCTTGTCCCGGGACGGATTCCCCCCACGGGATCCGGCCGGGCGTCTGTGCGGAGCCGAGGCTCCGGGTGCTGCGCCGGTCGTACTTATTCAGTTGGATGCGGCTTGGCGTTCCGCCGGGGTACGTACGGGAGGGCCGCTCAAAGCTCCCCGGTGCACGTGCCCCGGCCAACGCTAGCCAGGAGCGTCCCCCAAGACACTCCGTCGGACGTCCCCCAAGACGTCCTTGGCATCGCACTCTAAGACTCGCGAACCCCTCAGATGGTTACCCTAAAAGCAGTGTGATCTAGATCTCTTTGTGGAAATTACGTGAAGGAGCGCAACCGGAGGCTGTTCGTCACGACGAAGACGGACGAAAAAGCCATGGCGGCGCCCGCGATCATGGGGTTGAGCAGGCCGAATGCGGCAAGGGGCAGAGCGGCCACGTTGTAGCCGAACGCCCAGAAGAGGTTGCCCCTGATGGTCGCGAGGGTACTGCGGGAGAG
Organism: Streptomyces sp. NPDC055749; assembly: GCF_053617235.1. Lineage (NCBI taxonomy): Bacteria > Bacillati > Actinomycetota > Actinomycetes > Kitasatosporales > Streptomycetaceae > Streptomyces > Streptomyces sp. NPDC055749. Next base: position 114,759 of record NZ_JBSHFH010000021.1, on the reverse strand, counting down.
CCGGATGGCATCGGCGGCAACCTTGAGATCTCCACGAACGAGAGTCAGGTCGCTCGCCTCGATCGCGGCGTCCGTGCCGGTGCCCATCGCCAGGCCGAGGTCGGCGGTGGCGAGCGCGGCCGCGTCGTTGACGCCGTCGCCGACCATGGCGACGGTCCGGCCCTCGGCCTGGAGCCGCCGGATCACGTCCACCTTCTCCTCGGGGAGCACTTCCGCGTACACCTCGTCGATCCCGGTCGCGCGGGCGACGGAATCCGCCACGGCCCGGTTGTCCCCGGTCAGGAGGACGGGGCGCAGGCCCAGGGCGCGCAGTTTGGTGACGGCCGCCGCGCTGCTGTCCTTGATCGCGTCGGCGACTTCGAGGACCGCCCGTGCCTCGCCGTCCCAGGCGACCGCGATCGCCGTACGGCCCTGCTGCGCCGCTTCCGTCATGGCGGCGGCCAACGGCCGGGGGAGGGCGATCCCGGCCTCTGTGAGCAGCTTCGGACGCCCGACCAGCACCTGATGTCCGTCGACGGTGCCCTGGACGCCGAGGCCGGGGATGTTGGCGAAGTCCTCGGGGGTGGGGAGGGTGCCCACCTTTGCGGTGGCGCCCGCGGCGACGGCCTGGGCGATGGGGTGTTCGGAGGAGTGCTCCAGGGCGCCCGCGATCCGCAGGACGTCCGCTTCGGTGGTCCTGTCGGCGGTGTGGACGTCGAGGAGCGCCATGCGGCCTGTGGTGACGGTGCCGGTCTTGTCGAGGACGATCGTGTCGACGCGGCGGGTGGTCTCCAGGACCTCCGGTCCCTTGATCAGGATGCCGAGCTGGGCGCCCCGCCCCGTACCGACCATGAGGGCGGTAGGAGTGGCGAGGCCCAGGGCGCAGGGGCAGGCGATGATCAGCACGGAGACGGCGGCCGTGAACGCCGCGGTGGCGTCGTCCGTGATCAGGAGCCAGGTGACCAGCGTGCCCAGGGCGATCAGGAGCACCACGGGGACGAAGACCGCCGAGATCCGGTCGGCGAGACGCTGCACCGCGGCCTTGCCGTTCTGGGCGTCCTCGACGAGCTTGGCCATCCGGGCGAGCTGGGTGTCGGAGCCGACGCGCGTGGCCTCGACGACGAGCCGGCCGGAGACGTTCACGGTGGCTCCGGTGACCGGGTCGCCCGCGGTCACGTCGACCGGGACCGACTCACCGGTCAGCAGCGCGGCGTCCACGGCGGACACGCCGTCGACGACGGTGCCGTCGGTGGCGATCTTCTCGCCAGGGCGGACCACGAAGCGGTCCCCGACCACGAGCCGGGCGACCGGGACGCGTACCTCCGTACCGTCCCTGATCACCGTGACGTCCTTGGCGCCGAGATGCATCAGCGCGCGCAGCGCCGAACCCGCCTTCCGCTTGGAGCGCGCCTCCAGGTAGCGGCCCAGCAGGATGAAGGTGATGACGCCCGACGCGACCTCCAGGTAGATCGTCGAGGCGGCGTCGGCGCGGGAGACGGTGAGGTCGAAGCCGTGCCGCATGCCGGGCATGCCGGCGTCCCCGAGGAACAGGGCCCACAGCGACCAGCCGAACGCCGCGAGGGTGCCGATCGAGACGAGGGTGTCCATCGTCGCGGCGCCGTGCTTCGCGTTCGTCCAGGTCGCGCGGTGGAAGGGCAGCCCGCCCCAGACGACCACGGGGGCGGCGAGGGTGAGGGAGAGCCACTGCCAGTTGTCGAACTGGAGGGCCGGGACCATGGCGAGCAGCACGACGGGGAGGGAGAGCGCGGCCGAGACGAGGAGGCGCTGCCGGAGCGCGGCCAGGGAGTCGGGTGCTCCGGCGTCTGCGATTTCTGTGGCGCCTTCGACTGCTCCGGCGTCTCCGGCCGCGTTGGGCTCCGGTGCGGCCGACGGTGGTGGGGCCGGGGCGGGGCGGGGTACGGGGCGGGCGGTGTAGCCGGTCTTCTCGACCACGGCGACGAGGTCCGCCACCTCCGTCCCCTCGCCGAAGGAGACGTGGGCCTTCTCGGTCGCGTAGTTGACGGTGGCGGTGACGCCGTCCATCCGGTTGAGCTTCTTCTCGACGCGGGCCGCACACGAGGCGCAGGTCATCCCGCCGATCGTGAGCTCGGTCTCGGAGGATTCCGCAGCCGGGACCTCGGCTGTTGTGGTGCTGGCCATGTCCGAAACTCCTGGGGAACGCAGATCGGGCCGTACCCCACCAGTATCTGCTGGTGGGTCCGGCCCGACGGCATCGTGCGGTGGTGCGGTGATGCGGGGAGACGCGTGGAGTCTCTCTCAGGCGGCGGCGCGGCCGATGAGCTCGTAGCCCGCCTCGTCGACCGCGGCGCGCACCGCGGCCTCGTCCAGCGGTGCCTGGGAGTCCACGGTCACCAGGCCGGTGGCGGCGACCGCCTTCACGGAGGTGACCCCCTCGATTCCGGAGATCTCCTCGGAGACGGCACCTTCGCAGTGACCGCAGGTCATGCCCTTCACCTCGTACACCGTGGTGGTAGCGCCCACCTGGATGTCGGTCGCGCCGTCGTGGCAGGAACCGGTCGGCGAGCAGCAGGAGCCGGTGGTGGCCTGGGGGGTCTCGGTCTCGGCGGTCATGGCGTTCTCCTCTTCGGCAAACACGGGTGGGCGTGATGCGCGGGAGCCCCGGCCGAGCCGGTGCGCCCTCACATGACCCACACTATACCCCTAGGGGGTATAAATGCGAGCCTCGGGTCCTTGCCGCCGGCCTCGCGCCAGTGACCGCAGCCAGAACAGGGCGATCAGTGTGATCACCACGATGCCGCCCACCGAGAACAGGGTGAACAGGTGCTGCTGCTCGTCGGTGGACTTCGGGATGTAGCCCTCGGAGAAGAGCGCGCGGCTCAGTCCGGTGTCGGCCATCCGGGCCACCAGCCAGATGGCGATTCCAGCACGGCGACGCTCAGGTAGGTGCCGATGACCGGGGCTGCGAGGTGGAAGTGGCCGTTGGGCCTACGGAAGGAGAGCAGGACGCCGCCCGCGATGGGCGTCCACAGGCCGTGGATGTGGGGGTAGCGGCGGAGTACGAACATCAGCGCCGCGAGCTTCACCGCCTCCTCGATCAGCCCGACTCCGAGGAACATCCATACGGAGGGGTGCAGGAGGTAGAACTCCATGACGGAGGCGCCGAGCACGCCCAGGATTCCACCCGTCAGGAAGCAGCCGAGGATGAGGCCGACGCCGAGGTCGCGGCCGTGGCGCTCGTAGGCCCGCAGGACGAAGACTGCGGGGACCAGGAAGCTGCCGAGCGGGATGAGCGTCGGCAGCAGGGTGGTGCGGATGGGGCCTCTGGGGGCTGGGGGGACCGGGTCGGCTGAGGTGTCTCCGGGGAATCTGAAGCGATCCAGTTCGCGCGAGCTCCCGTTGCATGACTCCTTAGGGTGCCCAAATCGTATGCTTCATGCCTTTGTCGGGCATCTGGAGCTGTCAGGCGTGTGGGGCCTGACCGAGTGTTGAATCGCCGACCAGCGGGTCCAGGTAGCGGAACAGGATCGTTTTCAGTTCCTCGATGTACGCCTCCCGCTCGGCGCCCTCGTGACTCATGATCAGGTCGAGCCCGGCCGTGAAGATGGCGAAGGACATGCTCGCGATGCGGCTGACCTGGTCGGCGGGGATGTCGGTGAGGTAGCCGGCCAGGATCGTCTCGACGCGGGCGAGCATCGCGGCGTGGACGCTGTCGTGTTCCTGGGTGATCGTGCCGGGGATCTCGGAACCGTGCATCAGGACGGTGAACGCCGGGTTCTCGCAGTTGAAGGCGATCAGCGGGTCGACGATGGCGTCGAGCATCCGGTCGAGCGGGAGCTCGATGTGACTGGGCACGAAGGCGGCGCCGTAGGTCTCCTGCCAGCGGCCGAGCAGCCGGTCGCCGAGCTCGATGGCGATGGCTTCCTTGTTCGGGAAGAACTGGTAGAGCGTGCCCGGCGAGACGCCTGCCGCGCGGGCGATGGCGTTGGTGCTGGCGGCGGTGTAGCCGCTGCTGGAGAAGACGCCGGCGGCGGCTTCGAGGAGCTGGGCGATACGGGCTTCGCCACGGGCCTGGCGGCGGCGCGGGGCCTTCGTGCCGCGTGCGGCCTCGTCGGCCGGTGTGGGCTCGATGCCTTTTGCGGATCCGGCATCCGACACGGTCTATCCCCAGCTCTCATGGTGCGGTTGACAAACACGAGCGACGACTCGCATTCTATGAAAACGCGAGCGATGACTCGTGTTTGCCAGTGTAAGTGGCAACGACCGACCCATGCTGCCCTGTGCTGCCCGGGTCTCGGTGAAGGGGACACCGCACCATGTCCGAAGTCAACAGTCCGACGCGCGTTCCGGCGCGCGTCGGCGGCTGGACCCGCTTCGTCACCGCGCGGCCACGGTTCGCGCTGCTCGCCGCGCTGGTGATCACGGCTCTCGCCGTGTTCGCGGGCAGCGGGGTGGGTGACCGGATGGGCAGCGGTGGCTGGGAGTCGCCCGATGCCGAGTCGACGTACACAACCGAGGTGCTGGAGCGTGAGTTCCCCGCCTCCCAGCCCAATCTGCTGCTGCTGATCGACAGCGGGAGCGCCTCCGTGGACGATCCGGCGGTGGCCGCAGAGGCGGCCGGGCTCGCCGAGCAGCTGGCCGCCGAGGACGGGATCACGGGCGTCGGTTCGTACTGGCTGACCAAGTCGCCCGCGCTGCGCTCCGAGGACGGACACGAGGCGATCATCGCCGCCCGGATCGAGGGCGACGAGAAGACCGCGGGCCAGATCCTCGACCGGATGGCTCCGGCGTTCCAAGGGGAGCGCGGTCCGGTGGAGGTTTCCGTCGGCGGTCCCGTCGCCGTGCGGCACGAGATGCAGAAGATCATCCAGGAGGACCTGCTGCGGGCCGAACTCATCGCCCTGCCGGTGACGCTGGTGCTGCTGGTCATGGTCTTCGGCAGCGCGATCGCCGCTCTGCTGCCCCTCGGCGTCGGGATCGTGGCGATCCTCGGCACCAACGCCGTCCTGCGCGGCATCACCGAATTCACCGATGTGTCGGTGTTCGCGCAGAACCTCACCACGGCGCTCGGGCTCGGTCTCGCCATCGACTACGCCCTGTTCATCGTGCGCCGGTTCCGCGAGGAGCTCGCCGCGGGCGCGGACCCACGGACGGCGGTGGGCGCAACTCTGCGCACGGCGGGGCGCACGGTGCTCTTCTCCGCGCTGACGGTGGCGGTGTCACTCGCGGCAATGCTGGTCTTCCCCCAGTACTTCCTGCGCTCCTTCGCCTACGCGGGGATCGCCGTGGTGCTGCTGGCCGCCGCTGCCGCGCTGATCCTGCTGCCGGCCGCCCTGATGCTGCTCGGCCCGCGGGTCAATTCCCTGGACCTGCGCAGGCTGCTGCGCCGCAGCTCGGACGGTTCGGGCAAGGGCGCGGACACGGGCAAGGGCTGGGCGCGGCTTGCCGCACTGGTGATGCGGAGGGCTCCCCTCTTCGCGGGAGTCACCACGGTCGGTCTCGTCCTGCTCGGCCTGCCCTTCCTCGGGGTGAAGTTCGGTACGGCGGACGACCGCCAACTGCCCCCGACGGCCGAGTCCCGGATCGTGCAGGAGCACATACGGGAGGGCTTCCCGGGCAGCCCCGGCGGCGGCCTGGAACTGCTCGCGGACGGGGACGCGACCCCCGCGCAGTACGCCGCACTGCGCAGCGACATCGCCGGACTCCCCGGTGTGCTGCGGGTCGACGGCCCGGTCACCTCCGGTTCGTACGCGTACTTCAGCGTGCTGCCCGAGGGGGAGACGGTGGGAGAAGGGGCTCAGCGGCTCGTCGGCGACCTCCGGGCGCTGCCCGCACCCTTCGACACATCGGTGACCGGCACGGCGGCCGTCCTCGTCGACTCGAAGGACGCCATAGCGGACCGGCTGCCGTGGGCGCTGGGCATCATCGTCGTGGCGACGCTGCTGCTCGTCTTCCTGCTCACCGGCAGCGTGCTGATTCCGCTCCAGGCGGTCGTGCTGAACGCACTCAGCCTGACAGCGATGTTCGGTGCGGTGGTCTGGGTCTTCCAGGACGGGAATCTGTCGGGGCTGCTCTCCTTCACCAGTACCGGCGATATCGAAACGACCCTGCCCGTGCTGATGTTCTGTGTCGCCTTCGGGCTCTCCATGGACTACGGCGTGTTCCTGATCTCCCGCATCAAGGAGGAGTACGACCGCGGCGGGGACCATGAGCACGCGGTGACGTTCGGACTGCGCCACACCGGCGGGCTGATCACCGCAGCCGCGGTGATCCTCGCGGTGGTGATGGTCGCGATCGGGACCTCGCGGGTGACCAACACCAAGATGCTGGGGCTGGGAATCGCGCTGGCCGTGCTGATGGACGCCATGGTCGTACGCAGCCTGCTGGTGCCCTCGGTGATGAAGCTGATGGGCCGCGCCACCTGGTGGGCGCCGGGACCGCTGCGGAGGTTCCACCAGCGGTTCGGTGTGAGCGAGGGCGAATCGGCGCCCGCGCCCCTTCCCTCCGGTGCTCCGGCCGGGGCCGGGAGGGCGAGCCGGCCCGCGTCCTCCCCGGGAGCTGCGACGGAGACGTACGCGGATGCGGATGCGGATGCGGATGCGGACGGGATATCCGAGTCCGGTGAGGAGCGGGACAAGATCAGCAGCGGGGCGTAGATTCGGCGCCTCCGAGCGGCGGACGAGGCGAAGGGCGGAACCGATGCGGGCAGTTGTGTTCGAGAAGTTCGGGCAGGAGGCCCGGCTCCGGGACGTGCCCGATCCGGCGCCCACCGCCGGAGGTGTGGTGGTCCGGGTCGAAGCCACCGGTCTGTGCCGCAGCGACTGGCACGGCTGGATGGGCCACGACCCGGACATCACCCTCCCGCACGTGCCCGGCCATGAGCTGGCCGGAGTGGTCGAGGCGACGGGCGCCGGCGTCGTCAACTGGCGCCCGGGCGACCGGGTGACGGTGCCCTTCATCTGCGCCTGCGGCAGGTGCGGGGCCTGCGCGGCCGGGGCGCAGCAGGTCTGCGAACGGCAGACCCAGCCCGGGTTCACGCACTGGGGCTCCTTCGCCGAGTACGTGGCGCTCGAGCAGGCGGATGTGAATCTGGTGGCCCTGCCCGAGGGGCTTTCGTTCGCCACGGCGGCCGGACTCGGCTGCCGGTTCGCCACCGCGTTCCGGGCCGTCGTCGGACAGGGCCGGGTGGCGCCGGGGGAGTGGGTCGCCGTGCACGGCTGCGGAGGGGTCGGTCTGTCGGCCGTGATGATCGCGGTGGCCTGCGGGGCGAGGGTCGTGGCGGTCGACGTATCGCCACGCGCCCTGGAGCTGGCGCGGACCTTCGGCGCGGCGGAGTGCGTGGATGCCTCGGCGTATCCGGGGGGTGCGGACGAAGCGGTGCGTGAACTCACGGGTGGCGGTGCGCATCTGTCGATCGACGCGCTCGGCTCGCCGGTCACCTGCGCCGCCTCGGTACGGAGCCTGCGGAGGCAGGGCCGCCATATACAGGTGGGCCTGCTGCCGTCCGCGACCGGCGACCCGGTCGTGCCCATGGCGCGGGTGATAGGGCTCGAGCTGGAGATCCTCGGCAGCCACGGCATGGCCGCGCACGACTACCGGCCGATGATGGACATGGTGCGGGCCGGCACCCTGCGCCCGGATCTGCTGGTGACCTCCACCATCCCGCTGGACGCGGCACCCGCCGCGCTCGCTGCCATGGGGACGGCGCCCGGGGCGGGTGTGACGATCATCGAGCCGTCACGTACCGGCCTCGCAGTCACCGAACCCTCGGCGAGGTAGCACGACGGCAGAGGCCCCGCACGGCGGCGGAGGGGACCGATCGCCGTACGGGGTGCGGGGCTCGGGGCCCGGGGAGGTTGAGGTCAGTCGCGTCGTCCGCGGTTGCCGGGGCGGGAGGCGACCCAGGCGCGGACCGTGTCCGCGTACCAATAGGGCTTGCCGTTCTCCACGTGGTCGGGAGGCGGCAGCAGGCCGTGCTTGCGATAGGAGCGGATGGTGTCCGGCTGCACCCGGATGTGCGCGGCAATGTCCTTGTAGGACCAGAGACTTCTGTCCGTCATCGGTGACACCTCTCTGTACCGCAGCGGCGGCGGGGGGCCGTCGGGGGATGTGCGGCATGGACGCTGACGATCACTCAGCCTGTGTCCGGTGAACGACGCAGAGTGACGGGCGGGGAGGGATGTCGGGCGCCTGTGACCGAAGACCCGCGTAACGGAGACATGTGTGACGAGGAGGTGACAGCTGTGACAGAACGAGGTCAGTGGGGGCTACGGGGTGCGCCGCAGGAGCGGAGGAACTCGCGGGTGCGGCGGGCGATCGGGAACGGCTTGTCGGGCGGGCAGGGGTACATGTCCTGCTCGACGATCGCGAACATATCGATGTCCAGGGCGCGGGCGGCCTCCAGGACCGGTTCCAGGGCGGGAATCCCGCGCGGCGGCTCGCACATCACCCCGCGGGCCACGGCCGGGCCGAACGGCACCCCGCCGGCGACGACGTCGGCCAGGATCGCCGGATCGACCTGCTTGAGGTGCAGATAGCCGATGCGCTCGCCGTAGGTCTCGATGAGCTTGACGCTGTCCCCGCCGCAGTACGCGTAGTGGCCGGTGTCCAGGCAGAGCGAGACCAGGGCGGGGTCGGTGGCGTCGAGGAACCGGCTGACGTTCTCCTCGCTGTCGATGTGCGTATCGGCGTGCGGGTGCACGACGATCCGCAGCCCGTACCGGTCCTGGACCTCGCGCCCCAGCCGCTCCGTCTGGGTCGTCAGATCGCGCCACTGCGCCGCCGTGAGCGTGCGGTCCTCCAGCACCTCGCCCGTCTTGTCGTCGCGCCAGAACGACGGGATGACCACCAGGTGCTCCGCGCCCATGGCCCGGGTGAGTGCCGCGATGTCGGAGACATGCGCCCAGGTCCGGTCCCAGACGGCGGGGCCGTGGTGCAATCCGGTGAAGACGGTGCCCGCCGAGACCGTGAGCCCACGGCGTTCGGTCTCCTCCGTCAGCCGGGCCGGGTCGACGGGAAGGTAGCCGTACGGTCCGAGTTCGATCCACTCGTAACCGGCCTCGGAGACCTCGTCGAGGAAGCGCTGCCAGGGCACTTGCTGCGGATCGTCGGGGAACCACACCCCCCACGAATCGGGAGCCGAGCCGATACGGATGCGGGCCGGAGAGGGTACGGAGGAGGTCATATCGCCCACCCTCCGGTCCTCGCCGAGGAGTGTCAAGAGTTCGTCCGAATGTCCGGACAAAATGTTGACAGGGTTCCGGGGGAGGGCTAGACCTGGGACCAGCCGTCCGGCCGCGGTCGCACCGCGGCGTGAAGGGATGCGTATGCCTGAGCCGTACGACGTGATCACCATGGGGCGGATCGGGGTGGACATCTACCCGCTGCAGACCGGTGTACCGCTCGCCCGCGTCGAGACCTTCGGGAAGTTCCTCGGCGGCTCGCCGACCAATGTCGCGGTGGCGGCGGCCCGTCTGGGCCGGCGGACGGCCGTGGTCACCAGGACCGGTCAGGATGCCTTCGGGGAGTATCTCCACCACCAGCTGAAGGAGTTCGGCGTCGACGACCGGTGGGTGACGGCCGTCGAGGAGTATCCGACGCCTGTCACCTTCTGCGAGATCTTCCCGCCGGACAACTTCCCCCTCTACTTCTACCGGCAGCCCAAGGCGCCCGACCTGGAGATCCACGGCGCGGAACTTGACCTGGACGCGGTGCGCGCAGCCCGGGTGTTCTGGATGACGGGCACCGGACTGTGCGCCGAACCGAGCCGCACCTCGACCCTCGCCGCGCTGCGGGCCCGGAGCGAGACGGGCCGGAGCGAGACGTCATCGAGTGCGGCCGGGATGTCTCAGATCACCGTCTTCGACCTCGACTGGCGGCCCATGTTCTGGGACGGCGGCGACCACAGCACCGTGGCGCCCGCGCGCTACCGCGAAGCGCTCGCGCACGCCACCGTGGCCGTCGGCAATCTCGACGAGTGCGAGATCGCCACCGGGGAACGCGAGCCGTACGCGGCGGCACGCGCCCTGCTGGCGGCCGGCGTGGAGCTGGCCGTCGTCAAGCAGGGCCCCAAGGGGGTCCTGGCCGTTCACCGCGACGGCACCACGGCCGACGTGGCGCCCCTGCCCGTGGAGGTCGTCAACGGACTGGGCGCAGGTGACGCGTTCGGCGGGGCGCTCTGCCACGGTCTGCTCGCCGGATGGGAGACCGGACGCATCATGCGCTACGCGAACGCGGCCGGTGCCATCGTCGCGTCCCGCCTGGCCTGCTCGTCCGCGATGCCGTATCCGGACGAGGTCGAGAAGGCCCTTGCCGACGGCGCCGTCATCGCGACCGGAGCGACCTCATGACGCCCGCCGCTTCCTCCGCATCCGACCTCGTCCGGCTGCGGGTGCACCACCCGGAGGCCGTCGCCGAGGCCGCCGGCCGGCGCAGCAGACGGCCCCTCGTCTCCGTCGGCGGCCGACTGATGATCATTGCCGCCGACCATCCGGCCCGCGGCTCGCTCGCCGTCGGCAATCGCGAACTGGCCATGGCCAACCGCTTCGAGCTCCTGGAGCGGCTCTGTCTCGCCCTCTCCCGCCCTGGCGTCGACGGAGTCCTCGCCACCGCCGACATCCTCGACGACCTGCTGCTCCTCGGCGCCCTGGAGGGCAAGGTCGTCATCGGCTCCATGAACCGCGGCGGACTCGCGGGCGCCGCGTTCGAGCTCGACGACCGGTTCACCGGTCACCGCCCCACCGATCTGGCCAGGCTCGGCTTCGACGCGGGCAAGCTGCTGCTCCGTATCGACTACGACGACGCGGGCTCCCTCGACACCCTGCACACCGCCGCACGCGCCATCGACGACATGGCGGCGCACCGGCTGCCCGTCTTCGTCGAGCCGTTCCTCTGCCGCCGTATCGAAGGCCGCCTCCGCAACGACCTGGGCGCAGCCGCCGTCACCACGTCCATCGCCATCGCCTCGGGTCTTGCGGGCACCTCCGCGTACACCTGGCTCAAGGTCCCCGTCACGGAGAATCCCGACGACATGGCCCAGGTGATGGAGACCTCCACGCTGCCCGCCGTGCTGCTCGGCGGCGAGGTCGGCGGCGACCTCGACGGCGCGTACGAGAAGTGGCGCGGCGCGCTGCGACTGCCGTCCGTCCAGGGGCTGGTGGTGGGCCGCTCGCTGCTCTATCCGGCCGACGGGGATGTGGCAGGGGCGGTCGACGCAGCCGTGGCGCTGCTCTAGAAGGGCACGGAAAAGGCGAAGGGGCGGCATGGAAGAGGCGAAGGGGCAGGGAATAAGCATGGAGATGACGACGCACACGAACCCGCGGCACAACCGCCACCACCTTCCGGCCGGCAGCGCGGGAAGCGACGCCTACACCCTCGACATCGACCCCGAGGGGGCCGGCTGGGACCGGTCGAGTCTGCGCGTGCTCGAACTGGAGCCTGGTGGTGTTCACACCTTGGTCACCGGGGAGAGTGAATGGATCATTCTGCCGTTGACGGGCGGCTGTACGGTGCACACGGCAGGTGAGATCTTTGAACTGCTGGGCAGGGAAAGTGTGTTCAGCGGGGTGAGCGATTTTGCGTACCTACCGCGTGACGCCCACGCACAGATCGCCTCCGGCGCAGGAGGCCGCTTCGCCCTGGCAGGAGCGAAGTGCGAGCGACGACTCCCCGCTCGCTACGGCCCCGCGCCGGAGGTACCCGTCGAACTGCGCGGCGCCGGAACCTGCTCCCGGCAGGTCAACAACTTCGCCGCGGCCGACACCTTCGACTGCGACCGCCTCATCGCGGTGGAGGTCCTCACCCCCGGTGGCAACTGGTCCTCGTACCCGCCGCACAAGCACGACGAGCACCGTCCCGGAGCCGAGTCGGTGCTGGAGGAGATCTACTACTTCGAGGTGGCGGACGACGGCCTCGCCTACCACCGGGTGTCACCGTCCAGGGCCGGCGGTACGGACGTGCTCGCCGAAGTCCGTACGGGAGACGCCGTGCTCATCCCCGACGGCTGGCACGGCCCGTCCATCGCCCCGCCCGGCCGCACCCTGTACTACCTGAACGTGATGGCGGGACCGGGGCAGCGCGAGTGGCTGATCCGCGACCACCCGGACCACAGCTGGATCCGCGACACCTGGCCCGGCCTGCCCGTCGACCCCCGGCTCCCCTTCTACGGCCCGGAGGCCCTCCGATGAGCACCCCGAGCACCCGGCGGCTGACCACCGCCCAGGCCCTGGTCGCCTTCCTCGCCCGCCAGTACACCGAGCGCGACGGCCACCGCCAACGCCTGATCAACGCCACCTGGGGCATCTTCGGCCATGGGAACGTCGCCGGGATCGGCCAGGCGCTCATCGAGTCCGGACCGGCCGTCATGCCCTTCCTCCAGGGCCGCAACGAACAGTCCATGGTGCACGCGGCCGTGGGGTACGCACGCCAGTCGGGCCGGCTCTCCGCACAGGCCGTCACCACCTCCATCGGCCCGGGCGCCACCAACCTCGTCACCGGCGCGGCCCTCGCCACGGTCAACCACCTGCCCGTGCTCCTCCTCCCCGGCGACACCTTCGCGACCCGGCCCGCCGACCCCGTACTCCAGCAGCTCGAAGTGCCCCACGCGGGGGACATCTCGGTCAACGACTGTCTGCGGCCGGTCTCCAGATACTTCGACAGGATCGGCCGCCCCGAGGCACTGATCCCCGCCGCACTCGCCGCGATGCGCGTCCTGACCGACCCGACGGCCACCGGCGCCGTCACGCTGGCGCTTCCCCAGGACGTCCAGGCTGAGGCGTACGACTGGCCGGAGGACTTCTTCCGGGAGCGGGTCTGGCACATCCGCAGGCCGAGCCCCGACCGCCGCGAACTCGCCGCGGCGACCGAGGCGATCAGTGCGTCCGCCCGCCCGCTGATCGTCGCGGGCGGCGGAGTACGCCACAGCGCGGCCCAGGCGGAGCTCCGCGCCTACGCGGAGGCGACCGGCATCCCCGTCGCCTCCACCCAGGCCGGCAAGGGCTCGCTCCCGCACGACCACCCCTGCGACGTCGGCGGCATCGGTCACACCGGGACGGCCACCGCCGACGAGCTCGCCCGCGCAGCCGACCTGGTGATCGGCGTGGGGACGCGCTACAGCGACTTCACCACCGCGTCATCGACGCTCTTCGCGCCCTCGGCCCGTTTCGTCAACATCAACATCGGCGGCTTCGACGCGCACAAGCTCTCCGCGCTGACGGTCGTCGCCGACGCAAGAGAAACCCTCGAAGCCCTCCACGCCGGCCTGTCCACCACCCCCCACCGGGTCGGTCAGCAGTACGAAGAGGGATACCGCGCGGCCAAGGCCCGGTGGGAGGAGCGGGTCACCGCCGCCTACACCCCGGCGGACGAGACGGCGCGCCCCACCCAGGCCCAGGTCCTCGGCGTACTCGACACCTTGGTCACCGAGGACGACATCCTGATCAACGCCGCCGGTTCGCTCCCCGGCGACCTGCACAAGCTCTGGCGCACCCGTTCCCCCGACCAGTACCACGTCGAGTACGGCTACTCCTGCATGGGATACGAGATCCCAGCCGCCATCGGAGTCCAGCTCGCGGCCCCCGGCCGCCCCGTCTGGGCACTGGTCGGCGATGGCACATACTTGATGAATCCCACCGAAATCGTCACGGCCGTGCAGGAGGGACTGCCCATCAAGGTCGTCATCCTCCAGAACCACGGATACGCCTCGATCGGCGGCCTCTCCGAGTCCGTCGGCGGCGAGCGCCTCGGTACGGCCTACCGCCACCGGGACCCGGACGGCGGCTTCACCGGGCCGCCGCTCCCCGTCGATCTCGCGGCCAACGCGGCCTCGCTCGGGATGCGGGTCCTGCGCGCCGAGACCGTGACTGACCTGCGCGAAGCTCTCGCAGAAGCGCGTACCGCTGACCGTCCTACTTGTGTCTACGTCGAGACCGAAACGCCAGACACTGTGTCGGGCCCCCCTCCCGCGCAGGCGTGGTGGGATGTTCCGGTAGCCGAAACCGCGACCCGCCCGTCGGCGGTCAAGGCGAGAGAAGAGTACGAACGCCACGTCGCAGCCCGACGCCGCCACCTCTGAAGGAGCACGTAGTCATGACGAAGACCGTCAACCACTGGATCGGCGGCAAGAGCGTCGAGGGCACGTCGGGCAATTTCGGTCCGGTCACCGACCCCGCGACCGGCGCCGTCACCACCAAGGTCGCGCTCGCCTCGCTCGAAGAGGTCGACGCCGCGGTCGCCGCCGCGAAGGACGCGTACGAGACGTGGGGCACGTCCTCGCTCTCCGCCCGCACCGCGGTCCTCTTCCGCTACCGCGCACTGCTCGACGCCCACCGCGACGACATCGCCGCGCTGATCACCGCCGAGCACGGCAAGGTGCACTCGGACGCGCTGGGCGAGGTCGCCCGCGGTCTGGAGATCGTCGAGCTGGCCTGCGGCATCACCACGCAGCTCAAGGGCGAGCTGTCCACCCAGGTCTCCAGCCGGGTCGACGTCTCCTCGATCCGCCAGTCGATCGGTGTCGTCGCCGGCATCACGCCGTTCAACTTCCCGGCCATGGTGCCGATGTGGATGTTCCCGCTCGCCATCGCCTGCGGCAACACCTTCGTCCTGAAGCCCAGCGAGAAGGACCCGTCGGCCGCCAACCTGCTGGCCGAGCTGGCCTCCGAGGCCGGTCTGCCCGACGGTGTGCTGAACGTCCTGCACGGCGACAAGGTCGCTGTCGACGGACTCCTCAACCACCCCGACGTGGCCGCGGTCTCCTTCGTGGGCTCCACCCCGATCGCCCGCTACATCCACACCACCGCCACCGTCAACGGCAAGCGCGTCCAGGCACTCGGCGGCGCCAAGAACCACATGCTGGTCCTGCCCGACGCCGACCTGGACGCCGCGGCCGACGCCGCGGTCTCGGCGGCGTACGGCTCCGCCGGTGAGCGCTGCATGGCGATCTCCGCCGTCGTCGCCGTCAGCTCCATCGCCGACGAGCTCGTCGCCAAGATCAAGGAGCGGGCCGAGAAGATCAAGATCGGCCCCGGCAACGACCCCACCTCCGAGATGGGCCCGCTGATCACCGCCGCCCACCGCGACAAGGTCGCCTCCTACGTCACGGGCGCCGCGGCCCAGGGCGCGGACGTCGTCCTCGACGGCACGGGGCACTCGGTCGAGGGCTTCGAGGACGGTCACTGGATCGGCCTGTCCCTGCTCGACAACGTGTCGACGGACTCCGACGCGTACAAGGACGAGATCTTCGGCCCGGTCCTGTGCGTCCTGCGCGTCGACACGTACGACGAGGGCGTCGCCCTCATGAACGCCTCGCCGTTCGGCAACGGCACCGCGATCTTCACCCGCGACGGCGGCGCTGCCCGCCGCTTCCAGCTGGAGATCGAGGCCGGCATGGTCGGCGTCAACGTGCCGATCCCGGTGCCGGTCGGCTACCACTCCTTCGGTGGCTGGAAGGACTCGCTCTTCGGCGACCACCACATCTACGGCAACGACGGCGTGCACTTCTACACCCGCGGCAAGGTCGTCACGACCCGCTGGCCCGACCCGGCGGACGCCCCCTCCGGCGTGGACCTGGGCTTCCCCCGCAACCACTGAGGCGGCACATCCGGCCGGCGCGGTCCCGGGGCACACGCCCCGGGACCGCGCCGACGTGAACACCCCCCGCGGGAAAACCCCTTGGCCGACGGCGGGTCGGCCGTGCTGGGATGACGCCATGACCGTACCGACCCCGACCCCGCCGCCGAAGTTCGAGATCCGCGCGTCCCACACCGCATCCACCGTCACCGTCTACCAGGCATACCGGCCCGCCATCGGCCTCCCGGCCGCCCGCGAGGGACGCTTCCCCGCCGCCTGGAAGCGGGACCGCATGACGTGGATCAAGCCGAGCTTCCTGTGGATGATGTATCGCTGCGGCTGGGCGACGAAGGAGGGCCAGGAGACGGTCCTCGCCGTGGAGATCACCCGCGAGGGCTTCACCTGGGCACTGGAGAACGCCGAACTCTCCCACTACGTAAGGGGAGTGCACCCGGACCGGGCCACCTGGCAACGCGCCCTGCGCCGCGCCCCCACCCGCGTCCAGTGGGACCCTGAACGCGACCTCAACCTGAACCAGCTCCCGTACCGCTCCCTGCAACTCGGCCTGGCGGGCGAGGCGGCCCGGCGGTACGCGGACGAGTGGACGGTCTCCATCCGCGACGTCACCCCGCTGGCCCGGGAGATCCACACCCTGGTGCGTGCCGGGGAATCCGAGGCAGCCGCCGCGCTGCTGCCCCGGGAAACCCCGTGGCCCGCCGCCGGAAGACTGCCCCGGCCCACGGCGCCCGGTGTGCCCGCTGTGCCAGGCCCGACCTCGACGGATCTCCTGACCCGAGATGGCTGAGCGCACCGGTGCAGGTCTTGAGGGGCAGGGGTGGGATGCGACGCGGGTCTGGGTGGAGAAGGGACTGACCGAGGGGGAGCGCATCGAGCGTGCTGCGCGTCTGCGCGGCGGTTGGACGTCGGAGATGCGCCGCCTGGAGATCTCGGGGCCGCATGGCCGACGCTCGCTGGTCCTGCGGTCCTTCGTCAAGCCGTTCTTCGTTCGCCATGCGGAGGGTCTGCTGACCCGCGAGGCGGCCGTTCTGCGCTTGCTCGGCGACACCGACGTGCCTGCGGCCACGCTTGTGGACGTGGACGCGACAGCGCAGCACTGCGACCATCCCTCCCTGCTGATGTCCTTGCTGCCCGGGGCCGTGTGCGTGAGCGACGAGGGCGCTGACCGGCGCGGTGAACTGCTTGCCCGTCAGTTGTTGCGCATCCACCGGCTGCCGGTGACCCCGGAGGCGCAACCTCGCGCCTATCAGGCGTGGACTTCTCCGGAGCTGGTGAGACCGCCCGAGGACACGGCGCGGCCCGAGCTGTGGCAACGGGCCGTGGACATGATCCGCCGTGAGCCACCCAGCCACCTGGCCTGCTTTCTCCACCGGGACTTCCATCCAGGCAACGTCCTCTTCGCGGGCAGCGACGGTGATCTGCGGATCAGCGGCGTCGTCGACTGGGTGGAGACCTCCTGGGGGCCGGCCGATCTGGACGTGGCCCACTGCTCGACGGCCCTGGCCCTGCTGCACGGGGTTCCCGCCGGCATGCGCTTCGCCGACCGGTACGCCGCGGCGGGCGGAACCCTGGCCGAGGACCGCGCCGCGCACCTCTACTGGCGGCTGCTGGACGCCTTGGCCTTCGCGCCCGACGCCGAGAAGGTCGCCACGCCCTGGCGTGAACTGGGCCGTGCCGATCTGACCCCAGCTGTGCTGACCAGGAGGCTGGAGGAGTACGTCGAGGCTCTTTTCGCCCGCTACGCCTGACTGCGCGCCGATCGTGCGGGGCGACTCGGAGCAGGGAATCCGGCGAGTCGCGATGAGTCCGGTGGCGTCCGGCGGTCGTACTGTCGAATTCCGTTACCGAGGAGGACCTCTGATGCGCAGCGTGACCTACTCGATGGGCGTCTCACTCGACGGCTACATCGTCGGGCCGGACGGCGACTTCGACTGGACGGAGCCCGACGAGGAGGTCTTTCGCTTCTGGATCGACGAGATTCGAGACGTCGGCGTCCACCTGTTGGGACGACGGCTGTACGAGACGATGCTGTACTGGGAGACCGCCGACCAGGACCCCTCGCTCGACGACTCGATGCGCGAGTGGATCGCGCTCTGGAATCCGCTGCCGAAGGTGGTGTTCTCCACCACGCTGTCGGAGGTGCAGGGCCAGGCCCGCCTGGCCTCCGGCGGCCTGGCGGAGGAGATCGAGCGGTTGCGGGCCGAGCCGGGGGAGGGCGAGATCGCGATCGGCGGCGCGACTCTCGCCGCCGAGGCGGCTGCGTTGGGTCTGATCGACGAGTACCGGGTCATGGTCTACCCGGTGCTGGTAGGCGGTGGCATTCCGTTCTTTCCCCGACACGAGCGCCGGGTGGATCTCGAACTCGTCGAGACCCGCCCCTTCGGTTCGGGAGTCTTCTACCTCCACTACCGCGTGGTCCGTTAGTTCGGAGCCGGGGAAGCCTTGTCGTCGGCCTTGATGTCGAAGTTGATCTGGTCTCCGTCGACAGAGGTAACGGTGACCGACACACCCACGGTGCTGCCGTCGCCCGCTGTGAGGGTGCAGCGGGTGGTGTGGCCGACCTTCCCGACGAGGTCCTCGGGACAGGTGACGTCCGGCGTCGGCTGCCCCGTCGTGGCGGCGAGCTTCGCGGCGACCGTGGTGGCCAGCTTGTCCTTGGAGAGTTCCGGCTCGGAGTTTCCGACGCTGACGGAGCCCGAGCAGCCGACGAGCAGTACACCGGCGGCTACGGCCGAAAGGCTCCACGTCGCTGTTGCTGCAGACAAGCGGGCTATGGGCATGCGGGCTCCATTCCGAGTGGTCGGAACAGAGTGACACCCTAGGCCGTTTCTCGACGTCACCTTGCGGAGACGTCGAGAGCCGATGTCCGTTGTGGGTCTTTCGTGGCGGTGGCTGTACCGCGTGCGGAGTACGGCGAGTGCGCACCGTACCTCTGAGGGAGGCCGGGCACTTCCCCCTGGTGGCATGCGGACGGGGTTCGGCGTCCGCTTAGGGTCGAGGGTATGGACTCCCCAACTTCCCGGTGGCGGCCCCGGCTGCCACGCAAGCGCGGCCGATGGGCTGCCGGCCTCGCCGCGCTCGTCGTGCTCGCGGGTGGCGGCACGTGGACCGCGGTCGCCGATGACAGTGCGCCCGCCGTGCAGCGCGAGGACCGGATGCTGCGTATGGACGGGGTGCCGATCGATACGTCGTACTTCACGTCCGGAGGGTCTGAGCGCCGTCCCGCCGTGCTCATCGGGCACGGCTTCGGCGGCAGCAAGGCCGATGTGCGGGCGCAGGCCGAGAAGCTGGCCGCCGATGGGTACGCCGTGCTGACCTGGTCCGCACGCGGGTTCGGGAAGTCGGGCGGGGAGATCTCGCTCAACGCACCCGAAGGTGAGGTCAAGGATGTCTCCGGGCTCATCGACTGGCTGGCCGGACGGCCCGAGGTCGAGCTCGACGGCAAGGGCGACCCGCGGGTCGGTCTCACCGGGGCTTCCTACGGGGGCGCCGTCTCGCTCCTCGCCGCCGGGCACGACAAGCGTGTCGACGCCGTCGCGCCCCTGATCACCTACTGGAACCTGGCTGACGCGCTCTTCCCCGACGGGGTGTTCAAGAAGCTCTGGGCCGGGATCTTCGTCACCACCGGCGGTGGCTGCGAGAGGTTCGAGAAGCGGCTCTGCGAGATGTACGAGCGGGTCGCCGTCAGCGGGAAACCGGACGCCGCCGCGCGCGAGCTGCTGACCGAGCGCTCCCCGGTCGCCGTCGCCGACCGCATCGACGCGCCCGCGCTGATCGTGCAGGGCCAGTCGGACTCCCTCTTCCCGCTCGACCACGCCGACTCCATGGCGAAGGCCATCAGCGGGAACGGTGCTCCCGTCTCCGTCGACTGGATCGCCGGTGGACACGACGGCGGGGACATGGAGGGCGACCGGGTCCAGGGCCGCGTCGGTGCGTGGTTCGACCGCTACCTCAAGAAGGACAAGGGGGCCGATACCGGGCCCGCCTTCCGTGTGACGCGTACCGGAGGGATCGCCTCCACCGATGGAGCCGTCCAGAAGCGGGGCGCGAGCAGCGACCGCTACCCGGGGCTGGGGAGTGGGGGCGAGGAGTTCGCACTGCGCGGGGGCAAGCAGACCTTCCGTAATCCTGCCGGGGCCAGTCCGCCCGCGATTTCCGCCGTGCCCGGGCTGGGGGGTGGGCTCTCGCAGCTGTCCACCATCGGCGTGGGACTCTCGCTCGACTTCCCCGGGCAGTACGCCCGGTTCGACTCCCGGCCGCTGACCGAATCCGTACGCGTCACCGGCTCACCCACCGTCCAGGTAAACGTTACGGCGGGCAGCGGCGACGCCGTGCTGTTCGGGAAGGTGTACGACGTGTCGCCGGACGGGAAGCAGCAGGTGCTGCCCTCCCAGCTCGTCTCCTCGTACCGGATCCCGCCCGCACAGCAGGGCAGGCCCATCGAGCTGACCCTCCCCGCCGTCGACCACGAGATCGACTCCGGGCACCGGCTCCGCCTCGTGCTCTCCGCCACCGACCTCGGCTACGCCTCCCCTGCCGAGCCCGTCACGTACACCGCATCGCTCGACGGTCCCCTGACCGTCCCCACCGCGCCCGCCGTCAAGACCGCGTCGACCGCGCTGCCCTGGTGGACCTGGGGGCTTCCGGCCGCGGCTGCCGCGATCGCCGCCGTGCTGCTGCTCTCGGCGCGCCGCCGCACCGCGACCCCGGCACCCGACCCGGCGCTCGCCGGCGTACCGCTCCGGATCAGCGGGCTGTCGAAGAAGTACGCCAAGTCCGCTGACCGGTACGCGGTCCGGGAGCTGTCCTTCCAGGTGGAGAAGGGACAGGTGCTGGGACTCCTCGGGCCGAACGGGGCCGGGAAGACCACCACCCTGCGCATGCTCATGGGGCTCATCACCCCCGATGAGGGTGATATCCGGGTCTTCGGGCATGCCATCCGGCCGGGCGCGCCCGTGCTGTCACGCGTCGGGTCGTTCGTCGAAGGGGCCGGCTTCCTGCCGCATCTGTCCGGGCGCGCCAACCTGGAGCTGTACTGGCAGGCCACCGGACGGCCGGCCGCGGACTCGCACATCGAGGAGGCCCTGGAGATCGCCGGACTCGGTGACGCCCTGGCCCGCGCCGTGCGCACGTACTCGCAGGGCATGCGGCAGCGGCTCGCCATCGCGCAGGCCATGCTCGGGATGCCCGACCTCCTCATCCTCGACGAGCCGACCAACGGCCTCGACCCGCCCCAGATCCGCGAGATGCGCGACGTGATGATCCGGTACGCGGCCGGAGGCCGGACCGTCATCGTCTCCAGCCACCTCCTCTCCGAGGTGGAGCAGTCCTGTACGCACCTGGTGGTCATGGACCGGGGGCGGCTCGTCCAGGCGGGCCCCGTCGCCGAGATCACCGGCTCCGGGGACATGCTGCTCGTCACCACCGCGCAAAAGGCCGACGAACCGCTCGTCGAGAAGGTCGCCGCACTCGCGGGGATCGGCTCCGCGGTGCGTACGGACGACGGGCTCGGACTGCTCGTACGCCTCGACGGTGCCACCTCGTCCGAGCTGATCGCCGAACTGGTGCGGCTGGACGTGCCGTTGACGGGGGTCGGGCCGCACCGACGCCTGGAGGACGCGTTCCTCACCCTGATCTCCGGAGGCTCCGCATGAGTGCCGCAGTTGATGTGACGCAGCAGACCGCCGGCGTCCCCGAGGCGCCCGGCTACCGGGCCCGGCGCACGCTGCCGCTGCGCGTCGAGGCCATGCGGCAGTTGCGCAGGCGCCGCACCCTGCTCATGGGCGGGGTGCTGGCCGCCCTGCCGTTCGTCCTGATCATCGCCTTCGCGATCGGCGGCACTCCGGACGGCGGGCCCGGGGGCGGTGAACGGATCACCCTCATGGACACGGCGACCGCGTCCGCCGCGAACTTCGCCGCGACCTGCCTGTTCGTCTCGGCCGGTTTCCTGCTGGTGGTGCCGGTGGCCCTGTTCTGCGGGGACACCGTCGCCTCCGAGGCCAGCTGGTCCTCGCTGCGCTATCTGCTCGCGGCGCCCGTGCCACGGACCCGACTGCTGTGGAGCAAGCTCGTCGTCGCGCTCGGCTTCAGCCTGGCCGCGATGGTGCTGCTGCCGGTGGTCGCTCTCGCCGCGGGCGCGGCAGCGTACGGCTGGGGGCCGCTGGAACTCCCCACCGGTGGCGCGCTCGCCACCGGGGACACGGTGCCGCGCCTCGCGCTCGTCGTGGCGTTCATCTTCGTCTCCCAACTGGTCACCGCAGCGCTGGCGTTCTGGCTCTCGACGAAGACGGACGCGCCCCTGGGCGCGGTCGGCGGGGCCGTCGGACTCACCATCGTCGGCAATGTGCTGGACGCCGTCACCGCGCTCGGTTCGTGGCGCGACTTCCTGCCCGCGCACTGGCAGTTCGCCTGGGCGGACGCGCTCCAGCCGGATCTGGAGTGGGGCGGCATGGTGAGGGGCGCCGCGGTGTCCGTCACCTATGCCCTGATCCTGTTCGCTTTCGCGTTCCGTGGGTTCAGTCGTAAGGACATCGTGTCCTGACGCTGACATTCCGCGCCGATTCCGCCCGCCGTTGCCGCATCGAGATTGATCCGCAACTCGTTCGTCTGCTCTTTCGCCACTCCCCGTACGTCACATTCACAGATGTCGACGATGTGGGGGGTACCGATGAAGGCGAATCCGAGGACAGCGAAGTACAGCGGGGCGCTCGCTCTGCTGCTGGCGGGCGGAATGCTGCTCACCGGCTGCGGTGCGGGGTCGGAAGACAGCACGGCCTCCGCGGACCGTAAGACGGGTGCCGGTGGTTCGAGTGGCGGCGGGGCACCGGCACCGGCCGCGACGGCCCCCGGCGGGGCGGCGGACGAGGTCCGTCCGGAACAGTCGGAGGAGGGGGCGGACGCGGCACGCGAAGCGGCGCCGCCGGACTATCTGTCCACCTTCGCCCTCGACGTGGACACGGCCAGTTACGGCTTCGCCCGCCGCACGCTGGGCGACGGGCAGCTGCCAGGACCGGAGACCGTGCGGCCCGAGGAGTTCGTCAACAGCTTCCGCCAGGGCTACGAGCGGCCGAAGGACAACGGCTTCTCGGTGACCGTCGACGGCGCCCGCGCCGGGGCGGGCGCGAGCGACTGGTCGCTCGTACGGGTCGGGCTCGCCACCAAGGCCGCCGCAGATCAGGGCGAACGCCCGCCCGCCGCACTCACCTTCGTCGTCGACATCTCCGGTTCGATGGCCGAACCGGGCCGCCTGGACCTGGCCAAGAAGTCCCTGGGCATCCTCACCGACGAACTGCGCGACGACGACTCCGTCTCCCTGGTCACCTTCAGCGACGAGGCCGAGACCCGGCTGCCGATGACCCGGCTCCAGGGCAACCGCACCAAGGTCCGGGACATCGTCGACGACATGGAACCGCAGGACTCCACCAACGTGGAGGCGGGCATCAGGCGCGGCTACGACGAGGCCGTCAAGGGCCACCGCGAGGGAGCCAACAACCGGGTCGTGCTGCTGTCCGACGCACTCGCCAACACCGGTGAGACGGAGGCCGACGCGATCCTCGAACGCATCGACTCCTCACGGCGCGAGCACGGCATCACCCTCTTCGGTGTCGGTGTGGGCAGCGACTACGGTGACGCGTTGATGGAACGCCTCACCAACAAGGGCGACGGCCACACCACGTACATCTCGGACGAGACGCAGGCCCGCAAGGTCTTCGTGGACCAGCTGCCTGCCCATGTCGAGCTGCGGGCCCGTGACGCCAAGGCCCAGGTGGCCTTCGACCGCGAGACCGTCCAGCAGTTCAGGCTCATCGGCTACGAGAACCGCAAGGTCGCCGACGAGGACTTCCGCGACGACAGCGTGGACGGCGGCGAGATCGGCCCCGGCCACACGGTGACGGCGCTCTATGCCGTACGCCTCCGGGACGGCGCCCGCGGCCACGTGGCGACCGCGACGGTGCGCTGGCAGGACCCGAAGACCAGGGAGGCGCACGAGGAGACCGGATCGGTGGAGAGCGGTGCGATCGACGGGACCCTGTGGGGCGGCGGCAACACGCGGCTCCAGGTGACGGCCGTGGCCGCGTACTTCGCCGATGTACTGCGTGGCGGAAGCATGCCCGGCACCCCGGGACTCGGCGAACTCGCCGACAGGGCAAGGAAGCTGGCGAGCGCCACCGAGGACAGCTCCGTGTCGAAGCTGGCCACGGCGATCGGACAGGCGGACTCGATCATGGGCGGCGACGAGGCACCTGCCGAGGGCGTCGGGGAGGGCGAGATCGGCTGAGGAGGCGCGTCGTCTGGGGCCGCCGTGTGGAACGGGCCACGGCGGCCTCACTCACGGCGGTCTCTCGCCGCGCCGGTGCGGAAACGCCGCGCGCGGACCGCTTTTCCGCGTCATGATGGGCGCCATGTTCTCCCCGTTCACGATGGCTGCCGTGATCACCACCGGCCTCTACGCCGGCTTCATGCTGACGTTCCTCTTCGCGATCATGCCCGGACTGGCAGCGCTGTCGGACGACATGTTCACGCCCGCGATGCGCCGGTTCAACGAGAAGGTGCCGGGGCCGGGCTTCCTGGTCGTCTTCCTCGGAGTGATCGCCTTCCCGGCCGCCGCACTCGTCACATCCGGCGAACGCGGCGACGGCGAGCGGCTGCTCGTCGCGGGGGCGCTGGTCTGCGCGCTCGTCAGCCACCTGATCACGGTCATCGGGAACATCCCGCTGAACAACGCGCTGGCCTCATCGGAGGGTGGCGACGACAGCGCGGCCAGGACGGCGTTCGAGCCCCGCTGGAACCGGCTCCACCGGATCCGTACCGTGTTCTCCCTCGCCTCC
Source organism: Streptomyces sp. NPDC055749 (assembly GCF_053617235.1). Lineage (NCBI taxonomy): Bacteria > Bacillati > Actinomycetota > Actinomycetes > Kitasatosporales > Streptomycetaceae > Streptomyces > Streptomyces sp. NPDC055749. The sequence continues at coordinate 90,388 of NZ_JBSHFH010000021.1, read as the reverse complement.
TTCGTCCTTCTGACCGCGGTGGCGCTGTGAGGTCACCGGCCTGACGTCAGCCGGGAATCGCTCTCCTCGGATCGGCCGGAGCCATGTCCCGCGCGATCTCGCGCGCTATGCGGCCGAAGAGCTCGATCGCCCGGCTGCCGCCGTCGGACCGCCACATCAAGCCGTAGCCGAGGGGAGCGTCCCCCTCCACGGGGACGTAGGAGATGCCGGGACGGCCGTGGTACAGCGCGATGTGGGCCCCTGCCAGCAGGGCCCCCTTGCCGCCCGCGACGAGCGTCAGTGCCTCCTGGAAGTTGGTGACGGACGGGCCCTGCTCGATCGGCCTGCCGCTGGGGGTGTGGGTCGGCAGCTGATGCTCCAGCCAGTACTCCGGAATGTCGCCCGCGATCGTCAGCAACGCCACACCGGTCAGGTCCTCCAGCGTCACCGTGTCCCGTCCGGCCAGGGGATGCCCGGCGGCGACCGCCAGCACCCGGTCCTCGGCGAGAAGTGTCGGTCCGCGGGTCAAGTCGTCCTCGTGGACCGGGAAATCCGTCAGCTGGAGGTCGAAGTCGCCCTTGCGCAGCATGCCGTACGGATTGGAGAGCGGCACCTCGCAGACCTCGACGGCGAGTTCGGGATGGCTGATGCGCAGCTTCTCGGTCGCCTTCATCACCATCTCCCCGGCCAGGGGTGTCGAGAAGCCGACGTGCAGGACCCCCTCGATTCCGCGTGCCGACGCGACGGCGCGCACCAGGGCGGCCTCGATGCCGCGGTAGTGGGGTTCGAGGTCGTCACGGAGGCGGCTGCCCAGACCGGTCAGGACCACAGTGCGGCTCGTGCGCGTGAACAGCGGCGCTCCGACGCGGCGCTCCAGCTTCTGGATGAGCTGACTCACCCGGGCGCGCGAGAGGCGCAGGCGGTCGGCGGTCCGGCCGAAGTGCAGTTCATCGGCGAGTACGAGAAAGCATTCGAGTTCGTTCTGGTCCACGTACGTCTCCGGATCGCCTGGACATGGATCGGTAAGCCTGGCTGTACGAACGTTGCGATCATCGCTGTTGTTCCCTTCCCGGTCGCGGAGAAAGCTTGAGGCATCACCAACACCGACCACTCCGGAAGGAGTTCATCGTCATGAGTGCCTTGAGTACCTCGAACGGGATGAGCGCGAGCAAGTGGGGCGTCCTGCTCGTGCTGTGCGGCGCGATCTTCCTCGAAGGCATCGATGTCGCCATGCTCAATGTGGCGCTGCCGGCGATCCGCGCCGACCTCGGACTCTCCACCGGTGACCTGCAGTGGGTCATGAGCGCCTACGTCCTCGGTTACGGCGGCTTCATGCTCCTCGGCGGACGGGCGGCCGACCTGTTCGGACGCCGCCAGATGTTCGTCTTCTGGCTCACCGTCTTCCTGCTCTTCTCCGGGCTCGGCGGATTCGCCACCGAGGGGTGGATGCTGATCCTCGCCCGGTTCGTCACGGGTGTCGCCGCGGCCTTCATGACTCCGGCGGGTCTGTCCATCATCACCACCGGCTTCGCCGAGGGTCCGGAGCGGAACAAGGCCCTGCTCATCTACTCGGGCACCGCCGCGGGCGGCTTCACGATCGGCCTGGTCGCCGGTGGGCTGCTCACCGCCATCGGCTGGCGATGGGTCTTCTTCGCCCCGGTCGTGCTCTCCTTCCTCATCCTCGTCGCCGCCCTCGTCTTCGTCCCCAAGTCGGAACGGCCGGACAGAACCGGTAAGCGCGTCGACGCCGCCGGTGCGCTCACCGTCACCGCTGCGCTCGTGCTGATCGTGCTGGGTGTCGAGCGTGCGGCGCACTCCGGGATCGCCGCCAGCGCCGGCATCCTGCTGGCGGGGCTGGCGTTCCTCGTGGCCTTCCTCGTCATCGAACGGCGCTCCGCCGAGCCCCTGGTCCGCCTGGGTATCTTCCGCAACAGCTCCCTGGTGCGGGCGAACCTCGCGGGGATGCTGTTCGCCGCCGGGTTCTTCGGCTTCCAGTTCCTGGTCGTGCTGTACCTCCAGGAACTGCGCGACTGGTCGACGCTCCAGACGAGCTTCGCGATGCTGGTCATCGGCGTCGACGCGATCCTCTCGCCGACGCTCACCCCGCGGCTGGTCAACCGCTTCGGCAACGCCAAGGTGATCTTCGGGGGCCTGCTGCTGGCCGTGCTCTCCTACGGGCTCTTCCTCCCGCTGGGCGCGGACTGGAGCTACGCGGCGATGTTCCCGAGCCTGATCATCCTCGGCCTCGCGTTCTCCCTGGCGTACGGCCCGCTCACCATCGTGGCCACGGAAGGGATCGCCGAGGAGGAGCAGGGGCTCGCGGGCGGACTCCTCTACACCGCCTTCCAGTTCGGCGCCGCCCTGGGGCTCTCCGCGGTCACCGCGGTCAGCGTGGCGGCCACGGACGCGGAGACTCCTGCCGCGCTGCTGGACGGTTACCGGGCCGGTCTGCTCGTCCCGTTCGTGGCAGCGGTCCTCGCCGCCGGCATCAGCGCCTTCGGTCTCCGTGCCCGGCGGGGTCCTGCGCCCTCCGCCGCGGTGGACGCCGCCGGTGAACGTACCGAGATCCCCGTCTCCCGCTGACCTCGGAACGCTCGAAAGACATGACGACTCGAACGGCTCGAAAGGACAGACTCATGGCCACCACCGTCAGCGAGTTCTCCGAGATCCAGGACTCCTTCCTCAACTACATCCGCGACATCAAGTACGCCACCATGGTCACCGTCGACCGTCACAACCGCCCGCGGGCTCGCGTGCTGCTCCCCGTGTGGGAGATCGTCGACGGCGAGCCGGTCGGCTGGCTCGCCGCGTACCGGACCCCGGTCAAGAGCGCGCACCTCGCGGGCAACCCCCACACGACGTACTCGTACTGGAACCCCCGTCAGAACGCGGTCTTCGTGGACAGCGTCTCCACCTGGGCCGACGACGAGGAATCCAAACTCCACGCGTGGGACCTGTACAAGCGGGGCGGTCCGCCCGGTGTCGGCTACGACCCGGTCCACTACTGGCGCGGCGGGCCCGACGATCCCGGCTACCACGTCCTGCGGATCGAGCCCTGGCGCATACAGCTCGTCCGCGGTTCCGATCTGCGCAGCACGCTGTGGCGGAAGCGGGACCCGGCCGAAAGCGCCGCCGCCTGACCCTGTGAGACGTACGGATGGCCCCGCTTCTGCGGGGCCATCCGTACGTTCCGCTATGGGCGATACCTCGGTACGGGGGCGGGTTCCGCACTAGAGTCGCGAATGTGGATCTTGGATACGAGAAGCTGCAGATTCCCACGGCCGACGGTCGGGCCGACGCCTTCGCCGTCTTCCCCGACGGTGGCGAGCGGCACCCGGGGGTGCTGCTGTACATGGACGCCTTCGGCGTGCGGCCCGTGCTGGAGGAGATGGCCCGCGAACTGGCCGGGCACGGGTACTACGTGCTGGTCCCCAACCTCTACTACCGGCAGGGTCCGACACCGGTGGTCGAACTTCCCGAACACATCGGAGCAGAGGCCCGGCCCGCGCTCTTCGCCCAGCTGATGCCCCTGGTCCAGGCGCTCACCCCCGACCGTGCCCTGCGCGACGCCGACGCCTACCTCCGGTTCCTCACCACCCGGCCCGAGGCCGGTGCCGGGCCGGTCGCCGCGATCGGCTACTGCATGGGCGCCGTCCTGGCGATGCGCGCCGCGGCGGCCCATCCCGACAAGGTGGCGGCCGTCGCCGGATTCCACCCCAGTCCCTTGGTCACCGAAGCGCCCGACAGCCCGCACCACCTCTTCCCCGAGGTCGCCGCCCAGGTCCACCTCGGCATCGCCGAAGGCGACATGTCGCCGGAGGCCATCGGCGAGCTCAACCAGGCTCTGGACGCGGCGGGTGTCGACCACACCTGCGAGATCTACCCCGGCACCGTCCACGGCTTCACCATGGCCGACACCGACGCGTTCAACCCCGCCGCGTTGCAGCGGCACTGGGACCGCCTGCTCCCTCTCCTCGGCCGCACCCTGGTCAACGGCTGAGGCGGCCCCCGCCGCCAGCGGGGTGCCGGGGACCCAGCAGGACGGTGAGCCCCGCTCTGCCGGGCACCGTCGCGGGGACCTGGTGCCACCCGGCCCGCCGGTAGAAGCGCAGGGCTCCCTCGGCGCGGACCGACGTCAGCAGCCAGCAACGGCCGTCCGCCGCCGGGCCCGTGACCGCCGCCAGGAGCGCCGCGCCCAGCCCGGTGCCGCGTGCCCGTGCGGTGACGGCGAGTTCGTCGACTTCGAGCCCGCCGCAGAGCCAGGCGGTGGTCCGCTCGGGCCCCAGGGCAGTGGCCACGTCTCCGTAACTGCGGTCCTGCGGAAAGGACTCGGGCGTGGACCAGGCGGTGGCGAAGCCGACGACCGTACCCCCGTCGAACGCGAGCGCGGCCGTGAACCCGGGCCGCAGCGCGTCGGTACCCAGCCGTTCCACGTACAGACCGGCCATCGCCTCGTCCTCGTCCCACGGCGGGGCCGAGAACACCTCCGCGTACACCCGGCGGATGCCATCGGCGTACGTCGGCAGAGCCTCGCCCGCCACCACCCGCACCTCTGTGTCCACGACACCCCTTTCGCCCAGTTACCGCTTCAGGCACAACCCTTGCCCCGTCCCACCCGTCTCAGCGTATGCAGGTCACGCCCTCAACTCGTCAGGAGCCCGTGTGGCATCCCGAGCATTCGCAACGACCGTGGCACTCGCCATCACGGTGGCTGCCGCCGCCGTGGTCACCGCACCCGCGGCGGCCTCCGCCGCGGCGGCGCCGACGGCACCGGTCACCCCGGTCCCGGGCCGCGTCGACTACAACGGCGACGGATTGGCCGACCTGGCGGTCGCCGCACCCGGCGCCACCGTCAACGGCCGTGCAGGCGCCGGATACGCAGGCGTGGTGTACGGCTCCACGAGCGGGCCGGCGACCGCCACCAGGCAGATCATCACCCAGGACTCGCCGGGCGTTCCCGACACGGCCGAGGCCGGTGACGCCTTCGGCAGCGCGATCGCCTCCGCCGACCTCGACCGGGACGGCTACAGCGACCTCGTGGTCGGCGCCGAGACCGAGAAGGACGGCACGGTCGAGCGCACGGGGTCGCTGACCGTCATCTGGGGCGGCGCGACCGGCCTGGCGGGCGGCGCCACGCTCTACAAGGGCGAGCAGTACGACGGGGTCGGCGGCCGGCTCACGGCGGGCGACTTCAACGGAGACGGCGCCCCGGACCTCGCCACCGTCAAGTGGGCCGACCTCCAGACCCTGTCCGGCCCCTTCACACGTGCCGGAGCGGCGGCCGGCACCGCCAACTACCCCGACCTGAACGACAGGCGCTTCCTGGACCTCGCGTCGGGCGACATCAACGGGGACGGCCGCGACGACATCGCCGCGCTCCTGCACCAGGGCGACGAGTACGACAGCCGCTCGATCTCCGTCGCCGCCGGTGGTGCCACCGGCCTGGGGGCTCTCACCTCGGTCAAGGGCGCCAACGGTTACTCGATCGAGGGCGGCGAACGCCTCGCCGTCGGCCGCGTGAACGGCGACGCGTACGCCGACCTCGCCGTCGGACGCCCCGTCGACGGCTACGACAGCGACCTCGACCTGCCGCTCGCCAACGGCGGCATGCTCACCTATGTGCCGGGCGGAGCCGCCGGTGCGCAGGGCACGAAGGCGAAGGTCTTCAACCAGGACTCGGCGGGAATTCCCGGTGCGGCCGAGGCGGACGACGGGTTCGGTTCGTCCGTCGCGATCGGCGACACCAACGGCGACGGCTTCGGAGAGATCGCGGTGGGCGTCTCCGGCGAGGCGCTCGGCACGGTGAAGCGTGCGGGCGCGGTCCTCGTGATGCCCGGCACGGCCACCGGACCCACGGGTACGGGAACCAAGGGCTTCAACCAGGACACGGCGGGCGTCACCGGAGTCGCCGAGCTGAACGACAAGTTCGGTGCCGCGGCTGTGTTCCTCGACCGCAACAAGGACGGCCGCGCGGAACTCGCGGTGGGCGCACCGGGCGAGGACACGAACGCGGGCGCCCTCTGGATCTTCCCCGCCACCGCGACCGGCAGCACGGTCACGGGCTCGGCGGCGATCAACAACGCGACGCTCGGAACGGTCGCTGTGAAGGCCGCACTGGGTACGTCCTTCGGCCGCTGACGCCGGGCAGGACCTGAACGAACACCGGGGGAGCGACCGCGCGGTCGCTCCCCACGGCGTTTCGCGGACAGCCGCAAGCGGAGCCCGAGGACTCCTCAGCCCTGCGCCTCCACGGCATCCAGCGCGGGGGCGATGACGGTGAAAGCCTGCGCGATCAGCTCGGCGGGATCCTGCGCGCCGTCGCTCCCGCTCCACCGCCCCAGCACGGTGTCGAAAGCGGTCAGCGCCATCCCCGCGGCCAGCCGCGGGTAGAGATCGGTCTCGGGGTCGCGCCCGAGCCGCTGCGCCAGCTCGGCCGTCAGATCGTCGTGCCACTGACCCTGCCGCTCCAGGAAGCGGGCGCGCAGGGCAGGGGTACGCAGAATCAGCTGGACCACGCGCAGCGCCTTCTCGGAGTGATCGGCGCAGGCGGCGAGCGGGACCGTGACGGTGTGATGCAGCGCCACCGACGGCCGCTCCCCGGCGGGGCGCTCCGCCAGCTCCGCGCACATATCGGTGCCCATGCCGGCGAGGAACTGGACGACCACGTCCTCCTTGGACGCGAAGTACCGGAAGAACGTCCGCTTGCCCACGCCGGCAGCGGTCACGATCTCGTCGACGGTGACCGCCTCGAAGCCCTTCACCGCGAACAGTCGCAGCGCCGCATCGGTCAGTTCGTCCGATACGAGCTGACGCTTGCGCTGGGCCAGGCTGCTGATCTCAGGGCGGGTACTCACTCGACAGATGGTACACACCATGCCCTGAGTGACACTCGGTCTCGTCTTGACACTTGGTGTCATCAACGGCAATGTATGCCACATGACGCAGAAGAAGCACTGGACCACCGAGCAGATTCCGGACCAGGCGGGGCGGGTGTACGTCGTCACGGGAGCCAACAGCGGCCTCGGTCTGGAGACCACCCGGGCGCTGGCCCGCCGAGGCGCGCGCGTGATCCTCGCCGTACGCGACGAGGAGAAGGGCCGCCGGGCCGTAGCGGAGATCGCCGGGGAACAGCCGGGCGCCGCCCTTGAGGTGCGCCACCTCGACCTGGCCGACCTCGACTCGGTCCGCGCCTTCGCCGACCGGATGCATGCCGACCACCCGCACCTGGACGGGCTCGTCAACAACGCCGGAGTGATGGCGCCCCCGCGGTCGCTGAGCGCGCAGGGCCACGAGCTCCAGTTCGCCTGCAACCACCTCGGCCACTTCGCGCTCACCGGACTGCTCCTCGACCTGCTGACCGCCGTAAGCGACCCCCGGGTGGTCACGGTGAGTTCGCTCAGGCACCGTCAGGGGCGCATCCGGTTCGACGACCTCTCCGGCGAGCGCGGCTACAAGCCGATGGCCTTCTACGACCAGTCGAAACTCGCCAACGGCCTCTTCGGTTACGAGCTCCACAAGCGCCTGACCGAGGCGGGCAGCCCGGTACGCAGCGTGCTCGCCCACCCCGGCTACACGGCCACCAACCTCCAACTGGCCGCGCCCACGGGCCTGATGCGCCTCGTCTTCGGCCGCATCGGCAACCCCCTGGTCGCCCAGACCCCCGCCAGGGGCGCCCTGCCCCAGCTGTACGCGGCGACCGCCCCGGACGTCACGGGCGGCGACTTCATCGGCCCCGACGGCCTGGCGGAACTGCGAGGCGCACCGACGCGGGTCGCACTGTCCCCGGCGGCAACCGACCCCGAGACGGCCCGCCGCCTGTGGCAGGTCTCGGAGGAACTGACAGCCGTACGCTTCGCGATCCCGGCCTCGTCCTGAAACCTGTCCGGCGGATCATGCGATCACTAGGCTGCGGCGATGGAACGCGCAACCGATGTGCCCGAGAGCCTCGCCCGGCCCGCAGATCCGGCCAAGGTGAACGACTACGACAGCTTCGCCGAGGCGTACGCGGCGGAGAACGAGAACAGCCTCCTGAACGCGTACTACGAGCGGCCCGCGATGACGGCCCTCGCCGGAGACGTGGCCGGCCGCCGGATCCTGGACGCCGGCTGCGGCTCGGGCCCCCTGTCCGCCGAACTGCGTGACCGCGGCGCCGTCGTCACCGGTATCGACGCCAGCGCCGGGATGCTGGCGCTGGCCAGGCGGCGGCTCGGTGACGACGCGGCCCTGCACGTGGCCGACCTGAACGACCCCCTGCCGTTCGCCGACGGCGCGTTCGACGACGTGGTCGCGTCGCTGGTGCTGCACTACCTGGAGGACTGGGGGCCGACGCTGGCCGAGGTGCGGCGCGTACTCAGGCCCGGCGGCCGGCTGATCGCGTCGGTGCAGCACCCGTTCGTGGACTACGCGATGCAGGACCCTCGGCCCGACTATTCCGCCACCACCGGCTACACCTGCGAAATGACCTTCGGCGGACAGTCCGTCCCGATGAAGTTCTGGCGCAGGCCGCTGCACGCGATGACCGATGCCTTCACCGCGGCCGGATTCCGCCTGGCCGTCATCAGCGAGCCGCAGCCCGACCCGGCGGCCCGTGAGCTGTTCCCCGACGGATTCCACGCCCTTTCGACCAAACTCGCCTTCCTCTTCTTCGTCGTCGAAGTACGGGGAAGGGAATTCGAAGCAGACGCATAGCAAGCGAATAAGACGCATAACGAGTGAACACCTCGACGAGTTCTATGCGTTCATGAACTGGATCAGGCCAAAGAGCCGGTCGCAATCCCCCCTTGTGTCGTGGATCACAGACACCGCATCCTTGCGTGAATACTTTGTGGATCAACCGAGAGACGTCCGGGATTCCTGACGTTTCTTCGTGCACGGGGGCCAGGGGGGTTCATTCCCGCATGCCGTAAGGGTCATGACGCGTATCGGTTTGTCCGTCATGAAGACCGCCTTTATCGAGCATGCGTTCCTCCCATTCCGATGCCCCATCACATATGCATGGAGGCAACACCTTGATACGGACCAACAGATTAAAATCTGTTCGTCTTGCGGTCAGTTGTGCCGTCGTCACCGCGATATCCATTGGATCCGCGACGCAGGCGCAATCCGCACCGCAGCAACCGTCGCCACCCCCCAACGCCGCCGAAGGCTGGTCCGACACCTCCTCCCCGCGGGTGGGCGCGGACGAGGACGGTCATAAGGACCGCGTACCGGCCGACAAGCGCGGCAAGGTTCTCGGCGACGGCTACACCAAGTCGTCCGACACCGCCTGGACCACCATCGGTGACGCGACCGGCTTCCACCTCATGACCGCCGACGAGGCCGACGGTTACCGCTGGAAGACCGCCGCGACCCTCTCCGAGCCCGGGTTCATCGACACCGACACCTGGATCGGCAACGCGTGCGTCACCGCTTCCGGTGACCGGGCCGTCGTCGCCTACGCGCCGCGTACCTTCACCAACAAGCCCGACATGATGGCCCGGGGCGCGTTCACGGCCACCGTCGACCTGAACACGGGTACGGTCACCAAGCTTCCGTACCAGGCGAGCCTCGCCTACTTCTCGCCCGGCTGCGGCTACGGCGAGAAGGCCGTTCTGTCGCAGTTCACCGACGAGAGAACATCGGCCAGGAGCGAGACGCGTCTCATCACCGTCGATGCCCGTACGGGGAAGACGGCCACGCCGGTCACGGTGAAGGGGCAGATCACCTCCGCGGTTCCGACCAGTAAGGGCATCGCAGCCGCACAGGGCAACGCGATCGTACGGATCGGGGCGGACGGCCGCTCCAAGCTGGTCACCCGTACGGACAACACCCCCTTCAACCTGTCCGTGACCAAGGACGGCGGCCTCGCCTTCCTGGATCACCGGACCGGTGCCAAGCCGGCCAATGCCGCCAAGGGCGCGAAGCCCGGCGCCACCGCCGCCGAGGCCGCGTCCGCCGGACAGACGTCCAGGGTCAAGTACCTGACCGCCGGGCAGATCACGACCAAGGGCGCGAAGGCCCGGACGGTCGCCCAGGGCAGCCTCACCGGCCTCGACCTGGTCCGCGCCGCCGACGGAACCGCGATCGTCACCGGCGGAGCGAAGACCCTCGGCACGCTTCCCGAGAACGTGCGGAACCCTGGCGGGATCGACAAGGACGCCATCGCGTCCACCAAGGCCCGCGCCCTCGTGAGTGTCGCGTGGGCCGACGGCAAGGACACCCGTATCCGCGCCTCGGAGTACGACACGGCGCGCACGGCCCGTATCGAGATGCGGCACCTGCCCACCGGCAGCAAGTCGGTCTTCGAAGCCAACCCGGCCGCGTCCCCGGTCAGCCCCGGCACGGCCCAGGGACAGGACCGCTCGCCGGCTCTCGGCACCACCCCCGCGGGTGGGCGCAGCAAGAGCGGCGGCGTCTCGACGATGCTGAACATCGCCGAGCCGGAGTCGGAGCGCACCTGCGCCGTGGAGCGGGGCAACCCGCAGAAGCAGGCGTTCCAGCCGAAGCCGCGGCAGGTCGAGTGGGCTGTCAACCGTGCCATCGAAGGCACGATGGACGGCCATGTCTCCCGGGCCGCCAACTGGAAGAACATGGGCATGGGCGCGTACAAGCCCCAGGCCCTGGCCGGCGGCCTCACGGCCCTCGCGGGCGGCGGACGCATCCCGGCACAGGTGTTCCTCGGCATCACCGCCCAGGAGTCCAACATGTGGCAGGCGACCCGCTTCGCCGCACCGGGCACCACCGCCAACAGCCTCATCGGCAACTACTACGGCCTCAAGCACGATGAGCACGGCCAGGTCAACGACCCCTGGCTCATCAACTGGAAGGCCGCGGACTGCGGTTACGGCATCACGCAGGTGACCGACGGCATGCGGCTGCCCGGCAAGCCGTACGAGGACGGGGAGGTACGTCCGTCCAAGCCGCGCCTGTACCAGGAGGCCGTCGCGCTGGACTACACCGCGAACGTCGCGGCGGGCGTGAACATCCTCGCCGAGAAGTGGAACCAGACCCGCAACGCGGGCCTCACCGTCAACAACGGTGACCCGAAGGGCCTCGAGAACTGGTTCTTCGCCCTGTGGGCCTACAACTCCGGCTTCTACCCCCAGTCGGAAGCGGGCGCGAACGGCGGCAAGTGGGGCGTGGGCTGGGCCAACAACCCCGCCAACCCCACGTACAAGCCCAACCGCACCCCGTTCCTGGAGAACGCCCTCGGCGGGGACGAGTACTCCCACGCCGCCAACCCGCAGTTCTGGCCGTACCCGGAGAAGGTCATCGGCTGGGCCGCGCGCCCGCTGGAGGCCCTTGAGGAGCCGGGCAAGCTCGTCCACGGTTACCGGCCCGCCTGGTGGACCGATCCGCTCTTCCGCACCACGGCCAAGCCCCCGGTCGGCCTGTTCTGCACCTCCTCCAACGAGTGCGATCCGTCGAAGATCAAGGAAGGCGCGTCGAACGACTCGCCCGCGGTGGGCCCGTGCCAGCGGACGGACTACAAGTGCTGGTGGAACGGCAAGGTCGAGTGGAAGAACTGCGCCAGTTCGCAGTGCGGATTCGAAACGTTCCGCTTCAACAACACCTATCCGGAAGAGGCCGACGGCAACTCCCACCCGCCCCGGTGCAACAGCGGACTCCCGATCGGCACGCCGATCGTCGACAACGTGAACACCGGTCAGCGAGTCGCGGGCGCCGACTTCAGGCGATGCTCGGACACCGCGCAGTCGTCGGGGTCCTTCAAGTTCGACTTCGCCTCGCCCTCCGCCAAGATGGACACCCATCAGCTCGGTGTGGGGTACGGAAACCATGTCTGGTTCTCCACCACCCGTAAGGCGAGCTCCGCCGAGGCGCCCCGGCTGAAGGTCACGGGCACCTGGACCGGCGCCAGCACGGTCAAGGGCTGGACGCGCGTCCTGGTCCACATGCCGAACGTCGCTGCCAGGTCCCAGCAGGCGAAGTACTCCGTGCTGGGTACCGACTCCGGTTCTCCGCACCGCGTCGCACCGCAGCGCATCCGCAGCAACGAGTGGCGTTCGCTCGGTGTCTTCAACTTCACCGGAAACGCGTCCGTCTCCCTGTCCAACATCACCGAGGAGGGTGTGGGGGTCGACATAGCGTGGGACTCCGTCGCCTTCCAGAAGCTCGCCGCCAAGCCGACTCAGATCGTCGGCATGGGCGACTCCTTCGCCTCCGGTGAAGGCGCCGACACGGCGGACGGCAAGGACTACTTCCGCGAGACGGACTACAAGGAAGACATCGGCAAGGACCAGGTGGTCAACAAGTGCCACCGCTCCAAGCAGGCATGGATCCGGCAGGCGACCCTGCCCGGCAAGACCAAGTCCATCGGTGAGCTCTCCGACACCTACGCCGACGTCGATCTGAGCTTCATCGCCTGCTCGGGCGCCCGCACGTTCAATATCTGGACGGGCGGCCAGAACCAGACCAACCAGCTGCCGCAGATGGATCTCGGTTACCTCGACAAGAACACGGATATCGTCACCATCGCCATCGGCGGCAACGACTCCCTGTTCACCGATGTGATCCAGGAATGCATCTTCAAGGCAGGACTGAAGCTCTGCCAGGACGCCGAGTTCGAGCAGCGGAACCCGGACACGGGCAGCCATACCGGAGCAATGACGGGGCCGCTCAAGGACTTCATTCCGAAGTGGATCACCGAGCAGACCAAACCGCGCATCACGAAGGTCCTCAACCAGATCAAGACCCGTGCGCCGTCCGCCAAGGTCGTCCTGGTCGGCTATCCCAAACTGCTCACCGGAAGCGGCGGTTGCATTCCGGGCATCGGGACGGAGGAGGCGCCGTGGCTGAACGACGTCGTCGCCACTCACCTGAGCAAGGAAATGGGCGCTGCCGCCGCGGCGGCCGGTGCCACGTTCGTCGACCCCGAGCCGGACTTCAAGGGCAAGGCGATCTGTGGTGACCCCGAGTCGATCAACGGGATCGTCCTCAGTGGCTACTCCGAGGCGGACAACGATTCGCCTCAGCCCTCGATGAAGTCGTTCCACCCGAAGATCTCCGGAGCCCGGCTCTACGCCAACGCTCTGGAGCGCGCCCTGAAGTAACTTCGGGCGCATCACTCGGCAGTCATCGTCCACCACACATGGCCGGTGGGCCCCAACGAACCGTGTTGGGGCCCACCGGCGCGCCCAGGCGTCCAGGGAAGGGCTCTGCACATTGAAGTACGCACGACACGCCAAAGGAGCTCTTGCCGTCACCGCCGCCACCGCCGTCTGCCACACCCTGATGTCCGCCGGCTACGGCTGGGCGCGGGATGCGGAAGCCCGCAGCGGCGACACGATGTTCTCCGGATCCGTCGAGTTCCTGCTCACCACGGCCGCCTCCTGGGCGCTCATGCCGCTCCTGCTGTGGGCGGGCATGCGCCTGCTGCGCGAACCCGGCAACACCCTCCTCGTTCTCGTCGGAGGGTTCGCCTGGATCATGATCTCCGGGTACTTCATCGACGACATCGACCGCGAGGGCGGTCACATCCCCGTCCTCGCCCTCATCGCGTACGTACTTCTCGGTACGGCGCCGGCCGGGGTCAGGCCGGGAGCCAAGCGCGGCTGACGGCCCGGGCGGGCCGCGGAAGCGGGGCGGTTTCCAGCCTTACGTCGCCTCTACGCCGCGCTCGCTAGCGTGCCCCTGGTCCGCAAAAAAAGGCCCTCCCGGAGGAGGGCCCGACATCGGCTGGACTGAAGTGCCCCCGGCAGGACTCGAACCTGCGGCCAAGCGCTTAGAAGGCGCCTGCTCTATCCACTGAGCTACGGGGGCCGGTGGTGGCCTGGGGCCCTGTGGTCGGGGCCGGTCCTGACCTTGCCGGGACAAGGATAGGGCTCCTGTCGCCTCGACCCGGTTGCTTCACCTGCGTGGCACGATGTGGAGGTTCAGTGAAGCGAACCGATAGTCGCAGGTAGGTGCGATTCATGCACCGCTTTTGACGTCTCGCGCCCCGGGTGTTGTGCACTCGTTATGCCTGCGTCCCACTCGTCCCGTCTGTCCCCAGGGTGGAACCGCCGCGCAATGGTGCCTATACGCTTCAAAAAGGCGCCAAAATTGGGCATTCTTCGCATGTGGTGACCATGGACGTACGGCCTCAGCTCATCGACGCACTTTCCGCCCTGCGCGACCGTGTCGCCGCCGTGCGTCTTCCACTCCCTCTTCCAGGGGCTGAACGGGCCCGGCAAACCAGAGTCGAGCTGCTCGCGCAGCTCGACGACTATCTCCTTCCGCGGCTCAAGGACCCCGAGGCTCCGCTGCTCGCGGTCATCGGCGGATCCACCGGCGCGGGCAAGTCGACGCTCGTCAACTCGCTCGTGGGGTGCCGGGTCAGCCAGGCCGGGGTGCTGCGCCCGACGACCCGGACGCCGGTGCTCGTCTGCCACCCGGACGACCACCACTGGTTCGACGGGGTACGGGTGCTGCCGCAGCTGACCAGGATCTGGCTGCCGCCGGGGCATGCCAGGGACCCGGACGGGCTCGACGACCTCGGTGCCGCCGGCGGGGACGAGGAGGAGGCCGCACTGCGGGTCGAGACCGCCGTCAGCCTGCCGCGCGGCCTCGCGCTGCTGGACGCGCCCGACATCGACTCCCTCGTCGTACGGAACCGGGTGCTCGCCGCCGAACTCATCTGCGCCGCCGACGTCTGGGTGATGGTGACCACCGCGTCCCGGTACGCCGACGCCGTGCCCTGGTATCTGCTGCGTACGGCCAAGGAGTACGACGCCTCCCTCGTCACCGTCCTCGACCGGGTGCCGCACCAGGTGATCGCCGAGGTCTCCCGGCAGTACGCGGCCCTGCTCACCAGGGCCGGTCTCGGCGAGATCCCCCGCTTCACCATCCCCGAGCTGCCCGAGTCCGCGGGCGGCGGCAGCGGACTGCTGCCCACCACCGCCGTCGCCCCCCTGCGGGCCTGGCTCACCCACCGCGCCCAGGACCCGGCGGCCCGTCAGCAGGCCGTCGGGCGCACTGCGTCCGGGGTCATGCAATCGCTCAACGTCCGCATGCCGGAGCTTGCCGGGGCCGTCGCCGCGCAGTACGCGGCCTCCGTGCGGCTGACCGGCGTCGTCGAGGAGGCGTACCGGAAGGAGGCGTCCCGCATCCGGAGCAGGCTCCAGAGCGGCGCCGTGCTGTCCGGGGACGCGCGGACCCGGTGGCGCGGCTATCCCCTGGACAGCTCCGCGGGGGAGCTGCTGGAAGCCCTGGTCGAGAGCCTGGTGGCGCTGCTCCAGTGCTCGGTGGCCGCCGCCGACGACGAGATCCGCACGACCTGGCGGAAGGAGCCCGCTTCCGGCGCGTTCCGCTTCGAGGACGCCGGAAGGGAAGCCGGCGGATGGGGGCCGGCCGAGGACATCCAGGGCCGTATCGCCATGGCCGTACGACGCTGGCGTCGCGTACTCGAAGAGCTGGCCGAGGAGGAGGTGCGGCTCCTGGAACGGAACGTCGCGCCCGACGCCGAGACCGTGGCCGCGCTGCTGGCCGCCGCGCTGCTCGGGGGGCGCCGCGCCCGTACCGCGGGCGAGCAGCTCGCCGAGCGGATCGGGGCCCAGGGCGCGCTGCGGCTGCGCGACAAGGGCGGGGTGCTGCTCACCACCTATCTCGACCAGGTCATGCACGGGGAGCGGGACCGGCGGCTCGCGCCGCTCGACTCGCTCGACGTGCACCCGGAACCGCAGGCCGAACTGATTGCCGCGCTGTCCGTACTGCAGAAGGAGAGGGTGCAGCCATGACCGCCGTCACCGACCAGGACCAGGATCAGAACCCGGGGCCCGGACCCGAGGCCGGAGAGGCCGGACAGGACAGGCAGGTCGCGGAGCAGGACGCGCGCGAGGGCGAGGGGGAGCGGGGGAAGGAGTCCTCCGGCGCGGTGAAGGGCGGGAGCGGGGACGGACGCTGGGACGACGGGCTGATCGCCCGCCGCGCCGCAGCCGCCGCCAAGGAGGCCGACGACGGCGGTGACGGGCCGGACGGCGACGCCGGGCCCCAGGTCGAGGCGTACGTGACCACCGACGGACCGCTCACCGGGCGGCTCGACTCGCTGCGCGAACTCGTCGGCCTGTCACGGGCCCGCCTGGACCGCGAAACGCTCGCCGAGGCCGGGCGGGTGCTCGACGAGGCCGCGGCCCGTCAGCGCCTCTCCTCCCGGCACACCGTCGTCGCCGTCGCCGGGGCGACCGGCAGCGGGAAGTCCACACTCTTCAACGCACTCGCGGGCGCACAGATCTCCGACACCGGGCTGCGGCGGCCGACGACGTCGTCGCCGATCGCGTGCAGCTGGACCGACGGGGCCGCCGGGCTCCTGGACCGGCTCGCGATCCCCGGGCGGCTGCGGCGCAGGCCGCAGCAGGGCGGCCCCGCAGCCGACGAGGCGCTCCAGGGCCTCGTCCTCATCGACCTGCCCGACCACGACTCCGCCGCGTCCGGCCACCGGGACCAGGTGGACCGGGTGCTGGCGCTCGTCGATGCCGTGATCTGGGTCGTCGACCCCGAGAAGTACGCCGACGCGGCACTCCACGAACGCTATCTGCGACCGCTCGCCGGGCACGCGGAGGTCACCTTCGTCGTCCTCAACCAGATCGACCGGCTGCCCGGGGAGGCCGCCGATCTGGTCCTCGACGATCTGCGCAGACTGCTCGACGAGGACGGCATGGCCCTGGGGGAGCACGGCGAACCCGGCGCCACCGTCATGTCCCTGTCCGCGCTCACCGGCGACGGAATGCCTGAACTGCGCGAGATGCTCGGCCGGTTCGTCCAGGAGCGCACGGCCGCGGCACGCCGCCTCTCCGCCGATGTGGACGCGGCAGCCGCGCAACTCCGGCCTGTGTACGTCGCCGAGGGGCGGGCCGGACTCGGTGAGCTGGCGCGCGAGGAGTTCACCGACCGGCTCGCGGAGGCCGTCGGCGCGGCAGCCGCGGGGCAGGCGGCCGAGCGCGAGTGGCGCCGGAACGCCGGACGGGCCTGCGGGACACCCTGGCTGCGGCTCTGGCGCTGGTACGAGTCCACCCGGCAGCTCGGCGGCCTGGACCGCATGGCCCAGGCCCTCGCCACGGCCCCGCCGGAGGAGGAGATCACCGCCCGGCAGCGCGTCGAGCAGGCGGTACGGGCCGTCGCGGACGACGCGTCCGCCGGGCTGCCCGGCCCCTGGGCGCAGGCCGTCAGGGAAGCGGCGGTGAACGGGGCGAAGGGGCTGCCGGAGGCCCTGGACGAACTGGCCAGGACGGCGAGCGCGGAGGGCCGGGCCCGGCCGGGGGGCGGCACGGGCCCGGACCCCGCCGGGACGAACGGCAGGAGCACGGCCGTCCCGCCCAGTGGCAGGGCCAAGCCGCCGCGCCCCGCCTGGTGGCCCGCCGCGGTGCTGGTCCAGGCGTCGATGACCCTGCTCCAGATCTTCGGCGGACTCTGGCTGCTCGGCCAGATCGTCGGCGTACTCGAACCGGGCCTGGTCACACCGGCCCTGGTGATGCTCGCCGGAGTCATCGGCGGGCCGCTCGTGGAGTGGTCGTGCGTGGCGGCGGCACGTGGTCCGGCGCGGCGGTACGGGCAGGAGGCTGAGCGGCGGCTGCGCGACGCGGCGGCCGGATGCGGACGGGCCAGGGTCCTCGACCCGGTGTCGGCGGAACTGGCGCGCTACCGCGAGGTGCGGGAGAGGTACGTGGCGGTGACGGAGTTTTCCACAACCGGCCGGTAGTCCACAGGCGTCGGCGGGATTCCCGTTTCCGGTCCAGCATGAAGTCGTCGCGGAAGCCGGTGCACGGAGCGTGCGCCGGGCCGCTGCACGGAGTGCGGACGGGAGACGGGGAAATGAACGACACCTTTGTGACGCTGGTGGGAAACGCGGCGACCGCTGTGGACTTCCGGGATACGGCCACCGGCGGAATGGCGCGATTCCGCTTCGCTGTGACCGCGCGCCGCTGGGACCGGGAGAAACAGGTCTGGGCCGACGGGCACACCAGCTTCTACACGGTGTGGGCCTGGCGCACGCTCGCAGCGAATCTGACCGCTTCCGTAGCCGTCGGAGAGCCACTCGTCGTGCACGGCCGGCTGAAGGTGCGCGAGGAGGAACGGGACGGTCAGCGGCGGACCTTCGTCGACATCGAGGCGGTGGCGGTGGGCCATGACCTGACGCGGGGGACCGCCGCGTTCCGCCGTGTGCTCAGGGCGGAACCGTCACTGACGGAACGTACGCCCAGGGAGGGGGCGGAAGCCGAGGGCGAGGATTCGGCGAAGCGTCAGGAACCGCTGAACTGTCAGGAACCGGCCACGGAACTGGCGTCGGTGTCCTGAAAGGGCAGAGGGGTGCCGGTTACCCGCGATAACGATTCCGAGTCGGAATGGTTGTCAGGCCGTATGACGGGGGACTGTGCTTCGCTCGGTCTTTAGGATTCCTCAGTATTCATGGGGCACTTGAGTCTGCTGGCGAGGCAATCCCCACACGCGCCCCAGGCGCGAGGTCCTCGCCCGGAGGGGAATTCTGTGTTTTCTGCGTTCTCGGCGTCTTCCGGATCGTCCGAACGGGGTCGCGCCAGAGGGCTCGCCGGACTGGCCGCCACGGTGCTGGTCGCCGGTCTCACCGCGGCCGGCACCCTCGCCGGTGCGACCGGCGCGGCGGCTGCCGGGAACGCCCCTCAGCACCAGGGCGGGGCGACCGCGGTCCTGGACGGACTGAAGACCTTCGACCGCGCGGTGCTCCACATCCCGGGCGAGAACGGCGGGAAGAACACCACCCAGGTGATCCCCGCCGGGCTCTTCGAGATGACCGTCGAGGGCGGCGGCAAGCTCAAGACGTACTGCGTCGACATCCACAACGCCACCCAGGACCAGGCGAAGTATCTGGAGACCTCCTGGGACCAGACCTCGCTCGGCGCCAACAAGAACGCCGGGAAGATCCGCTGGATCCTCCAGCACTCCTATCCCCGCGTCGACGACCTCGCGGCCCTCGCCCGGCGGGCCGGGACGGGGCCGCTCACCGAGCAGACCGCGGCGGCCGGGACGCAGGTGGCCATCTGGCGCCACTCGGACGACGTCCGGGTCGAGGCCGCCGACCCGCAGGCCGAGAAGCTCGCGGACTGGCTCGCGAAGCACGCATCGGCCTCCGCCGAGCCCAGGGCGTCCCTGGCCCTGGAGCCCGCCGCGGTCTCCGGCAGGGCCGGTGAGCGGCTCGGTCCGGTCACCGTCCGTACCAACGCCGACCAGGTCTCCCTGACGCCGCCCGCCGACGTCGCCAGCGGCGTCCGGATCACCGACAAGAACGGCAAGCCCGTCACCTCGGCGGCCGACGGCGCCCGGCTCTACTTCGACATACCGAAGGACGCCGCCGACGGGTCCGCCTCGCTGACGGTGCAGGCGACCACCTCCGTACCCGTCGGCCGGGCCTTCGCCGGTGTCACCAGGAGCCAGACGCAGATCCTCGCCGGTTCCAGCGAATCCACGGTCTCCGCCGAGGCCACCGCCACCTGGGCCGAGGCCGGGGCGGTTCCCGCCCTCACCGCGAAGAAGAACTGCGCCAAGGGCGGCGTGGACATCACGGCGAGCAACCGGGGCGACGAGCCGTTCACCTTCGAGCTCGCGGGCTCCGAGCACACGATCGCCGCGGGAGCCACCAGGACCGTGACGATCCCGGTGGCCGAGGACCAGGCGTACGACTTCACGATCACCGGGCCGGGCGGCCTCCAGAAGAACTTCACGGGTGTCCTGGACTGCGCGACCACCGGCGACACCGCCGCAGGTGAGCAGGGCGGCATCGGTACGCAGAGCGCCAGGCAGCCCGTCCCGGCGTCCACGGGCACCAGCTCCACGGGGCTGGAGGGCGACCTCGCCGAGACCGGCGGTTCCAGTGCCACCCCGATCATCGCGGGCATCGCCATCGCCCTCGTCGTCATCGGCGGCGGCTCGGTCCTCCTCCTGCGCCGGAAGAAGCCGAACGGTGACAGCGAGTGAGCGTGTGACCTTCGGAGCGCGTACCGGTCACCGGACGGGTTTCCGTCCGGTGGCACGCGTCAGGCAAGATGGGTGTATCTGCCCACACCTCTATTGCTGCCGGACGGTTTCTCTTGGCTGAGTTCATCTACACCATGCGCAAGACGCGCAAGGCGCACGGCGACAAGGTGATTCTCGATGACGTCACCCTGAACTTCCTGCCCGGCGCAAAGATCGGTGTCGTGGGACCCAACGGTGCCGGTAAGTCCACGGTACTGAAGATCATGGCGGGCCTTGAGCAGCCGTCCAACGGCGAGGCGTACATCACGCCCGGCTTCAGCGTCGGCATCCTCATGCAGGAGCCGAAGCTCGACGAGTCGAAGACCGTCCTGGAGAACGTCCAGGACGGCGCCGCCGAGATCATGGGCAAGCTCAAGCGCTTCAACGAGGTCGCCGAGCTCATGGCGACCGACTACTCCGACGCGCTCATGGACGAGATGGGCAAGCTCCAGGAGGACCTGGACCACGCCAACGCGTGGGACCTGGACGCTCAGCTGGAGCAGGCCATGGACGCCCTGGGCTGCCCGCCCGGCGACTGGCCCGTCACCAACCTCTCCGGTGGCGAGAAGCGCCGCGTGGCGCTCTGCAAGCTCCTCATCGAGGCCCCGGACCTGCTCCTCCTCGACGAGCCCACCAACCACCTCGACGCCGAGTCGGTGAACTGGCTGGAGCAGCACCTCTCGAAGTACGCGGGCTGCGTCATCGCCGTCACCCACGACCGGTACTTCCTGAACAACGTCGCCGAGTGGATCCTCGAGCTCGACCGCGGCCGTGCCATCGCCTACGAGGGCAACTACTCCACGTACCTGGAGAAGAAGCAGGCGCGCCTCAAGGTCGAGGGCCGCAAGGACGAGAAGCGTCAGAAGCGGCTCAAGGAAGAACTCGAGTGGGTCCGCTCCAACGCCAAGGGCCGGCAGACCAAGTCCAAGGCACGTCTCGCCCGGTACGAGGAGATGGCGGCCGAGGCGGACAAGATGCGGAAGCTGGACTTCGAGGAGATCCAGATTCCGCCGGGCCCGCGGCTCGGTTCCATCGTCGTCGAGGTCGAGAACCTCTCGAAGGCCTTCGGCGACAAGGTCCTCATCGACGACCTGTCCTTCACGCTGCCGCGCAACGGCATCGTCGGCATCATCGGTCCGAACGGTGCGGGCAAGACCACGCTGTTCAAGATGATCCAGGGCCTGGAGACGCCGGACTCCGGCGCCATCAAGGTCGGCGACACGGTCAAGATCTCCTACGTCGACCAGTCCCGCGCCAACATCGACCCGAAGAAGACCCTCTGGGCCGTCGTGTCGGACGAGCTGGACTACATCAACGTCGGCCAGGTCGAGATGCCTTCGCGGGCGTACGTCTCCGCGTTCGGCTTCAAGGGCCCGGACCAGCAGAAGCCGGCCGGTGTCCTGTCCGGTGGTGAGCGCAACCGCCTCAACCTGGCGCTGACGCTCAAGGAGGGCGGCAACCTGCTGCTCCTCGACGAGCCCACCAACGACCTCGACGTGGAGACCCTTTCCTCGCTCGAGAACGCCCTGCTCGAGTTCCCGGGTGCGGCCGTGGTCATCTCCCACGACCGCTGGTTCCTGGACCGCGTCGCCACGCACATCCTGGCGTACGAGGGCGAGTCCAAGTGGTACTGGTTCGAGGGCAACTTCGAGTCGTACGAGAAGAACAAGGTCGAGCGGCTCGGCGCCGACGCCACCCGCCCGCACCGCGCCACGTACAAGAAGCTCACGCGAGGCTGATCGTCTTGGCTCGTCATATCTACAGCTGCCCGCTCCGCTGGTCGGACATGGATGCCTTCGGCCACGTCAACAACGTGGTCTTCCTCCGCTATCTGGAGGAGGCGCGCATCGACTTCATGTTCCGCCTGCAGCCGGGGGACGGCTCGCCGTCCTTCTCGGGCGGGTCCGTCGTGGCCCGGCACGAGATCGACTACGTACGGCCGCTGGTCCACCGGCACGCCCCGGTGACCGTCGAGTCGTGGGTCACGAAGATAGGTGCCGCCTCGCTCACGATCTCGTACGAGATCAAGGACCCGGAGCAGGTGTACGTACGGGCGTCGACCGTTGTCGTCCCGTACAACCTGGCCGAGGAGCGGCCCCGGCGTATCTCCGCGGAGGAGAAGCTCTTCCTCCAGGAGTTCCTGGCCGAGGAGCCCGCAGCCGTATGACGGTGCCCGTGCGGTCGCTGCTGTTCGCCGACCCGAGGGAGGCGGCGGATCTCGCCGCCTTCCTCGGCCGGCTGCTCCACTACGACCGGGCCGCAGCCGTCCGGTTGCAGGCCGGCGGCGGCGCACTGGCCGTGTTCGGAAGGCCGCCGTCGTTCGAGGTCCTCGCGATCCGGACGGCGCGGCTGACCGGCACGCACGAGTTCGACGTGACCGTGTCCGCCGGTGAACTCCTCGAATCCCTGGAGGAGTCGACCGGCTCCGGCGCCGTTCCCGCGCCTGTCACGGGACCGCCGTGGACCGGTGTGCTCCCGCCGCGCGGCGGCTGGCACGAACAGTCCGGACTGCCGGACCCGATGGCCCTGCGTGCTCAGCTCACCGCCGCCGTCGAGGAATTCCGCACCCGCGACGAAGCGCTGCCCGACGACCGCCGCACCAGGGCGGAACGCGACCTGATCGGCCGCGAGATCTGGTCGCGCCACGTCGGCACCACACAGCTTCCCCTGCGCGCGGTCCATGCCGCGCAGTCCCTGGGCTTCCTGCGCGCCGCCCCGGACTTCCCGGTCGCCCTGCTGACCTCGGGCCCGTGGCTCCGGCTGCGCACACCCTTCGGCTCGGTCATCGTCCGCGGCCCCGGTGGCGGGCTCGGCAACCTCGCGGTGACGGTCGGCACCGGGCACTGACTCGCCCCGGCCCCGTGGCGTATGTGCGTCATGACGCACAAACGCCACCGTTGCGCCTATGCGCGGCGGGCGAGGATTGGGAGAGTTCCACATCGGGTGCGCACCAGCACGCCGGCGCGCCCGCGAGGCCGGTGGCCGCGCATCCCGTGGGGGGTGTGCGCGGCCACCGGTTCTACTCCTCGCGCCCGTCCGGCCACACCCCGATGTGGTCCTGCTCCAGCTCCAGCATCACCCGGTGCTCCATGCCCAGCGCCTCGGTGTAGTCGGCCGGCAGCTGGAGCCGGCCCGCGCGGTCGAGCATCGCGTACTCGCGGGCCACCTGCGACTCCTTGCCCGTCGCCGCGTCGACCTCCGTGTGCCGCAGCACCTCGGAGGACGTACGGCCGTCGCGGATGGCTACCGTACGGCGCACCTCGCTCGCCACCGCCTGGTCGTGGGTCACGATCACGATCGACGTGCCCAGCTCCTCGTTGGCACGGCGGAACGCGGCGAACACCTGCTCACCGGTGGCCGAGTCGAGCTCGCCGGTCGGTTCGTCAGCGAGCAGCACCGAGGGGGAGTTGGCCAGCGCCACCGCGATCGCCACCCGCTGCTGCTGGCCGCCGGACATCTGCTGCGGACGCCGGTCGCGGCAGTCCGCCACCTCCAGCATCTGGAGCAACGACTCGGCGCGGGCGGCCTGTTCGCCGCGCCGGCCGCCGCCGCGCAACTGCATCGGCAGTGTGACGTTCTGGACGGCGGTGAGGTACGGCAGGAGATTGCGGGCGGTCTGCTGCCAGACGAAACCGACCACGTCACGGCGGTAGCGCAGCCGCTCCTTCTTGCCCATGGACAGCAGGTCGCAGCCCGCGACCTTCGCGGACCCGGCCGTGGGCACGTCGAGGCCCGCCAGGATGTTCATCAGCGTCGACTTGCCACTGCCCGAGGCACCGACCAGGGCCATCAACTCGCCCTCGGTGACGAGCAGATCGAGACCCTGGAGGGCCTGCACCTCCACGCCGTCCGTGGTGAAGATGCGTACCAGCCGGTCGCAGGCGATCAGCGCGTCATGGCCGTACGAGGGCCGGTCGCGGCGTGCGGCGGCCCGCTGTTCGAGCTCCGCCAGGGTGGTCTCGGTCGTCGACGTCATCGGGTGTCTCCTGCCCTGAGTTCGGTGATCGATCCACGACGGCTCGCCCACCAGGCCTGGACACCGGCGACGGCGGCGGCGAGGAGGACCACGCCGAGCGCCGGAAGTGCCAGTGACCAGAGGTCGGCCCGCAGTGAAGCGGTGTGCGGTACATCGGCGGCACCGCGCGCCCCGGACAGTGCCAGCGAGACCAGGTCGACGCCCGGCGCCAGCAGCGCGATGGTCGCCCAGCCGACGAGCAGCCCGCCGACGGCGGCGAGCAGCGCCTGCGGCATCGCCTCCAGGGCCAGCAGCCGCCTGCCCTGCCCGGTGGTCAGCCCCATGGTGCGCAGTCTCGCCAGCAGGGTGGTGCGTTCGGGCGCGGTCCGCAGCAGCGACAGCAGGACGGCGAGCAGCGCGTACCCGGCCCCCGCCACGATTCCCGCTCCGTAGATCCGTTCGGCGCCCGCCTGCAGAGGCGTGTCGACGAACGACTCGCGCTCCTCGGACCGCAGGCGTACGACGAAGTCCTTGCCCGCGTCTTCGGCAGCGGCGCTCAGCGCCTTCGCGTCCAGTGCCTCGCCGGTGACCAGCAGCGTGGTGTTCTGCCGCAGGGTGAGCGAGGCGGAGTTGACGACGAGGAACTCGGAACTGCTCACCGCGGGAGTGGCCGGCCGGACGCCCACGACCCGCACCTTGAAGTCTCCGGCGAGTGTCTCGACGGCGTGCGGCCGGTCGCCGAGGCGCGCGGCGACGGACGGCGAGGCGATCGCGGGCAGCACCCGGTCGTCCGAGTCCGGCGCACCCTTGGGCAGGGGCGCCGAGGGGCCGGTGGCCTTCAGCGGCCCGGCGGGGAACGGCTGTAGTCCGGTGGCGCGGGCCAGCCGGTTGTACGAGTCGGGGTCGACGCCGATCAGCGTCGCCCCCTTCGTGCCCTGGGAGCCGTCCTTTCCGGGCGGCAGCTGAACGCCGTACTCGATCTGTACGGGTGCCACGTCCCGTACGCCGCCCGCCGCGCGCACCTCCCGGGTGAAACGGTCCGTCACCGGCGTCGCGTCGCCCTGCCCGCTGATCCGGGCATCCGCGCCGACGGCCGCGAGTGCCGCGTCGTCCCGGGCGTCCGTCACACCGGCGAGCACCGAACCGCCGAACGCCGCCGTGGTCAGGGCGATCAGCAGGGCGAGCAGCGGGAGTGTGCCGCTCGCCGACGAACGCCCGGCGCGGGCCAGCGACAGGAAGCCGATCGCACCCCGCGTCCGGGCGACGGGGCGGGAGGCAAGCCGCAGCGGCAGCGGGTAGAGCCGTACGAGGACGAGCGCCGCGATCAGGCCGACGAGCACGGGGGCGGAGGAGACGAGCAGGTCGGTGCCCCCGGCCGATGCGGTGCCCCGGCGGCGCAGCGCGGTGACCGCGCCGACCGCCAGTACCAGCACGGTCAGTTCGGCGACGGTGCGCCGCCGCGAGGGCCGGGCGCTCATCATGTCGTCCCGGGCCCCGTGCAGTTGGGGTCTGCGGTGCTGGAGCGTCGTCAGCAGGGGGAGCGCGATGCAGACCAGTGCGGCGACCGCGCCGGCGCCCGCCACCGCGGGCCACAGCCGGGCGTCCCCGACGAGGAGCACGGCGAGCAGCAGGCCGAGCGCCGCCGCGGGCAGCACGGTCACGGCCGTCTCGCCGAGCAGCCTCCTGCCGATGCCGGCGAGTGAGGCGCCGCGCGAGCGCAGCAGCGACAGTTCGCTGTGCCTGCGGCTCGCGGTCAGCCCTCCCGTCATCAGCAGGACCACCCCGGCGACCGCGCCGATCCCGACCGCGGCGACCGCGACGACGGGGCTGATCGCGCCGCGCATCGCCTCGTGGGAGAGGAGGATCTGGTCCAGATCCGTGGTCAGCGTCGCGGTGGGGCCCGCGATGTCCCGCATGTTCAGCAGTTCGGGGCCGCGCTCCATCGAGGCGACGGCGGCCCGGAGCGGGGCGGCGTCCAGCGAGGTGAGGTGCGCGGCGTCCGGTGCGATGCGCCAGAACAGCTCGGGTTCGCCCGTCGTGGACAGCAGCGCGGGACCGGCGTCCGGTGCCAGCAGCAGCGTGGCCGCCCAGTAGAAGACGGGAGTGGGGGAGTCGGGCGCCGGGACCAGCGAAGCGGCACGCATCAGGGGCTCGGCGGACCAGTAGGCGCTCTCGGGGTCCCGGGGGGTGACGATCCCGGTGATCCGCAGGGTCAGCGGCTTCCCGTCGTGCGTGGACACGGCGATCTTCGAACCGACCTCGATGTCCAGCGAGGCGGCGGACTCGGTCGTGACGGCCGCCTCCACCTCCCGGGTGGCGGGGGTGACCTCGCCCCGGCTGGCGGGCCAGCGCCCGGCGCTCAGGGTGCTGTGCTCGGACAGCGCCGACGGGGCCGCGTACGTGAACTGAGGGGGGAAGGCGTTGGGGCGCGGCAGCCAGGGCTCGGTGGCGGGCACCGGCTTCGTGGTGTGCACCCCGTACGAGGAGTTCGCCGCGTCGGGCCGTACGGGGGAGGGCAGCGAGCCCAGGAGCTTGCCGTGGACCTCGGCCAGCTTCGCCCGCCGCGACGCGTCGGCCCGTTCGTCCACGCTGAGCCCCATGGGCAGCGTCGTCACTTCGAGCAGACTGCGTTCCGGGCTCGCCGAGCCGACGTCGTGGCGCAGCCCCTTCGTCTCGTACGCGTCCACGGAGCGCGGGAACGCGGCGGCGAGGAACGCGGTGAGCAGCACGAGCACGGCGAGCGCGGCGGCGGCGCCGGGAGCGGTACGCAGCCGGGTGCGTACCCAGGGGGCGCAGGCGGCGGGACCACGGGGGACGCGGCCTGAGGTGGCGTTCTTTTCGGCGCTCATGTCAGTTGTCCCCCTGGTGGCGCAGCGATACCGCCGGGTCGGCCCGGCGCAGCGCGATCGCCGCGACGATCAGCAGCGGCAGTGCGGCGACACCTGCCAGCAGCCCGGCGATCTGCCCGGCGGGCAGCTGCACCAGCACGGCCGGAACCGGTTGGGCGGCCTGGCCGGTCAGCACGATGAGCGGCACGACCGCCCTGGTCAGGACCGCGCCGAGCGCGAGCCCTGCCAGCAGTCCGATGGCGATCAGCACGCCCTGTTCGGCGGCGATCATCCGGGCCAGCTGGCGGCGCGGCGCGCCCAGCGCCCGCAGCACGGCGAACTCGGCGGAACGTTCGCGCTGCGAGCCGACGGCGCTCACCGCGAAACCCACCGCCGCCAGCGCGGCTCCGACCACGGCGACGGCCAGCAGCGCGGACTGCGGGCCTGCCCCCAGCGGATCGCTGACCAGGTCATCGGCCACCTCGTCGCGTACGTGGACCTGCGCCGGGTCGGTGTCGGGCAGGGCGCGCAGCTGGGCGGCGACGTTCTTCGCGTCGGCCGGGCTGTTGGTGCTCAGCCACCACTCGGTGGGGCTGAGCAGGGAGGTCGAATCGTGGGCGAACACCTGGGTGAGGGCCCTGAGATCGAGCAGAAGCGCTCCGCCGTCCCCGGTGGAGCCGCCCCCGCCGGAACCGGACGATCCCGCAGCGGTGGCGGCCGGGCCTGTCGTGGGCAGCTGCCTGACCACCTTCGTGATCTTCACGCGCACCTGCTCACCGCCGAGCGGCACATCGATGCTCTGGCCCTTCTTCGCCCCCGAAGCCTTCAGGAACGCGTCCGTCGCCACGGCGTTCAGCGCCGGGGCCTTCGAACGGGCCGAGGTGACGCGGATGCTGTTCACCGGCGGGAGGAACCCCGCGTCCTCCTCGGCCACAAGACCGGTGCCGTAGTCGAGCGACAGCGCGGCCCCTGCGGGAACCGACGGCGCCAGGCCGGGCCCCTGCTGGTCCTCGCCTCCCACGCTGACCGTCAGGGCCGCCTGCCAGCGGAAGCCGTCCGGCACGGGCACCGGCTTCTCGGCGCCGCCGCCGGCCACCGTCCGCAGGGCGGTCACCGACAGCCGGTGCTGCTCGGCGCTGCCGACGGGCGGCTTGTCGTCCAGCTCGAAGCCGGTCAGGGCCAGTTCACCCGCGGCGGAGACCGGGACGGACACGGAGTGCGGCCTGCCGTCGGCCGGCACCGGTCCGGCGAGGGCCCGGTACGGCAGACCGAAACGGTCCTCGAGGAGAACGGCGACCTGCGGCGTGCGGCCCGAAGGGGACGCCCCGTCGCGGGCGGCCGTATCGGTGATGCGCACGTCGAACCTCAGCTGCGTGCCACCCTTCGGCAGCACAAGGCCGGGCCGGTCCGTCCGCGGCGGAGCCAGCGAACGCAGGAGCCCGGACGGGGAGCCGTCGGCGAGATCGTCGCGCAGCATCATCCGCTCGTCGGCGTGCGCGGTGTCCAGGGCGAGGATCTGGGCCGTGCGCTCGCCGGAGAGTTCCATGCTCGTGCGGTACGCGGGCGCCGCCTCCCGTACCCCGTCCAGCGCGCCGTACGCACCCGCCTTCGCCGGATCGCTGTTCGGCCCGCCCGTCATGCGTACGGAAGCCCCGGACCTGAAATCCGCCTGGTCACCCTGCGAACGGTCCCAGGACGCGCTCTGACCGATGGCCAGCATGCCCATCGCCACGGACAGGACCAGCAGCAGCACAGGACCCGCGCCGCGCAGCGGCCGACGGCTGAACTGCCAGCCGGCCAGTGCCGTGGGCAGCCCCCGGCCGCTCGCGGCGCGGCGCTCGGCGAGTCTCGCCGCGGGCGGCAGCAGCCGCAGCGTCAGGACCGTGCCCGCGAGCAGCGCCAGCGCGGGAGCGGCGACCAGCAGCGGATCGATACCGAGCTCGCCCTCCTGGTCCCCGCTCAGGGCGCCGCTTCCGGAGGCCCCCGTCTGCCGGTCGAGCTGCCAGTACGCCACCGCCGCGATCAGCAGAAGCCCCACATCGGCGCCCGCCCGCACAGGCCCGGGGAGCGAGGCCGCACGGCCGCGCCCACCACCGCCACCGGAGGTCAGCGCGGGCGCCACCACGGCGAGCGCACACGCCAGTGCGACACCGGCGGCGACCAGCCATACGGTCCCGGACGCGCTGCCGTCCAGGCGCACCCCGATCCGGGAGAGCTCGCTGCGCTCGGCGAGCAACCGGGTCAGCGGCCCCGCGAGCAGGGGCGCGACGACGGCCGCGGGCACCGCGAGCATCAGGGCCTCGATCGCGGCGAACGAGGTGATCCGGCCGCGCGAACCGCCACGGGCCCGCAGCAGCTCGGTCTCGCCGCCCCGCTCGCTGCTCAGCAGCCTCGCCACCAGCAGCAGGGCGTAGGCGGCGAGCAGCACCAGCTGAACGGCGACGATCATCAGCGTCGAGCGCGAGACCAGCAGCGCCTTCTCGATCTGTTCGAGCACCGTGGGCAGCGAAGTCCGCACGGACGCGCCGTCCTTGAACACCTCGGTGGCGAGCAGGGCCTTGGGGCCGTCGGTCGACGCCTGGTGCAGCGCGTCCATCCGGCCGGTGGTGACCGTACGGAAGTCCGCGCCCGCCAGCCAGGACGTCTCTCCCGGGCTGACCCGTCCGGAGGCGAGCACCGCGGGATCGGTGAGCAGTGGACCGTAGGTGGTGAAGACGACCTTGCGGACGCCGCGTCCGGCGAGCGGGTCCAGCTGCCAGTACGGATCGGCCTGGTCCACGGCCTCGTACAGACCGGTGATCCGGATCTTCAGCGGTTTGCCGCCCAGCCGGTCGGTGAGGGTGAGCCGGGCGCCGGCCTTCACCTTCAGGACCTCGGCGGCGGTGCCCGGCAGAGCGACCTGTACGAGCCCGTCGCTCTTCCCGCTCCCGGCCTCGGGCATGCGGCCGGAGGTGATCCGGATCCGGCTGTGGTCCAGCGCCGCGAACTGCGTCAGATCGGGGTCGCCGCGCCGGGCGGCCGGAGCCTGGAGGCCGCGCGGCAGGGCGTAAGGACCGGAGAGCTCCAGCTTCCGTACGGTCACGGGGAGCCCGGCGAAGGTGTCGCGGGCCGCCTCGCGGGCCGTGGCGTCGGCTTCCTCGCGCTGATCGCGGTCCACCTGGGCGGATACGACGAGCGAGGCCGAGGCGGCGGACCGGTGAGTGAGCGAGTGGCGCAGCGCGGCGTCGCCGATGGAACCGGAGAACGCGGTGAGCGCGGCGAGCACGGAGGTGGTCAGGAGCACGGCCAGTACGGCCGCGGCGAGCAGGAGCCGGTGGGCCCTCACGCGCAGAAAGACGAACCCCGTCACCTGACCCCCAGACACCCTGAATACGCACGCCCCCCGACGCTTCCAGGGATGCTTTCAGACAGCACGGGGTTATGGAAACCGCTTGCGGGTGCACCTTGATGGGATCGTGACCGTTATCCGGCCGCGGAACACCGGATTCCGGTGGCACTCCGCGGCCGGCCCTCCGTGATCAGCCCTCCGTGTTCACCATCGAAGCGGCGGCGTAGGTCAGGTAGTTCCACAGCTGCTGCTCGTGCTCGGCGGACAGCCCGAGCTCGTCGAGTGCGATCCGCATGTGGCCGAGCCAGGCGTCGTGCGCGGCCCGGTCGACCTGGAACGGTGCGTGCCGCATCCGCAGCCGAGGGTGCCCGCGGTCGTCGCTGTACGTCCGGGGGCCGCCCCAGTACTGCATGAGGAACAGCGTGAAGCGCTCCTCGGCCGGGCCGAGGTCCTCCTCCGGGTACATCGGACGCAGCAGCGGGTCATCGGCGACACCCTGGTAGAAGCGGTGCACCAGGCGCCGGAAGGTCTCCTCGCCGCCGACCTGCTCGTAGAAGGTCTGCTCCTGAAGCGTGTCGCGCGGAATCTCAGTCACGTGTCCATGGTCGCAGACGCACCGGCCGAGGACCGGGGTCCTAGGACCCCGGACCCCGTCCCGGTCCCTCAGTCCCCGCGGGGCACCCAGCGATGTCCGTAACGGCGGGAGAGCAGCCCGCCGACGACGGTGGCCGCACCGCACAGGGCCGTCGTCGCTGCCAGGGTCACGCCCAGCAGCATCTCCGGCGTATCTCCCGCCCGCGCGAACAGCTGTGAATGGAGCGTCGCGATCAGCCCGGCGAACAGTGTGCTCAGCACGACCGCGCAAGCCATCGGCGCACCCATTCCCCACCAGGCGAGCCGCACATGGAAGCCCACCCCCGCTGTGTACCCGGCCAGAGGGGCCAGGTCCTCGGCGCGGTCCAGGAAGCCGTGCAGCAGGCCGGCGAGGCCGGTGAGGATCAGCAGGAACAGCCCGATCGAGCCGGTCAGCAGCACCCAGTCCACCGTCCGGGCCCGGGTCGCCGAACCCGTCACAAACGCCTCCCCGGGCGCTCCCACGGAGACCGGACCGAAGGCGGCACGCGCCGCGCGCTGCACACGGTCCTCGTGCGGATCCGTCATCAGTACGGCGAAGTGGCCGGTGCGTGCGAGCAGTTCGGGTGCGTCCGGCGTGGCCATGACCTGCGGGGCGCCGTTGGTCATCCAGCGCAGCGCTTCGGTGCGAGGTGTCGCCCCGGTGAAGACGTCCTCCAACGAACGTGCCGTGCCGCGCGGGCAGGCGCGCAGTGCGCCGAGCCGGGCGAGCGTCGCGCAGGGAGCCTCGATCACGAGCTGTTGGCCCTCACCGCTGCCGACGCGCAGCAGCTGGTCGCCCGGGTCGAGACCGGCCGTGAAGCGCAGGCCCGGGGCGCGGCCCTGCTCGGCGGTGTCGACCTGCAGCATCCGTCCGTCGAGCCGCTGACTGAGTGCGGTGGCGGCCCGTGCCTCGGCCGTCAGATCGGTGACCGCGACCTGGGCCTGGGCGAGCAGACCGAGCAGGATGGCGAGCGAGGCGCTGGCCCGGGCGATCACACCGGGGTGGGCGGCGGCCCATCGCCCGCCGATCAGCCGGGCGGCGTTGTCGCGTCCGCGTCCGGTGAGCCGGCCGGAGAGCCGGACGGCCGCCCGGCCCAGGAGCGGCGGCAGCCCGGCGAGCGCGAGTACGGTGCCGAGGAGGAAGAGCCGGTAGCCGTACGTCCCCGAGATCAGCGCACCCCACAGCATGAACAGTCCGCCGGCCCCGGCCAGCCACCCGGGCCAGAGCGCGGCACGGTCCGTGAACGGGCGCGGACGGTTCCCCCCGGTGCCGCGTGGTCGCAGATGCAAACCTGCGAAGAGAGCGCACAGCGCCACCCAGACCACCGGTACCACGAGCAGGAACGGGATCAGGACCGCTCGGAGGTCATCGGCGGCGATCCAGTAGCGGGTGACCGGCAGCCTCATGTCGACGAAACACAGGACGGCCAGTGGCAGAGCGGCAGCCGCGGTGCCGAGCGCGAGCGGCCGGGCGCACTCGCCGACGCTGATCCGGGCCCGCACGGAGCGGCCGGCCCCCAGGGCGTAGAGGGCCGCCAGCCGGCGGTCCCGGCGTTTGGCGCCCAGCCGGGAGCCGGTGACCAGCAGTACGGCAACGGGGAGCCCGAGGAACGGGCTGATCAGCCAGTACAGATCACTCTCGGATCGAGAGCCGCCCTGGCTCGAGAAATACTCCGGCCCGCCCTGCGGGGACCCGAAGCCGGGAATGGAGAGGGCGCTGCCGAAATCGCCGAGCTTTATCCCTTCGGGGGCCCGCGCGTAGACGAGCAGCTCACCGGGATCGACGAGCCCGGCTGCGGAGATCTTCCCCCCGTACGTTCCGTAACGCTCGGTGGCCTGTGGCATCGCCTCCAGCAGCGCGGGCGAGACGAACGCCTCGCCAGGTGCGGGCCAGCGCGGAAGACCGGGTGGCAGGGGCGCCTCGGCGACGATCGGTTCGATGTACACCACGGAGAACGCGCGCTGCTGCCGGCTGTCCACGCTCTCCAGCCAGCGCAGGGCGGGCTCGCTGTCCGGATCGGTCAGGACCGGCATCCGTGCCGCGCCCCTGGTCTCCCGGGCCTCGTACACGGCGTGGACCGTCAGTACCGACCAGACCAGCAACACGGTCGCCGCGGCGGCCAGGGCCAGGCAGGCGCCCTGGAGCAGCACCCGGGGATCTCCGGGTGCGTGTGCGGTACGCCTGCCGATCGCCAGCAGCTGCGCGGTGGCGCCCCGGCGCGAGCGGCTCACCCGCGGACCGGTCCCGTCATGTCCGGGTGCGGCTGCTCGCTCAGGATGCCGCCGGAGAGCCGGAGCGTCACGTCGGCACGGGCCGCCACCACGGGGTTGTGGGTGACGACCACCAGTGTGCACTGCCGGGCCGCGGGCAGCGCGAACAGCAGGTCGCAGACCTCGTCGGTGGCCTCCTCGTCGAGCGCGCCGGTGGGTTCGTCCGCCAGGATCACCGGCGGCCGGGTGGACAGCGCGCGGGCCACGGCGACCCGCTGGCGTTCACCTCCGGAGAGGGACCCGGCCGGCGAATCGGCGACGGAGCCGACACTCAGCTCGTCCAGCAGCCGTTCAGCCGTCGGATACGCCTCCTTACGGGCGTCGCCACCGATCAGCAGCGGCAGCGCCACGTTCTCCACAGCGGAGAGCTCCGGCAGCAGTTCGCCGAACTGGTACACGAACCCGAGCGTGGCCAGACGCCACGCCGCGGCCTTCGAGGGCCGCAACGTGGCGACATCGGTGCCGCACACCTCGACGCGTCCGGCGGTCGGCCGTCGCAGCCCGGCGAGGCAGGAGAGCAGTGTGCTCTTCCCGCTGCCGCTGGGCCCGGTCACGGCGACCGACCGCCCGGCCGCTGCGGTCAGCGACACCGAGGCCAGCAGAGTGCGACCGCCGAGTTCACAGGTCAGGCCGGAGACGTTCAAGGTGTGCTGGACCATGGTTCAGAAGTGCGTCTTCCAGGGGGAACAGGCATCGGGGAACGCGGAGATGTTCTCGCACGCGCGGATCTTCCATACGAGGTTGCTGCTGGACCCGGAGGAGGTGCAGGTCCCGCTGCCTCTCGTCTCCTCGACGCGTCGGTAGTCGGAGTCGATCGACCGGTAGTAGTTGGTGTAGACGCTGGATCCGTCGAGCTCCCGGTCGCATACAGCGACCGATTCGTGGTCATTCTTGATGTAGGCGAAGTCGTCGCCCTGGTAGGTGTAGACAGCGTTGCCGAACGCGGTGTTCGCGCCCAGTAACGCGGTGGTCGCCCCGATGAGGACCGCACCGACACGCATGGTTCTCCGACGCACGTTGAACCTCCGAAGAAGACAGCAAGAAGATGAGCACCCACTGATGGCGGGTGCCCGAACTGTGTTGCGGACGTGAACGTATGGTCCGCGCAAAGTGAATAGCGAGTCTGTGCGAAGGGTTCGGCCAGAAGTCGTTCACCCGAGACCTGATCCCGACTGCTCGCTTGTCCGCCTCCGTCGCAGGAAAGTGGAGTTATGGGCGCACACCTGGACCACTACACGGCCGACGGCGCGGAGGCGCGGTGGGCCATGGTGCGCGCCGTCCTCGCGGACGGCGGCCTGCGCGACCCCAACTGGCGGGCCGCCTTCGAGGACGTCCCCCGCCATCTGTTCGTGCCCTACTACTTCGCGGGCCCGGTGGGCCGGGAGGAGCGGCTGTGGTGCGAGGACCCCGATGCCGGGCGGCGTGCGCGCTGGCTGCGCGGGGCATACGAGGACGCGCCTCTGGCCACCCGTATCAAGGACGGCGCACTCGTCTCGTCGAGCAGCAGGCCGTCACTCATGGCCCGGATGCTGGAGGCCCTGGACGTCCGTGACGGGCACACCGTCCTGGAGATCGGCGCGGGCACCGGCTACAACGCCGCCCTGCTCGCCCACCGGCTCGGGGACTCCGCGGTGACCACGGTCGATCTGGACCCGGAGATCACGGAGTCGGCCCGCCGTCATCTGGCGGCGGCCGGCTACCGGCCGGCCGTGGTCACGGCCGACGGGGCGCGCGGCTGCCCCGAGCGGGGCCCGTACGACCGGATCATCGCTACCTGCGCGATGCCCTGCGTACCGCAGTCATGGCCGGCGCAATGCAGTCCTGGCGCGCGCATCCTCGCCCCGCTCGCCACGGGTCTGGTCGCCCTGGACGTACGGGAGACCGCGCACGGGCGGTGTGCGGAGGGGCGGTTCCTGGACACGCCCGCGTACTTCGTGCCGCTGCGCGGGGCGTTGCCGCTGCCCGCACAGCTCCAGCGCCTCGGCGGTCTGCCGGGGCGCATCGTCGAGAACGACCTGTTCCGCTTCCTGCTGACCCTGACCGCGGGCGCCCTCGATCCGCACGAGGCCCTCTCCCTCTGGCAGCGCGAACAGCGCCCCCGGAGGGAGAGGTACGGCATCACGGTCGGGCAGGGCCGGCAGTGGGCCTGGCTCGACGACCCGGAGGGGCCGTACGTCTGGCCGGTCGCCGGCTGCCAGGACCTCAGCCGCGACGGAGCGTGATGGTCGTCCAGGCCCCGACATGCACCTGGTCGCCGTCCTGGAGCGGGACGGGGACGTAGGGCTGGATCGGGTCCTCGGCGGTGTTGAGCGTGGTGCCGTTGGTGGAGTTCTGGTCGACCACGGCCCAGCCGCCGTCGGGCTGCTGCACGAGCACGGCGTGCTGGTGCGAGACACCGGGGTCCTCCGGCGGCACGGACAGATCGATGTCGGGGGACTCGCCCGTGCTCTGCCGGCGGCGACCGATGGTGATCTGGTTGCCGGTCAGCGGAAGGTGCTGCTCCGGGGAGTACGCGGGCAGGTTGAGCCCGGTCGCCTCGGGGCCGCTGCGCTGCATCATCGCCAGGAAGTACTCGCGGTCCGGGGCGATGACGGCCGTCCAGGTGGTGGACTGCTGGTTCTGACCCTGCCCCTGGTTCTGCTGACCCTGAGCCTGACCCTGAGCCTGCCCCTGGTTCTGCTGGCCCTGGCCCGGGAACGGCTGCTGCATCGGCTGCTGGAACCCCTGCTGCTGCGGGGCGGGCGGCTGCGGGGCGGGCGGCTGCGGGGCGGGCGGCTGCGGGGCGGGCGGTTGCGGAGCCATGCCCTGCGAGGGCGGCGGCAGCAGCCAGTCGTCGCCACCCATCGGCGGAGCCTGCGGCTGCGAGGGTGCGGGCGGCGCGGACTGCTGCTGGAATCCCTGCGGCGCCTGCTGTTGCGGCGGCTGCTGGAACGACGGCGGGGGCGGCGGGCCCTGCTGGAACGAGGGCGGAGGCGGCGGGCCGGGGTGGCCGCCCTGCTCGGGCGAGAGCGGCTCCGCCGGACGGTTCATCTGCGAGGGACGCGAACTCTGGTACTCGAACGGGTCCCGCTGCTGCTGCGGGGGCGGCGGCGGTCCCTGCTGGGCCTGGAAGCCGGGCGGCAGGTTCAGACCGGGCACCGGGGCACCCGGCACGCCCTGCTGCGGGGCGAGCGGGGTGTACGAGGTCGCCGTGTTCGTGAGGAAGTTCCAGCGGCACTCCTCGCAGAAGGGTGCCATCGCCTCACGCGGGGTGCGGCACTGCGGGCAGAGCTCGGCACGGGCGGTCGGCTCACCGGGGCCGGAGCCCTGCGGGTAGCCGTAGCCGGGCGCGGGCGGCGGGGGAGGCGGCGGGGGAACTGCGCCCGCAGGCGCGCCCGCCCCGGCCATGCGGTGTCCGCAGACCTCGCACCAGTCCTCGGAACCCGACTGGTGTCCGTTCGGGCAGGTCGGCATGTCGGCGCTTCCCCCTCTCCTCGTCCGGCCCGGGGGCCGTCATGCTCGTTCGGTTGCCGGGTGTCGCTTCGTTGTTACTTCTTGACGCGAACGGTCTTGGTCGAGCGCGTTTCGAGGGTCATCTCGTCCGCCTCCGCGACCTTTGCCTTCAGTCGCACAGTACCGGTCGCCGCATCGACGACGTCGACCACCTTCGAAAGCAGTTTCGCAGTGTCCTCGTTCCCGGAGGCCGACGCCAACTGCACCGCACGGCCGAGCTTCGCGGTCGCCCCGTCGAAGTCTCCCGACTTGCGTGCATCGAGTCCCTGCTGGATGACTTGTGCCAGTTCGGCCTGACCCGTGTAGTGCGCGACCTGCGGATTGATCGACGTGGACGCCACCATGTCGTCCGTCCACACCGCTCGTACAAGACCCTGCGAAAGGGTCTGCGGAGCGCCGCCCGACGGGTCGGGCAGGATCAGCGAGACCCGTGCCGCCAGCATCTCCTGGCCGATTCCGGCCTCCGGGACCAGCACACAGACGTGGTAGTCGCGGGACTCGTCGCCCCAGGAGCCGGTCGGATAGTCCCCGGCGCGCGGACCCGCCTCGGTGCGGCGGCCGGTCAGATCGGCGACGGTGGGCGCCACCTGCTTGACGAATCTGATCTCGACCCCGACGGGCGTCCAGAGCCGCAGCGCCACGTCCGCGACCTCCTTGCCCATCGCGTTCTCCATCATCCGCGTGAAGTCCGCGGCCAGCCCGGAGGGGTCGGCGACGATGTCGGCCGTGCCGAGCAGCGCGGAGGCGATGGCTGTGACCTCTTTCACCTCCCAGTCGGTGCCGACACCGCGGGCGTCGCACGTGAAGCGGCCCGCGCAGGCGTCGAGCGCGGAGCGCAGATCCTCCGGCGACTCGTGCTCGTTGCGGCCGTCCGTCAGCAGGATGCCGTGCCGGATGTTCACATCGGCGGCGCCGAGCAGCCGGTCCGCGAGCCGCAGCCAGGTGCCGATCGCGGTGCCGCCGCCCGCGCTCAGCCTGCGCAGCGCGTCCTTGGCCTGGGCCTTGGTCTGCGCGTCGGCGGTGGCGAGCCGCCCGTTGCCCGGATAGACGTCCTTGGCCACATGCGTACCCGCGACCACCGCGAACTGCGTGCCGTCGCGCAGGGTGTCGATGGCCGCCGCCGTCGCGTCACGCGCGTTGCGCATCTTCGTCGGCGGGTAGTCCATCGAACCCGAACAGTCGACCATGATCACCACGGCGGCGTTCGGCACCTGCCCGGGGATGTGCGCGGGCGTCGGGGACGCCCCGGTCAGCGGCACTCCACCGGTGGTGCCCCCGCCCGTCGAGGTGACGGTGACGATGCCGTTGACCTCACGGCCGCCCTCGGGCAGATATTCGTTCTGGTACACCTCGACGGAGAACTGCGGCACGTTCGACTTGGAGAAGTTGGCCATCTGATCGGCTCCTTGAGGCTCCACATAGGTCGGATCAGGTCGTGCGGGACGAAAAGCGGGACTCAGGCGCTGCTCCAGGGGGTTGCTGCCCCCTGAGGCGTCACGGCGAACGGCAGCAGAGCCACTGTTACGTTGTCGTGCCCCCCGCCGTCGAGCGCGTGACCCACCAGCACCTGAGCGCCGTGCAGCGGCCGTTCGTGCGCGTCCGTGGGCACGGCCGCCGCCATCTCCACGGCGGATTCCGCGTAGTTCCACAGGCCGTCCGTGCAGACCACGACCAGGCCGGGGCGGTCCGGCTTGAACGAGGCGGTGTGCGGCTCCAGTTCGTACGCGTCGGCGCCGAGCCAGCCCGTGATGGCGTGGGCGCGCTCGTCCGCGTACGCCTCCGCCTCGTTCATCAGGCCCGCCGCCACCATCTGCGCCGCCCACGAGTCGTCCTCGGTGAGCCGGGCGGGTGCGATGGTGCGGTCGTCGGGCACCCAGTAGACCCGGCTGTCGCCGACCCATCCGATGACCAGCAGGCCGCCCGCCATGATCGCGCCGACCAGGGTGCACGCCGGGGCGTTCTGATGGCGGTGCTGATCGTGCTCCATCGCCTGGCCCGGCTCCTCGGCCAGCGCGTTGACCGCATCGGACGCGGCGATGATCGCCTCGTGCATGGCCTGCTGCGGGTGCGTGCCGCGCGGCAGGGATTCCAGCAACGCCTCGTTGGCGGCGCTCGCGGCGGCGGCCGACGCCTCGTCGGGGCGGCTCGCCGACGAGACGCCGTCGCAGACGATCGCGACGACGGCGGGGGAGCCGTCCGGCAGGGCGGTGGAGGACACGGCGAACGCGTCCTCGTTGCGGTGGTGGCGCAGGCCCCGGTCACTGACCGCGGCCACCGAACCGAGCTCCCGCTCCATGTGATCGCGTTCGCGGGGCTGGGCGTGGCCGCAGTTCTCGCAGTAGCCGTCGGTGTCCACATGGCCCGAACGGCAGGCCACGCAGAGCTTGCCGCCGCCCGCCGGGGCGGCGGTGTGCTCGGCGGTACGCGGGTCGGGAGCCGCTGAGGGCGCGGCGGAGGGCGCCGCGCCGGGCGCCGCCAGCTCGAAGTCGTCCGAGCCCGGTGCCGCCCCGCCCGGCACGTCGTGGCGTACGGCGGGATCCGTGGTGGGGAGCGCACTGCCGCCCGAGTCCGTGCCCGGCAGGTCGGTCGCACGGTGCACGGGCGCGGGCAGATCGGAACTGTCGGTCTCGGAGGCGGCCGGCCACTCGACCGGCGAGGCTTCCGGCCCGCTCCCGCCCGGCGCCGGTACGGCGATCGCGATCGTCGGCCGGTCGTCCGGCGGCGAGGGCACGGCCGACAGGTCGTACCCGCACGCACCGCAGAACAGGTCGCCCGTCTCCAGCGGCTCCTCGCAGCCGGGGCAGTTGGACAAGGAGGTCTGCTGGTGGATCTGTGACATCTTCACACCCACGTCCGGGGGCGGAAACGGTTGGCCCGCTCCACCAGTTCGATCCGCTCGTCGCCACGCTGTGCGAGCCGGGCGAGCATCCGGTACGAGCGCTCCAGGCCGAATCTGAGGCCCCGCTCGTCCAGTTCACTGCCCAGCAGCATCCTCGGGCCCGAAGGTGTGTGCTGCGACGGGACCGGTGAGGGTGCCGCCGGACTACCGGAGAGTACCCAGTCGAGCGCGGTACCCAGAACCTCGGTCGACAACTGCTCGCGGCGCACCGCGTCCAGACCGAAGCCCGCGAGGCCGGTCACCTGGTCCGCGGCGGCCGACAGATCGTTGATCAGCGGCTCCTGCGGGGCGCGCTCGCGCAGCCGCGCCCGGACCGCGGCGACCCTGGCCGCCGTGTAGTGGATCGACGCCTCCGGTACGGACTCCAGCGTCCGTACGGCCCCGACCCGGTCACCGGCGGCGATCTGCACCCGGGCCAGGCCGAAGGCCGCGCTGACGAAGCTCGGGTCGGTCGTCCACACCAGCCGGTAGTACTCGGCGGCGTTGTCCAGCTGGCCGAGGACCTCCGCGCAGATGCCGAGGGCCAGCTTGGGGGCGGGCTCTCCGGGGAACGCGTCGTAGACCGCGTCGAAGGACAGCGCCGCGTTCTCGTTGTCCCCGGTCACCAGCGAGGTGATGCCGCGGTACCAGACGACCCGCCAGTCGTCGGGGTGCCGGTCCTCCAGATCGCCCAGCGCCCGTACGCCCGCGTCGAGTTCGTTCATCTCCAGCCGGGCGCGCAGCTCTCGCAGCCGCGTCTCCAGCGAGGCCGCGGGCACTGCCTGCAGCGCGGTGATCAGCTCGGCGGGCGCGGAAGCCATCACTCCGGCGAGGAAACCGGCGTTCGGGTCGTTCGCGTCGACCCGGGGGACCGGCAGCGCGAGCGAGGTCGCCCGCGCGTCGAGCCCGGCGAGCCGCGGCCCCCCGCCCGTGTACGCCCCGGGGAGTGCGCCAGGCGCGGGGGCCGAGGCGCGAGGAGCCGGAATCCCGGCCTGCGTCGGCGCGTACGCGAGCACCGCGCCACCACCGCCCGTGCCGCCGCTATTCGTGCCACCGCCGCCACGGACATGCGTGGCGGGCGCCGAGAGCGGAGCGGCACCCGCGGCGCCGTACGCCGCGGGGGCCCCGGCGGGCGGACCGGCGACGGCCCCCACCGGAGGCATGGCCGCCATCACACCCGGAGCGGGCGGCACGGCCGCCGCACCCGCGCCCCGCTTCCGCCGGCCGCCACCGGCCTTCGTCTCCCGGCCGCCGAGCCGCGACACGTCGCCCGACAGCTCGGCGAACAACTCGGTGTCCGTCACGCGCAGTTCCGTACCGAACAGCGTCGAGAGCGCCGGGCGTGGCCGCCCCGTCTGAAGGGCCACGACCTCGCGCAGCACCCCGGTCAGCTGCTCGGCCATCTCCGTCGCCGAGGCGAACCGCCGCGCCGGGTCCGGGTCGGTGGCCCGCACGAGGAGCCGGTAGAACGACTCGTACCTCCGGAACACCTCGATGTTGTCCGGGTCGGGCAGCGAGTCCACGAACACGTTCGTATAGCCCTGGAAGTCGAACGTGAGCACCGCGAGCGTCCGCGCGACCGTGTACAGGTCGGAGGCGACGGACGGGCCGACCTCCGCGACCTCGGGTGCCTGATAGCCCACCGTGCCGTAGATGGCCGACTCCTCGTCGTCCATCCTGCGCACCGCGCCCATGTCGATCAGCTTGAGCTGGTCCTCGGTCTGGATCGCGTTGTCGACCTTGAAGTCGCAGTACAGCAGGTTGCGGCTGTGCAGATGGCCCAGCGCCTCCAGTGCCTCGATGCCGTACGCGCACGCCTGCTCGACCGGCAGCGGATCCCGCTTCCCGGCCGGTGTGCGGCGCTCGTTGGCGATCTCCTTGAGCGCCTTGCCGCCCACGTACTCCATGACGATGTAGCCGTCGAGCGAGCCGGTCCGCTGGTCGAGGTGTTCGACGAAGTTGTAGATGCGGACGATGTTGGAGTGCTCGATCTCGGCGAGGAAGCGCCGTTCGGAGATCGCCGCGGCCATGGCGTCCTGGTCACCGGTGTCCAGCAGGCCCTTCAGGACCACCCACCGGTCGGACACGGCACGGTCCACCGCGAGATAGACCCAGCCGAGCCCGCCGTGCGCCAGGCAGCCCGCGACCTCGTACTGCCCGTGCACGATGTCGCCGCCGCGCAGCTTCGGTACGAAGGAGTAGGGGTGGCCGCACTTCGTGCAGAAACCCTCGGTGCGTCCCGGCCGCTCGCCGCGCGCCCGGCCCACCGGGGCCCCGCAGTCGGAGCGCGAACAGAACCGCTTGCGCTCCG
This sequence comes from Streptomyces sp. NPDC055749, assembly GCF_053617235.1. Lineage (NCBI taxonomy): Bacteria > Bacillati > Actinomycetota > Actinomycetes > Kitasatosporales > Streptomycetaceae > Streptomyces > Streptomyces sp. NPDC055749. The sequence goes on along the minus strand of NZ_JBSHFH010000021.1, from coordinate 48,772 downwards.
GGACCTCGGGGTTCTCCATGACGGCGGTACGCGGATCGGGCCGCGGTACGTCGGGGACGAGCACCAGACCGGCACCCAGCCGGCCCCGGCCCGAGGAACCGGACGACGAGCCCGAAGAGCGCACCGAGACCGAACGGGCCGTCGCGCTGCCCGACAGCGAACGGGACAGCCGCCCGGAGACCGAGCGCCGCGACGTGGAAGAGCGCGAGGACGACCTCGACGAGGCCCGCGAACTCGAACGCTGCGAACTGCTGTTGCTGCCCCGGCTGCCCCTGCCGCCGCCCGCGATCCCGGTCGGCGGTGAACTGACCATGCCCGTCGGCGAGACGACCGGAGCGAGACCGCAGGTGTCGCAGTACAGCTCACCGCCGCCCATGTCCTCGTAGGCGCCCTCGCACTCGGGGCGCTGGCACTGCGTACTCATGATGTCTCCCCCTGTTCGCCCCGCCGGTCCTGCGGTCCCGGCGGCCGCTGCGGGGTCAGCAGCTCCGCCACTGCCCCCTGGAAACGCAGCACCGCCTGCTCGGCGACCCGCAGATCGCACGGCGCGCTCCACAGCATCCGGCGCGCCGTGTCGTACCGCTCCATGAGCATCGGGTCCTCCGCCAGACCGTGCCGGGCCACCTTCGCCTTGTACGCGTCCAGCCTGCCGCGCAGCTCCGCGCGGACCGCGAGCGGCGCCGTCACCGACGTCAACGACTCACGGGCCCGCAGCAGTTCGTCCTCGGCCTCGCGCTCCAGTGTCTCCAGGAGCGGGGACAGCCGGTGCCACTGGGCGTGCCTGCGGTAGTCGGACGCGGCAGCCAGCCGCTCCTGCAACGCGGTCGGCGGGCCGCTGACCGCCGGCACCTCGGACGCGGCTATCTTCGCCAGCACCTCGCCGCGCGCCGACCGGGCCTCGGCGAGCGTGCGGTCCGCGCGGGAGAGCACGTCACGCAGGTGGACCAGGCGCTGTTCCGCGTCCTGCCGGACCGCGAGCACCGCCTCGATCTCCCGCCGTACGTCCTCCAGGGCGCGGGCCGCCCGGTCGTAGCGCGTGGTGTCCGGCCGGCCGCCGCCGGGCGCCGCGCTGCCGGGACCCGGCAGCCAGAACGCCAGCGGATCGGATATCACCTGCACCCGGAGCGTCGTCAGCTCCTCGGTGATGGCCTCCAGGTCGTCACCGGCCGGATGCTCACCCGGCCGCACTCCGACGGAGTGCGCGAGCGAGGCGGTACGGCGCAGTTCGGCGGCGAGCAGATCTATCCGGGCGGGCAGCGCGGACCATACGGAGTCGGAGGCGACGACCATGTCCAGGGCCCGTGCGTACAGCTCGTTCATCCGGGCGACCAGCTCCTCCAGCGAGAACCGCTCGGAGAGCCTGGCGGGACCGGTGACCGAAGCGCCGGGCCCGGCCGCCGCGTGGGCCACGGTGACGCCCTGTCCGCGCAGCAGCTCGGTCAGGGCCAGCAGGTCGTCCCGGTTGGGGTAGCGCCTGCGGGCCCGCAGCGCGCGGGCCTCGGTGAGCGCCCCCGCGTACGCGTCGAAGTACCCCCACAGCAGCGTGATCGACTGCTCGGTGCCGGCCCAGCGGTCCTTCGTGACGCCGGTCAGCTCGGCGCCCTCCAGGAGCCGGCGGCCCGCATGGTCCTGGAGGGCGAGGAGCGAGGTCTCGATGGCCTCGTGCTCAGCGCCGAGCCGGGCCAGCGCACGGTCCGCCTCGTCCCGGTCCAGGACCGGGCCGGGGGGCCTCCCCGCGAAGCCGGGGAAGGAACCCGCCACGCCCATCGATCACCTCTCCGCTCTTGCCGTCCGGCCCGTGGGCCGGAGGATTCAGTTGCTCAGATACTTGGGCGCCGGCGGCGCCGTGATCCCCGGCAGGCCGGTGGCCAGCCAGAAGCGGTACGACTTCATCCAGGGGCTGTCCTTCCCGCCCTTGCGGTAGTCGACCAGCACCTGATTGACGCGGGCCACCAGGTCGTCCGAGCCCTTCTTCGCCGCCACGCCGTAGTACTCCGTGGTGAACGGCTTGGCGCCCTTGAGGGCGATGGCCGGGTCCTGGGCCGCCTGACCGGCCGCCAGCGCGTTGTCCGTGACGATCGCGTCGACCTCGCCGAGCTGGAGCCGGACCAGACAGTCCAGCTGGTTGGGCACGGTCAGCTGGTCCTTGTCCTGCTCGGTGCCGTCGGCCTCGTCCTTGAACACCGCGCCGAACGACTGCTTCTCCAGCGCCTCGAAGGCCGTGGAGCCCTCGGCCGTGCAGACCCGCTTGCCGTCCAGCGACTTGTCGTACCCGGTGATCGTGGACTCCTTCGGAGCCAGCACCTGCTGTCCGGCCTGGAAGTAGGCCGTCGAGAACGAGACCTGCTCCAGCCGCTTGCAGTTGATGGTCATCGTCCGCACGACGACGTCGACCCGTTCGTTCTCCAGAGCCGCGATGCGCTGGTTGGTGGGTATCGCACGGAAGATCACCGCGTCCCGGTCGCCCAGGATGTTCTGCGCGATGGCCCGCACCAGATCGATGTCGAAGCCTTCGAGCTCACGGGTCTCAGGGTTGCGGTAGCCCCAGCGGAAGCTGTTCTGGTCGACCCCGGCGACCAGCTTGCCGCGCTCCTTGATCTTCTCGATGCTCGGCCCGTCGTCGCCCGAGGGCAGAAGGCTGGCCTCCGGGTCCGTGCACTCGTCGGCGCGTGCGTGGACCGCCGAAGTCGCCCCCTGGCCCACGGTCTTCGTACCGAAGGATTCGTCCCCGCTGTGGGACAGCGGCAGCAGGGTGAGCGAGGCGGTGATCGCGCACGCCACCGCCATGCCCGTCACACCGCCCCAGCCGCGCAGCCTGCTGGGGCCGGACCGGTCTCGTCTCCTGGCCATCGCTCCCCCAGTCACCGGTACTCCGAGAGCCTGCGGTTGACTCCGACGACGGCGCCGACCGCGCCCAGCACACCGAGCACGGCCGCCCCGATCGGCAGCCCGCCCAGCGCCCCGCGCCCGTCCTTCGCCGCGTCGGTGAACTCGCCCTGCTCATGGTCGAGCGCCTTGCGCAGAGCCGTGTCCACCCGCTCGAAGGACTCACCCGTGGAGCCCTCCGGGCCGATGATCTGCTCCAGCGCACCCTCGTACTCGCCCTGGTCGTCGGTCGTACGGGCCTTGCGGTGGCGCTCCTGCCACTCGGACACGTTGTTGATGGCATCGACCACCGGCTCGCTCCCCTGGGTGCCCTTGGCGAGCTTCTCGGCGCTCTTCAGCTGTGCACCGAGAGCCTTCATGCCCGTGGTGTAGTCGGTCTCGTACTTGTCGTTCTTGCCGTCCGCCGTCAGCACCGCACCGCGGGCCACCAGCGTGAGGTTCTCGTTGGCGCGCGCCTTCAGCGAGTTGATCCGCGCGTCGTTGAGGACGTCCAGTGACTCCTGCCCGTTCACCATCGCCGCACGCAGCTCGGTCCGCGCCACCGTGTGTCCCACGGCCAGCCACAGCAGCACCACGGTGGACGCGGCGGTCGCCGCGATCAGCCCGTGGTTGAAGACCCGGTTCGTCCTGCGGTAGTTGCGCCGCTGCATCCACACCAGTGCGGCCAGGACCACGAGTCCGGCGCCGAGCGAGAGGTACGGCCACTGCCGGGCGTCGCCCGAGTCCTCGGTGAGGCGGCCCGTCTCGGCCTCGTACAGCCGCTCCGCCGCCGGCAGCAGCTCGTACGTCATCTTGTGGTTCGCGTACCGGAGATAGGCACCGCCGAGCGGCAGTCCCTGGCGGTTGTTGGCCCGGGCCCGCTCGATCAGACCGGTGTACACGGGAAGCAGCTCGGCCAGGGTGGTGATCTCCTGGCCGGACGTGGTCGAGGCGTCCGTGCTCGCAGCCGCTCTCACGAGCAGCCTGGAGGCTTCCGTGATGTCCTTCTCGTACTTCTCGTGCACGTCCTTGGGCTCCTGCGCGCCCGCGAGGAAGCCGCTGGCCGCCATCGTGTCCGCGTCGGCCAGGGAGCGGTAGATGCTCGCCGCGTCCGCGCTCAGCGGCTGGCTGCGGCTCACCACGTCGTCGGCGGCGGCGGACCGTGCGGAGATCTCCAGAGCCGTCACGGCCCCGAACGTCACCACCAGCAGGGCCAGTACGGCCCCGATGATCTGGAGCCTGCCGGGCTCGGTCGTCGCCGCGGCACGCAGCCGCTCCGTCGGTCCCGACCAGGCGCCGCGGCGCTGCGCGGGCGCGGGCACGGACGCGGGCGGTCGCCCGGGCGCACGCTCCCGTAGCGAGCCCCCATTCGGCGGGTATGTCACTTGACCTCCCCCTCGGTCACTGACTGCGGCACGGCCCCCCGGCCGAGCGGGGGACTGGTACCCGGCCAGCAGTATGGCCGAGGGACCGACATCCACACCAGGAACGCCCGGATCTTGCGTCGAAACGTCGGTCCGAAGCGGATGGGCCTCCCCACCATGAACACGATCGGGACGAGTGATCGGTTCCCTTGTCCGTGGCATACCTCATCGCCGGACGGGCTTCAGGATCAAGCCCGTCCGGCGATGACGACAGGATGAGGGCCGGACGTCACGCGTACTGCGCGCGCAGCCTCGCGTACACCTCGGGCGCCGCACCCGTGTGGTCCAGGCCCAGCAGCGCCGCGCCCAGCACCGGCGGCTGAGCGACCACCCGGATCACGGCCTTCGGGGCGCGGGCCGCCAGGAGTTCGGCGATCCGCCCGTCGAGCTGCGGATGCCGGGCGGCCAGCACACTGCCGCCCAGCAGCACCGGCGCCTCCTCGTCGAGCAGACCCAGGCGGGTCAGCGCGACCGAGGCCATGGCGACGACCTCGTCCGCCATCCTGTCCACCAGGGCGCGTGCCACCGGGTCCCCGGCCGCGCTCGTGGCGAACAGGACCGGTGTGAGCTCGTGCCGCGATGCGAACGGGATCCGCCCCCGGTGCAGGGCCTCGATCAGCTCGTACATCGAGCCGAGGCCGAAGTGCCCCGGCAGCGTGCGGGCCAGCTCGGTCGCCTCGCCGCGGCCGTCCTCGGCCCGCGCCGCGAACCACATGGCCTCCTCGGCGAGCCCCGAACCGCCGCCCCAGTCACCGGAGATCCGGCCGATCGCGGGGAAGCGGGCGGTGCGCCCGTCCGGCAGCATGCCGACACAGTTGATCCCCGCGCCGCAGACGACGGCCACGCCCCGCGGCTCGTCCACCCCGGCGCGCAGTATCGCGAAGGTGTCGTTGCGCACCTCCACCGTGCGTGCCCACTTCCTGGCGAGCAGAGCCTCCGTCAGCTCGGCTTCCTCGACGGGGAGATCGGCGTTGGCCAGACACGCGGACACATGGCCGAGCGGGTCGACGCTCCCGCCGCACTCGGCCAGCGCCCGGTCCAGGATCGCGCCCAGCACGTCCAGTGCCGCCCCGACACCGACGACCGGCGGCTGGAAGCCACCGCCGCGGGCCGTGGACAGAACCGTGCCGTCCTCACCGATCAGAGCCACATCGGTCTTGCTGTTCCCCGCGTCGATGGCGACGACCGAGACGTTCACGCCCACGCGAGGTGCTCCCGGTTGTGCGCGATCAGCCGGTCGGTGAGCGCCTCGGCGTACTCGTACTGACCGATCAGCGGGTGCGAGAGGAGCGCCTTGAATACCCGGTCCCGCCCGCCGCGCAGCGCCGCGTCCAGGGCGAGGTCCTCGTACGCCGTCACATTGGCGATCAGACCGGCGTACAGCGGGTCGAGACGGGGAACGGCGAGCGGAGTCGCCCCCGTGCCGTCGACCCGGGCCTGCACCTCGATCACGGCGTCGTCCGGCAGGAACGGCAGCGTGCCCTTGTTGTACGTGTTGACCACCTGCACCGCGGAGCCGCCCCCGCCGAGCAGCGAGGCCGCCAGGTCCACGGCGGCCTCCGAGTAGAAGGCACCGCCGCGCTTGCCGAGCAGCGCCGGCTTCTCGTCGAGCGAGGGGTCCCCGTACATCGCGAGGAGTTCCTTCTCCATCGCGGCGACCTCGGCCGCCCGGGACGGCTTCGTGCCGAGCTCCCGTACGACCTCGTCGTGCGCGTAGAAGTACCGCAGGTAGTACGAGGGCACGACGCCGAGCCGGTCGACGATCTCCCGCGGCATGCGCAGGTCGTCGGCGATGGCGCCACCGTGCTCGGCGAGCAGCTTCGGCAGCACGTTCTCGCCGTCGGGGCCGCCGAGGCGCACCCCGAGCTCCCAGGTGAGGTGGTTGAGCCCGACGTGGTCGAGATGCACCTCGCCCGGTGTCACGTCGAGGAGCCTGGCGAACTTCCGCTGGAAGCCGATCGCCACGTTGCACAGGCCGACGGCCTTGTGCCCGGCCTGGAGCAGTGCACGGGTGACGATGCCGACCGGGTTGGTGAAGTCGATGATCCAGGCGTCCGGGTTGGTGCGGCGCACCCGTTCGGCGATGTCCAGGACGACCGGCACGGTGCGCAGCGCCTTGGCGAGGCCGCCGGCCCCGGTGGTCTCCTGGCCGACGCAGCCGCACTCCAGCGGCCATGTCTCGTCCTGGTTGCGGGCGGCCTGCCCGCCGACCCGGAGCTGGAGGAGGACCGCGTCGGCGTCCGCGACACCGGCGTCCAGGTCGGAGGTGGTGGTGATCCTCCCCGGGTGGCCCTGCCTGGCGAAGATCCGCCGGGCCAGGCCGCCGATGAGTTCGAGCCGGTCGGCCGCCGGGTCGATGAGCACCAGCTCCTCGACCGGCAGGGTGTCCCGCAGACGTGCGAAACCATCGATCAGTTCAGGTGTGTAGGTGGACCCGCCACCCACTACTGCGAGCTTCATGTCAGCCCTTTACTCCGGTCAGTGTGACGCCCTCGACGAATGCCTTCTGAGCGAAGAAGAAGACGAGGATCACGGGGGCCATGACCAGAACGGTCGCGGCCATGGTCAGGTTCCAGTCGGTGTGGTGTGCGCCCTTGAAGGATTCGAGGCCGTAACTGAGGGTCCAGGCGGCCGGGTTCTCCGAGGCGTAGATCTGCGGCCCGAAGTAGTCGTTCCAGGCGGCGAAGAACTGGAACAGGGCGATCGCGGCGATCCCGGGCTTGGCCATCGGGATCACCACCCGGATCAGGGTACGGAATTCACCGCAGCCGTCGACCTTCGCCGCGTCGAGGTACTCGTTCGGGATGGTCAGCAGGAACTGCCGCAGCAGGAAGATCGAGAACGCGTCACCGAACGCCATCGGGATGATGAGCGGCCAGAGCGTGCCGGACAGGTCCATCTGCTTCGCCCAGAACAGGTACATCGGGATGATGACGACCTGGGGCGGCAGCATCATCATCGAGATGACCAGCATCAGCGACAGCTTGCGCCCGCGGAAGCGGAACTTGGCCAGCGCGTACGCCACGGGCACGGACGACAGCACGGTCAGGACGGTGCCGACACCCGCGTACAGCAGGGTGTTGCGCCACCAGGTAAGGAATCCGGGGGTGTTGAAGACCCGCCGGTAGTTGTCCCACTCCCAGGTGTTCGGGGTGAGGTCGCGGGTCAGGGCCTGCTGGTCGCTCATCAGCGAGGTCAGCAGGACGAAGACGAACGGCAGCACGAAGAAGAGCGCGGCGGCGATCCCCAGCGAGTGGACGGCGATCCAGTGCAGCAGCGCCTTGCGGCGTGCGGTGCGCTCGGCCGGGGTGGGTGCGTCGGCCACCTTGGCTGCCGGCTTGTCGAGGAGTTGGGTCATGGCTCAGTCACCGGCCTGGATCAGGTTGTTGCGGCCCCGCATGAGAAGCGCGGTGAACGCCATGGCCAGGGCGAACAGGACGAGGGCGACGACGCAGGCGGAGCCGTAGTCGAAGCGCTGGAAGCCGAGGTTGTAGACGAGCTGGGGCAGGGTCAGTGTCGACTTGTCGGGATAGCCGGGCTCGAACTGCTGCCCGGAGCCGCCGATGACACCGGAGGCGACCTTCCCGGCGACCAGGGGCTGCGTGTAGTACTGCATCGCCTGGATCACGCCCGTGACCACGGCGAAGAGCACGATCGGCGAGATGTTCGGCAGGGTGACGAAGCGGAACCGCTGCCAGCCGGACGCGCCGTCCAGTTCGGCCGCCTCGTACTGCTCCTTGGGCACGTCGAGCAGCGCGGCCATGAAGATGACCATCAGGTCGCCGATGCCCCACACCGCGAGCATGGTGAGCGCCGGCTTCGACCAGCTCGCGTCGTTGAACCAGCCGGGCGTCGGGAGCCCCAGGTCGCCGAGGATCGCGTTGACCGGCCCCGTCCCCGGGTTGAGGAGGAAGACGAACGCGAGGGTCGCGGCGACCGGCGGGGCGAGATACGGCAGGTAGAACAGGGTGCGGAAGACTCCCGTACCCGTCTTGATCTTCGTGATCAGCATGCCGACACCGAGGCCGAACACGACCCGGCAGGTGACCATCACGAGCACCAGCCACAGCGTGTTGCGCAGCGAGGGCCAGAACATCGGGTAGTCGTTGAAGACGTACGACCAGTTGGCAAGGCCGTTGAAGGACGGCGCCCCGAAGCCGTCGTACTGCGTGAAGGAGAAGTAGACGGTCGAGACCATCGGGTACGCGAAGAAGACCGTGAACCCGATCAGCCAGGGCGACATGAAGGCCGCCGTTCGAAGCGCCGACCTGCGGCGCTTCGAACGGAGCGTGTGCGTGGTCATCGGCGGGCTACTTCGCCTTCGCGATGTCGGTGTCGATCTGCGCGGCGGTCTTCTCCAGACCGGCCTGGAGATCCTTCACCGAGCCCTTCTCGTACTGGAAGCCGAAGTCCTGGATGGTCTGCTGGTACGTCGAGCCGTTGATGGCCCCGTCCGGGGTGTTGGACTCGGGGTGCTGGGCGATGTCCAGGAAGGTCTTGAAACGCGGGTCGAACTTCAGGTCGGGGGACTTCAGCGCCTCGAAGGTGGAGGGCACGTTGCGGATCCCGTTCGCGAAGTCGACCACGGCCTTCGTGTCGCTCGTCATGAACTTGACCAGCTCCCAGGCGGCGTTCTGCTTCGTGCTGCCCGGGGCGATGCCCATGATCGTGCCGGAGAGGAAGCCCTTGCCGTAGCTGTCGGCCTCGTCGTCGGCGACGGGCATCGGCGCGACACCGATCTCGAACGGCACCTTGGCGTCGGTGGCCATGCCGAGCCGCCACTCGCCGTCCAGCTGCATCGCGACCTGGCCGGTGTGGAACGGGTGCTTGGCGCCCCACTCGTCACCGAAGGTGCCGCGGTACTTCTCCAGCTTCTCGTACCCGCCGAGGTCCTCGACCAGCTTCTTCTGGTACGTCAGCATCTCGGCGAACGCCGGGTCCTTGGCGATGTTGGACTTGCCGTTCTCGTCGAAGTACGTGTGGTCCCACGAGGACAGGTAGTGGTCGGCGACCGTCTCGTAGCCGTGGTAGTTCGGCATGAACCCGAGCTGCTGGTAGCTGTCGCCCTTCTCGACCGTCAGCTTCTTTGCGACCGATGCCAGTTCGGACATCGTCTTCGGCGGCGCGGTGACACCGGCCTTCTCGAAGGCGTCCTTGTTGTAGTAGAGGCCGTACGCGTCGGCGAGCAGCGGGAGCGCGCAGCGCTTGCCCTCGAACTGGGTGTAGTCCAGAAGCACCTTGGGGAAGGTCTTCTCCAGGTCCAGCTTCGACTTCTCGATGAAGGGCTTCAGGTCGGCGAAAGCACCCGAGGAGCAGAACTTGCCGACGTTCGCGGTGGTGAACGAGGACACCACGTCCGGGCCCTTCGAACCGCCCGCGCGCAGCGACTGGTTGAGCTTGTCGTCGTTGATGTTGCCGACGACGTTGACCTTGATGTTCGGGTGGGCCTTCTCGAACCGGTCGACGTTGTCCTGGACCGCCTTGACCTCGGCGGGAGCGCTCCAGCCGTGCCAGAAGTTGATCGTCGTCTTCGCGTTCGGGTCGTCGTTCGCACCGGACTCGGCCTGCCCGGTACAGGCGGTGGCGAGGACCGATATCGCGGCGACGGCGACAGCGGCGGCGGTGGTCAGTCGGTTTCTGCGCATGACAAGGCTCCCAGGGACAGGGGAAGGAGAGAAGGAATACGAGGGAAAATCAGCGAGAGGTGTCGAACACTTCGTCGCGGGTGTCGGCGAGTGCCCTTTCCAGGGCCCCCCGCAGGACGGGATGCCGGCCGATCTCACCGAGGACGAGACGGGGCCTGGACGCGGCGAGCTCGGCGAGCTCGGCCTGGATCAGCGAACGCAGGAGTTCTCCGCCCGAGGAGACGAGCTCACCGGAGAGCACGATCAGTTCCGGGTCGAGTACGGCGGTGACCGAGGCGAGACCGGTGGCGAGCCGCTGGGCGTACTGCCGCAGCAGTTCGGTGAGCGCGTCGTCGCTCTCGTACGCCTCCACCGCCCGCGTCAGCAGCGCGGCGGCGACCTCCGCGTACGGCTGCTGCGGGGTGTCGATCCCGAGCGCCGTGGCGAGCCTCGGGACCGCCTGGGCGCCCGCCAGCTCCTGGAAGCCGCCGGCGTTGGCCTTCACGACCTGGCGTACGAGCGGCGTCCCCGGCACCGGCAGGAACCCGACCTCGCCCGCACCGCCGGTGAAGCCGCGGTGCAGCCGGCCGTTGATCACCAGGGCGGCGCCGAGGCCCCCCTCGTTCCACAGCAGGACGAAGTTCTCGTGGCCGCGCGCCGCGCCGAGCCGCTGCTCGGCCACGGCGACCAGGTTCACGTCGTTCTCGTACTCGACCGGCATCGGCAGGAACGCGGCCAGCTCCTCCAGCAGGGTGGGGGAGTGCCAGCCGGGCAGGTGCGAGGCGTACCGGAGCCGTCCCGTGCCGGGATCGAAGGCGCCGGGTGTGCCGATCACCACGCGGTGCACATCGGCCCTGACCAGGCCGGCCTCCTTGACCGCGCCGTCCAGGGCTTCGGCCACCTGCCGGACCACACCGGCGGCGCGCCGGCCGGGGGTGCGCAGCTCGTACTCCCCGACGGTCTCGCCGGTCACGTCGGCGACCGCGGCGACGATCCGCTCGGCGGTCACGTCGAGGCCGGCCACATGGGCGGCGCGCGCGTTCACGGCGTACAGCTGCGCGCTGGGGCCGGGGCGGCCCTCACTGGTGCCGGTGGCCACGACGAGTCCCGCGGCCTCCAGGCGGGCCAGCAGCTGGGACGCGGTGGGCTTGGAGAGGCCCGTCAGTTTCCCGATCCGGGTACGGGAGAGAGGGCCGTGCTCCAGGAGCAGATCGAGGGCGGCCCGGTCGTTCATGGCGCGCAGAACCCGCGGTGTGCCCGGAGTGCCCGGCGTGGTTCCCGCCATGGTGGTTGCACCTGCCCTCTGTTAGGAAACTTTCCTATTCGATGAGAGGACGGTAGGGCGCAGGTCACCGGACCGTCAATGGTCTGCACCCTCGCGGCAATCAAAGTGTTACCTGGGACGCCGGGAACGCCGAAGGGGCGCCCCGCATGTGCGGGACGCCCCTTCTGCTCGTTCAGGTGCTACTTGGTCAGGTTCGGCGGCGCTATCGGAGTGGCCGCCAGCGACTGCGGCGAGGTCGCCGAGGCGTACGCCGAAGGGGCGGACATGCCCGCGGTCGGGTCCGCCGACGACTCCCCGTCCGTCTGGAGCGGCAGGGTCCCGACCATCCGGATGCCCGCGTCGTCCAGCGCCTGCTTGATCCGCCAGCGCAGCTCGCGCTCCACGCCCAGCGCCTTGCCGGGCATCGTCTTCGCGGTCACCCGGACCGTCATCGAGTCGAGCAGCACCGCGTCCAGGCCGAGGACCTCCACCGGGCCCCAGAGGCGCTCGGTCCACGGGTCCTCCTTGGCCATGGTCTCGGCCGCCGAGGCGATCGCCTTGCGGACCTGGTCCAGGTCCTCCGTGGGGCGCACCGTCACATCGATACCGGCCGTCGACCAGCCCTGGCTGAGGTTGCCGATCCGCTTCACCTCGCCGTTGCGGACGTACCAGATCTCACCGTTGTCGCCGCGCAGCTTCGTGACCCGCAGTCCCACCTCGATGACCTCGCCGGACGCGACGCCCGCGTCGACGGTGTCCCCGACGCCGTACTGGTCCTCGAGGATCATGAAGACGCCGGAGAGGAAGTCGGTGACCAGGTTGCGCGCACCGAAGCCCAGCGCGACCCCGGCCACACCGGCGGAGGCCAGCAGAGGCGCGAGATTGATCTGGAACGCGCCCAGGATCATCAGCCCCGCCGTACCGAGAATCAGGAACGACGTCACCGAGCGCAGTACGGAACCGATCGCCTCCGAGCGCTGCCGGCGCCGCTCCGCGTTGACCAGCAGACCGCCGAGGGCGGTGCCCTCCACCGCCTGCGCGCTGCGGTTCATCCGGTCGATGAGGTTGGTCAGGGCCCGGCGGATCAGATAGCGCAGGACGAGCGCCACCACCGCGATGAGCAGGATCCGCAGACCGGTGTTCAGCCAGGTGGACCAGTTCTCCTCGACCCAGCCCGCGGCGTTGCCGGCCTGCTCGGCGGCTTCACCCAGCGAGCCGACGGGCTCCGGCGATGGGGTTGCGGCCAATAGGGCGGACAGGTACACGGCGGGGACCTCCAGGAGCGGCGACGGGTGACCAACAACAGTAACGAAGCCATGGGAGTGGATCGTTGCCGTGTTCGAGGGAGAGACACGTCTCACCCGGGGATACAGCTGGTGTGGCCGATCGCACAGAGCGGGCGGCCGCCGTGGTGAAGCGCCTGTTCCCGGGTGTCCCGGCCGTGACCGGGCAGGGGGGTGAGGAAAATCCCTCCGGCCCGTTACCGGCACGTGGTGGCGTTTCGACCAGGCATAAGGAGAGACTGAGATCGGATCGTCCCGGCGCGAGCCACGCGCCGCCGGCGTACAAGGAGGCATCCACCGTGCCGCACGTCCTGGTTCTCAACGCGTCGTACGAGCCGCTCGGCGTCGTACCGCTCCACCGCGCGCTCGTCCTCGTCCTCGAGAGCAAGGCCATCTGCCTCGAGGAGTCCGGCGCCTTCATGCACAGTGCCACCCGTGCTGTACCGGCGCCCAGCGTCATCCGCCTCAAGAGGTTCGTACGGGTCCCCTACCGGGGGCCCGTTCCACTGACCCGGCGGGCGCTCTTCGCCCGGGACGGCGGGCGGTGCATGTACTGCGGCGCCGCGGCCACCAGCGTCGACCACGTCATTCCGCGCAGCCGCGGCGGACAGCACGCCTGGGACAACGTGGTGGCGGCCTGCCGCCGCTGCAACCACGTGAAGGCCGACCGTCACCTGCCCGAGCTCGGCTGGCGGCTCCGTCACCAGCCGGCCCCGCCCAGCGGTCTGGCCTGGCGGATCATCGGCACCGGACACCGCGACCCGCGCTGGCTCCCGTACCTCCAGCCGTTCGGCGCCGACGACGTGCTGGCCCGTATCGACGGCATCTCCGCCTGAGAGTCCGGGAAGGCCGCCTTCCCGGCGGACCGCGCTACTCCGCCTCCGCCACCGCGTACGCCTCCACCGACCAGAGCGAGTACCCGAACTCCGTCGCCCGGCCGTCCCCCTGCACCCTGATGAAGCGCGTGTCCTTCGCGTCCATCCGGACCGACTCGCGCCCGCCCCCGCCGTCGCGGACCGTCGCCGCCGTACGCCAGGTGCGGCCGTCCGCCGAGACCTGGACGCGGTAGCGCGAGGCGTACGCGTCCTGCCAGCGCAGCACCACCTGTCCGAGCCGCACCGGCCCGGGCAGTTCGGTCTGCCACCAGGCGCCGTCCTCGGCGGGCGAGGACCAGCGCGTGGCGGGGTCGCCGTCCGACGCGGCCGACGCGGGGAAGTCCGGGGTCTCGTCGCCGGATGAGGACGCCGTGCCCGTACGTGCCAGATCCGCGCCCCCGGTACGGGGGAAGGCCCGCACCGTCAGCGTGCTCCGCTCGCCGCCGAAGCTGAACGGCACCTCGTACTCACCGGCCGGGGTGTCCGCCGGAACCGTGATGTCCACCGGCACCTCGGTCCGGGAACCGCGCGGCACCGTCGTCTGCTTCGGCACGCTCACCTTGATGCCCTTGGGTGCCTTGGCCGTCAGCGCGCCGCGCACCTCGGCGGGGCGCCGGCCGGCCAGCCGTGCCTCGACGCGCTGCGGGCTGCCGCCGATCACGGCATCCGTCTCGCCGCGTACGAGGTCGAGCCTGGCCGCGGGCTCGTCACCGAACCACGGCACGACCGCCCGCACCCCCGGGGCGCCGCCCGTACCCGTGCCGGGGCCCGGGACGAGTGGGGGCGCGGTGCCGGTGAAGGGCGGGGGTGCGGGCAGGGTGACCCGGACAGCGTCCGCCCGCAGGCCCTTCGTCGTCGTCTGGGTCCAGCCGGATGCCGAGAGCGGGCCGAGGCCGCGCCAGCCCTCGCCCGGCACGTGGGCCTGGAGGACCGCGCCTGCCGAGCCGCTGCCCGGGTCCGTCATCACGGTCACGGTGTCCACGGGGCGGGGCCGCCCCAGCTGGATCGTATAGCTGTTCGAATCCTTGGTGACGGTGCCCGCTTCGCGGTCGGCGCCGTTCCAGCCGTCGGCCGCCTTGCGGACCTTGTCCAGGAACGGTCCGAGCACGCCCTTGCCCACGGTCGCCCCGCCGGCCGCGATGTCCTCGCGCAGGCCCTCCAGGGCCAGCTGCGCCTGCCAGGCGCCCGCCCCGTCTCCGCGCGCCTGCGCCTGGAGCAGATCGACGGCGAGCTCGCCCGCCCTGCCGTACCGGGCCAGCTGGTCCGTCCAGGGACGCACCTCGTCGTCCAGCCGCCCGTCCGCCGGTACGGTCAGCCGCTCCGGGGTCTCGCGCATCACGGTGAACGCCTCGCGCAGGTCCCGTGCCGCGTCGTCGCGCCCGGCGCCCGCCGTGGCGCGGGAGGCCCAGAAGGCGGTGAGCAGGGGCCGCAGGTAGGCGGACTCCGCGCCGCCGAGCACGGATGCCGCGCTGTTGCCCGCGAGCGCGCCCAGCGCGGCCCGGGTGCGGGCGTCCCCGCCCGCCAGGTCGTCGATCGCGGCCTGCCAGGACTCCTGCGGCCGGTAGCCCTTCGGGTTCCAGGCGAAGTCGGCGGCGGTGAACAGGGGGATACGGGAGGCGGCGGCCTGCTCCATCGCGTTGGCGATCAGCGCTGCCGAACCGCTCGCCACCGCCGGGTCCCGGCCGGTGTACGGGCCGAGGAAGATCCGGTCCTGCGCGTAGTCGTTGACCGGGTAGTTGTCCATCGTGACCAGCGGATGACGGAAGGTGGCCCTGGCACCGGCCAGCTCCCGCCCGGTGATGGTCTTCGGCACCACGCCGACCCCGGTCCAGGCCACCCGCACCCGGTCGTCGAGCTCGGCGGCCAGCGCCTTGCGGTAGTCCGTCGAACCGTCCTGGTAGTACTCCGTCGGCATCACCGACAGCGGCTCGGCGTCCGGGTGGCGCTCCGCCAGATGCCGGTCGACGGCGCTCGCGACGCGCGCCTGGGCCCTGGCCGCGGCCTCCGGGCCGTTGCCGAAGGTCTCCGCGTCGTCGTCGCAGTGCCATTCGCTGTAGCTGACGTCCTGGAACTGGAGCTGGAAGACCCGTATACCCAGCGCCCACATCGCGTCGATCTTCCGTGTCAGCGCCTTGATGTCCCCGTCCGACGCCATGCACATCGCCTGGCCGGGGGAGACGGCCCAGCCGAGCGTCACATGTTCGGCGCGCGCCTTCTCCGCCAGCGCGCGGAAGTCCGCGCGGTGCTCGGCGGGGTACGGCTCGCGCCAGCGGGCCTGCCGGTAGGGGTCGTCGCCCGCCGCGTAGAGATAGCGGTTCTGCTTGGTGCGCCCCATGAAGGCGATCTGCGCCAGCCGCTCCTCGCGGGTCCACGGCTGCCCGTAGAAGCCTTCGGCCATCCCGCGGGCGGCTGTGCCCGGCCAGTCGCGCACCACGGCGCCCGCGACGGCGCCGTCGCGGATCAGCTGGCGCAGCGTCTGGACGGCATGGAAGAGGCCGTCGTCGCCGACGCCGTCCAGGGCGACGGTGGAGCGTCCGGCGACCTGGCCCGCCGCGATGCGGTAACCGCCGGCCGGCAGGTCCGCGCGCTCGGGCGCCCGCATGACCCGCAGGGCCTCCAGCGCACCCGTACCGCCGATGCGGACGACGGGGCCGCGCCCCGGCAGCCCGTCGTGCAGGGTGGAGACGCCCGCGTCGCGCAGTACGGTCCGCAGCGCGTCCACGGCGTACGGATCGGCGCCCGGGTCCGCGACGACGGTGACCTCGGTGCCCAGCGGCACGGCCTGACCTGATGCCTTGATGGTCTGCGGACGGGGCCAGACGGAAGGCAGCTGCGAGCCGTCGACGCGGTCGGGCACGGTGGCCGGGGGGCCGGGTTCCACAGGGGCCGCCATCGCGGCCGGGGCGACGGAACCGAGCAGTCCGCCGATCACCGCGACGGCGACGGCCGTCGCGTGCTTCCTGCGTCCGAACCGCACGCCGCACTCCCCTCGTCCCACCGGTGGGCTCCGAGCCCACCACCCGCGCGCGAGGGTGTCAATGCGGGTGACCGTTGCGCCAGATATGCCCGGTCGCAATGCGAGGTATCACCCACGCGGGCCGCCGCAGAGGTACGGAGTCGGCGCCCGTGGCCGGAAACGGCCCATGTGTGCCGTACGGGGGAACGGAATGTGACCTACGGCACGTTGGGGTCGTTGTCATAACGCCTATGTCACGTCCACGTCTGCGGTCGCACCGGCTGGGTAGGTCTGGCGGTGTCCTGTTCCCAACGGCCAGGAGGCCACCATGCCCGCTGCCGCGCAGCTTCTGCTCTCCGCCCTGTCCAAACAGGTACCGAGCCCCACGGGTCCTGCCGCACCGACCCGTGAGTCCCACCCGACCGACCTCGCGCCTCCGATGATCAGCGAGCTGCCGCTCGCCGACGTCTCCCACCTGATGGCCGAGGCCGCTTTCGCCGACGCCGCACCGCTGACCAGCGAGCCTCCGCTCGCCGATGCCACACCACTCACGAGCGAGCCTCCGCTCGCCGCCGTCGCCCCTCTGACCAGCGAGCCGACCGCCCCCGGCACCGCAGGGGGCATGGAGTCCCCAGGAGTCTGAATGGGCTTGTCCCGGCTCGCCGCACTGCACGGCGTCGCCACCTCCTACTCCCCGTCCGCGGATGTCACGGTGTCCGTCCCCGACGACACGGTCACGGCCGTGCTCGCCGCGCTGGGCGTCGACGCCGGCACCCCCGCGGCCCTACGGAAGGCGCTCGACGCCACGGAGTCGGCGGCGGTTTCACGCCTGCTTCCGGCGACGGTGGTGGTCTGGTCGGGGGAGCCCCTGCCGGCCGCCCTGACGGCGCTGCCCCCGGACACGGCACTCACGATCGAGCTGGAGCCCGCGCCGGGGGCGGCCACCGCGCTGCCGGTGCGCGTGACCCACTTGGTGACGTCGACGGCGCCGGAACGGACGGAGTCCGCCGGGCAGCCCGGGACGGCCGGACAGGCCCCCGGCTGGTGGAGCGAGCCGCCCCTGGGCGTCCACCGGCTGACCGTACGCACCCCCGACAGCCGGTACGCGGCCGTCACGCTCGTCGTCGCCCCGGCCCGCGTCCCGCAGCCGCCCGCCCGCGTCCACGGCTTCCTCGTCCAGCTGTACTCCCTGCTCTCCGCCCGCTCCTGGGGCATGGGCGACCTCGGCGACCTGGCCGACCTCGCCGCCTGGTCGGGCCGGACCCTCGGCTCGGGATTCGTCCAGGTCAACCCGCTCCACGCCGCCGTACCCGGCAGGCCGACCGACCCCTCCCCGTACCGCCCCTCGTCGCGCCGCTTCCCCGACCCCGTCCACCTGCACATCGAGTCGGTGCCCGAGTACGGGCACGTCCGGGACCGCGCGGCCCTCGACGACCTCCGCCAGGACGCCGCCGCGCTCTCCGAAGCCGTGCTCAACAAGGGCGCCCTGATCGACCGGGACGCCGTCTGGGAGCTCAAGCGGCAGGCTCTGGAGCTCATTCACCAGGTGCCGCTGATCCCCGGCCGCCGGGCCGCGTACTGCGACTTCCTGGCCGCCCAGGGGCAGGCGCTGGAGGACCACGCCCTGTGGTGCGCCCTGGCCGAGGTGCACGGCCCCGACTGGCACACTTGGCCCGAGGGGCTGCGCGACCCGCGCTCCCGGCAGACCGCCAGGGCCCGTGCCGAACTCCTGGACCGGGTCGACTTCCACTGCCGGCTCGCCTGGCTGACCGCCACTCAGCTCGCCGCCGCCCAGCAGACCGCGCGGGACGCCGGGATGGCCGTCGGAATCGTCCACGACCTGGCCGTGGGCGTGCACCCGGCCGGCGCCGACACCTGGTCCCAGCAGGACGCCTTCGCACGCGGGATGTCCGTCGGCGCGCCCCCGGACGCCTTCAACGCGCGGGGCCAGGACTGGGGGCTGCCCCCGTGGCGCCCCGACGTGCTCGCCGCCACGGGCTACGCCCCGTACCGCGGACTGCTGCGCGGCCTCCTCGCCCACGCGGGCGCCCTGCGCATCGACCACGTGATGGGGCTGTTCCGGCTCTGGTGGGTGCCCGAGGGAAAGCCGCCCACCGAGGGCACGTACGTCACGCAGGACGCCGAGGCGATGCTCGCCGTGCTCGTCCTGGAGGCGCACCGGGCCGGCGCCGTCGTCATAGGGGAGGACCTCGGCACCGTCGAGCCCGGCGTCCGCGAGGCGCTCGCCCGGCGCGGTGTGCTCGGCACCTCGGTGCTCTGGTTCGAGCGCGACTGGGACGGCACGGGCGACCCGCTGCCCCCCGAGCGCTGGCGCCAGGACTGCGTGGCCACCGCCACCACCCACGACCTGCCCTCCACGGCCGCCCGGCTGACGGGCGACCATGTGACGCTGCGGCACCGCCTGGGACTGCTCACCCGCCCGCTGGAGCAGGAGCTGACCGAGGACGCCACCGACACCACCGAGTGGCTGGCCTACCTCGCCCGCCTTCGCCTCCTGCCCGAGGGCGACGGCGACGAGGAGGCCGCGGTCCGGGCCGTCCACCGGTTCCTGCTGCGTACGCCCGCCCGGATGATCGGCGTGTGGCTCCCCGACACGGTGGGCGACCGCCGCCCGCAGAATCTCCCGGGCACCTGGGACCAGTACCCCAACTGGCGCCTGCCCGTCGCCGATGCGGAGGGCATCCCGGTCACGCTGGAGCAGCTCGCCTCGTCGCCCCGGCTGCACCGCCTGATGGAGGTGCTGAGGCCCCGCCCGGAGCGCCCCGGCTCCCGTACGGCACCCCCGGGCGCGCGCCCGCGGTAGCCGTTCGCTACGTTTGCACCGTGGACAAGAAGAACGCTTTGCGCGCCGGCGCCGTCGCAGCCGGTACGACGCTGATGATGCTGCTCATGTCGTCGCCCGCGCTCGCTCTCACCCGCGACGACGGTGACGACCCGGGGCAGGGTCTGAGCGCGATGGACACGATCGGGCTGTATGTCGTGGCACCCATCGCCCTGTTCGCGGTGATCGTGGCCCTGGTCATGGTGCTCGACAAGTCCAAGAAGCAGGTCTAGCACCCTTTCCCGAGTGCACCGCCGGTACCGGGTACCGCGCGGTGCGCCCGCATGTCCGGGCCCGGCCCGTGACTCCCGGTAGGTTGCGCCCATGACCGAGTGGGACGTCAAGAAGCTCCGCATCCTGCGCACCCTGCGCGACCGGGGCACGGTGACCGCGACCGCCGAGGCGCTGCTGATGACGCCGTCAGCGGTCTCCCAGCAGCTCACCAACCTGGCCAGACAGCTCGGCGTACCCCTCCTCGAAGCCCAGGGCCGCAGGGTCCGCCTCACCGATGCCGCGCACCTCGTGCTGCGCCACGCCGAGGTGGTCTTCGCCCAGTTGGAGCGGGCCGACGCCGAACTCACCGGCTATCTGCGCGGCGAGGCGGGCGAGGTGCGGGTCGGCGCGTTCTCGACGGCCGTACCCGCCCTGGTCGTGCCTGCGGTCCAGCTGCTCCGCTCCGAGGACCGTCCGGGCCCGGAGGTGCGGGTACGTGAGGCGGAGGCGGCGGAGGCGTACGAACTCCTCTCCTCCGGCGACGTGGACCTCGCCCTGTCCCTCGCGGCCCACGCCCCCACCGCCCGCGACCCCCGTTTCTCCCTGCTCCCTCTCCTCGCCGACCCCCTGGACGTCGCGCTCCCCGCGAACCACCGCCTCGCGGCAACCCCCGGCCTTCGCCTGGCGGACCTCTCATCCGAACCCTGGATCTTCGGCGGCTCCGGCCCCTGGTCGGAGATCACGACTGCGGCCTGCGAGGCGGCGGGCTTCGTACCCGAGCAGGCCCACAGCGCCTCCGGCTGGACCGCGATCCTCGCCATGGTGGAGGCGGGCATGGGCATCGCGCTGATCCCCCGGATGGCATCGACGGAACGCAGGGACGGGGTCGTGATGAGGGTCCTGGACGCGGACCAGCCGCGCCGCCATGTGGTGGCGGCGGTACGACAGGGTGCGGAACGGGGCCCGGCCGTGGCCAGGGTCCTCAAGGCTCTGAGGAAGGTAGCCGAGTCCCGCCCTCCAACCATTCAGTCAAGCTAAACAAACCCTACGAAAACTTTCGATGGACCTGATGGGTCGGTCTGTACGACAGTCGTCGCATGACCTTCGACGCGAGCGAGACCACATTCCAGGACAACGACCCCCACGCCAATGACGCGGCCCCCTACGGCGGCGGCGACCCCTACGCCGACTACCGCACCGCCACCGACCTCCCCTTCACCGAGCTCGTAGACCTCGCCGACCGCCGTCTCGGCGCGGGCGTGATGGCCGCCAACGACGAGTTCTTCGCCGAGCGCGAGAACCTGCTAATCCGCGAGCGCGCCGTCTTCGACCCCGAGCGCTTCGGCCACAAGGGCAAGATCATGGACGGCTGGGAGACCCGCCGCCGCCGCGGCGCCGACGCCGCCCACCCCTTCCCGGCCCCCGAGGAGCACGACTGGGCCATCATCCGGCTCGGCGCTCCCGGCATCGTCCGGGGCATCATCGTGGACACGGCCCACTTCCGCGGCAACTACCCGCAGCGCGTATCGATCCAGGCCGCGGCGGTCGAAGGCTCACCCGGCCCGGCCGACCTCCTCGCCGACGACGTGAAGTGGGAGGAGATCGTCCCGCAGACCCCCGTACGCGGCCACGCGGCCAACGCCTTCGAGATCACCGGCGGCCGTCGCTACACCCACATCCGCCTGTGCCAGCACCCCGACGGCGGCATCGCCCGCCTCCGCGTACACGGCGAAGTGACCCCCGACCCGGCCTGGCTCGCGGCACTCGGCACGATCGACCTGATCTCGATCCTCAACGGCGGCATGTACGAGGACGCCTCGGACCGCTTCTACTCCTCCCCGGCCCAGATCATCCTGCCCGGCACCTCCCGCAAGATGGACGACGGCTGGGAGAACCGCCGCCGCCGGGTCCGTGACACGAACGACTGGGTCCGCTTCCGCCTGCCCGCCCAGGGCGCGGTACGCGCGGTCGAGATCGACACGGCCTACCTCAAGGGCAACGCGGCCGGCTGGATCGCCCTCCACGGCCGCAACGGCGAGACGGGCGAATGGTTCGAGATCATCCCCCGCACCAAGCTCCAGCCCGACACCGTGCACCGCTTCGTCCTGCGCGCCCAGGCGGTGGTCACCCACGTCCGCCTGGACACGTTCCCCGACGGCGGAGTGGCCCGCATGCGCCTGCACGGCTCCCTGACGGAACAGGGCACGACCGAACTGACCCGCCGCTACGAGGAGTCGGGCGCCTGACGCTCCGACTCACCCCCAACTCCCGCCCGGCGGACGGCTGCGCATATGGCGCCTGTCCGCCGGGCGGTTTCCATTCAGGCCGTGTCCTCCGGCGCGTGCGCAACGGGACAGCTGGGACTAACGCTGGGAGTAAGGGGCGTTGGGAGGTGCGAGGATTCGGCACAAGTCGAAACGCGAAACACCGGAAAGGCGCCCCATGCTGCGAGTCAAGGCCTTCGATCATCTCGTGCTCAACGTGCAGGACGTCGAGCGAGCTCTGGAGTTCTACTGCGGGCCGCTCGGCCTGGAGCCCGTCCGGGTGGAGGAGTGGCGGGCCGGCAAGGTTCCGTTTCCGTCGGTGCGGGTCAGTGCGAGCACCATCATCGATCTGTTCGACAGACCCCGCGGCTCGTCCAATGTGGACCACATCTGTCTGGTCGTCGAGCCGCTGGACTGGCAGCAGTTCATCGACTCGGGGGTCTTCACCGTGCTGGAGGGGCCCGTCGGGCGGTTCGGCGCGCGGGGTGAGGCGCACTCCGTCTACGTACAGGATCCGGACGGCAACACCGTCGAGCTGCGCTGGTATCCGCAGGACGTGACGGAGTAGGCGGCCAGGGATGTGATGAGGGGGCGCCTCCGTCCGGCGGCGCCCCCTCGTCGTTCGGCCGGAGCCGTTACGCGGTCGCCGCCGCCGCGTCGGCCGCCTGGGCCCTCAGCGCGCGCTCGACGCCCGCGCGGGACTCCGACATCAGCCGGCGCAGGGCCGCGTTCGGCTCCGCCGAGGCGAGCCAGGCGTCCGTCGCGTCCAGCGTGGCCTGCGTGACCTGGAGCGACGGGTACAGGCCGACCGCGATCTGCTGGGCCATCTCGTGGCTGCGCGAGTCCCAGACGTCCTTGACCGCCGCGAAGAACTTCTCCGTGTACGGGGCCAGCAGCTCGCGCTGGTCGGTCTGGACGAAGCCGCTGATGACCGCCTCCTGGAGGGAGTTCGGCAGCTTGTCGGACTCGACGACCGAGGCCCAGGCCGCGGCCTTCGCCTCCGCCCTCGGCTGCGCCGCACGCGCGGACGCCGCGTGGCGTTCGCCCGCCGCCGTCCTGTCGCGCTCGTACTCGGCGGCGATCTCCTCCTCGTCGAGGAGTCCCGTCGCGGCGAGCCGCTCCACGAACGCCCAGCGCAGCTCGGTGTCGACGGCCAGGCCCTCGATCGTCTCCGTGCCGTCCAGCAGCGACTGGAGCAGGTCCAGCTGGAGCGGGGAGCGTGCCGTCGCCGCGAAGGCGCGGGCCCAGGCCAGCTGGTGGTCGCTGCCCGGCTCCGCCGCGTGCAGGTGGGCCAGCGTGGCGTCCGTCCACTGCGTCAGACCCGCCTCACGGGCCTCCGGCGCCGCGTACAGGTCCAGGGCCAGCTTCACCTGACGGTGCAGCGACTGGACGACGCCGATGTCCGACTCCTTGCCGATGCCCGACAGGACGAGGGAGAGGTAGTCGCGCGTCGCCAGCTCGCCGTCACGCGTCATGTCCCAGGCCGAGGCCCAGCTCAGGGCACGCGGCAGGGACTCGGCGAAGTCGCCGAGGTGGGCGGTGACGACCCGCAGCGACTCCTCGTCGAGGCGGACCTTCGCGTACGAGAGGTCGTCGTCGTTGAGGAGGATGACCGCAGGGCGGGCGGTGTCCGCCGGGAACGGCACAGTCGTGCGCGCGCCTTCGACGTCCAGCTCGATCCGGTTCGTACGGACCAGCTTCCCGGCCTCGTCGAGGTCGTAGCAGCCGACCGCGATCCGGTGCGGGCGCAGCGTGGGCTCGCCCTTCGCGCCCGCGGGAAGCGCCGGGGCCTCCTGGAGGACCGTGAAGGACGTGACGTGGCCGTTCGCGTCCGTCTCGATCTCCGGGCGCAGGATGTTGATGCCCGCGGTCTCCAGCCACAGCTTCGACCAGGTCTTCAGGTCACGGCCGGAGGTCTCCTCCAGTGCGCCCAGCAGGTCGGAAAGGCGGGTGTTCCCGTAGGCGTGCGCCTTGAAGTACGCCTGGACGCCCTTGAAGAACGCGTCCATCCCGACGTACGCCACGAGCTGCTTCAGGACCGAGGCGCCCTTCGCGTACGTGATCCCGTCGAAGTTGACGAGGACGTCGTCGAGGTCGCTGATGTCCGCCATGATCGGGTGCGTCGAGGGGAGCTGGTCCTGACGGTAGGCCCAGGTCTTCATCGAGTTCGCGAACGTGGTCCAGGAGTGCGGCCACTTGGAGCCCTCGGCGTACGCCTGGCAGGCGATCGAGGTGTAGGTGGCGAACGACTCGTTCAGCCACAGGTCGTTCCACCACTCCATGGTGACGAGGTCGCCGAACCACATGTGGGCCAGCTCGTGGAGGATCGTCTCCGCGCGGACCTCGTACGCCGCGTCCGTCACCTTCGAACGGAACACGTACTGGTCGCGGATCGTGACCGCGCCCGCGTTCTCCATCGCGCCCGCGTTGAACTCCGGGACGAAGAGCTGGTCGTACTTGGCGAAGGGGTACTGGTAGTCGAACTTCTCCTGGAACCAGTCGAAGCCCTGCCGCGTGACCGCGAAGATCTCGTCCGCGTCGAGGAACTCGGCGAGCGAGGGGCGGCAGTAGATGCCGAGCGGAACGGACTGGCCGTCCTTCTCGTAACTGCTGTGCACCGCGTGGTACGGACCGGCGATCAGGGCCGTGATGTACGTCGAGATGCGGGGCGTCGGCTCGAAGACCCAGAGGTCGTCCTTGGGCTCCGGCGTCGGCGAGTTGGAGATCACGGTCCAGCCGGCCGGGGCCTTCACGCTGAAGCTGAAGGTCGCCTTCAGGTCGGGCTGCTCGAAGCTCGCGAACACCCGGCGGGCGTCCGGCACCTCGAACTGGGTGTAGAGGTAGGCCTGTTCGTCGACCGGGTCGACGAAGCGGTGCAGGCCCTCACCGGTGTTGGTGTACGCGCAGTCGGCGACGACCTTCAGCTCGTTGGCGCCCGCGAGCAGGTGCTTCAGCGCGATGCGCGAGTCACGGAAGACGGCGGCGACGTCCAGCGCCTTGCCGTTCAGCTCGACCTCGTGCACGGCCGGGGCGACCAGGTCGATGAAGGTCTCCGCACCGGCTTCGGCGGAGTCGAAGCGCACAGTGGTGACGGACCTGTAGGTGCCGCCCTCCTGCGCTCCGGAGAGGTCGAGATCGATCTCGTACGCGTCCACGGTCAGCAGGCGCGCCCGCTCCTGTGCCTCTTCGCGGGTCAGATTCGTGCCAGGCACGCGGTCATCTCCTTGTTATGCGAGTTTTTTTGGTCATCCTTCCATGGGAGATGCGCGCAGCGCGATGTCCGTTTTCCGCCGGACTCGTTACGACGGCCGCGCCACCCTCGAACCATGACCGGCTACGAGGCACGACCCATCGAACCGACCGCGCTCAAGGCTCTCCGGGAGACCGACGACGCGGGCCGCCCGTGCGTCCCGTACACGGCCCCGGAAGCGGGCGATCCCCTCCGATGCTGTCTGCGCGGCGCGGAGCCGGGGGAGCGCATCGCCCTCGTCTCGTACGCGCCGTTGCGTCGCTGGGCCGCCGAGCACTGGGCGAAGCCCGGGGCGTACGACGAGCAGGGGCCGGTCTTCATCCATGCCGAGGAGTGCGAGGGGCCGGCGGCCGGAAGGACGGGCTATCCGTTCTCGCGGGCCGGTGCGCTGCGGGCGGTGCGGCGTTACAGCGCGGAGGGCCGGATCGTCGGCGGCCGGCTGCTGGAGATCCCGGCCGACGAGGAGCGCGGGTTCGACGCGGCGTTCGCGGAGGCGTTCACGGACCCGGAGGTGGCGCTGGTGCATGTGCGGGCCGTGGAGTACGGGTGCTTCCACTTCGAGGTGCGGCGCGGGTAGCACCCGGTGGCCCATCTGGGTAGCCGAGGTGTTCCTACCATTGGTAGCATGGTAAGTATGAAGATTAGTGTGAGCTTGCCGCAGGAGGACGTTTCCTTCGTCGACGAGTACGCCGCCAGGACGAAGGCGGATTCCCGGTCGGCGGTGATCCACGCCGCGATCGAGCTGCTTCGCTCCGCGAACCTGGAGGCCGATTACACGGAGGCCTTCGCCGAGTGGGACGCGAGCGAGGACGCCGCGTTCTGGGACCAGTTCTCGGGAGACGGAATCACCGATGAAGCGCGGTGACATCTACTTGGTCGACTACGAGCCCGTACGTGGCAGTGAGGCCAACAAGGCCCGCCCCTCGGTGATCATCTCCAACGACGGGGCGAACACCGTCGTGGCGCGAACGGGGCGAGGAGTGGTCACCGTCGTGCCACTGACCTCGAACGTTTCTCGGATCTATCCCTTCCAGGTGCTGCTGCCGGCCGGGGAGAGCGGTCTGCCGAGAGATTCCAAGGTGCAGTGCGAGCAGGTACGCGCGGTGGCGAAGGAGCGGTTCGTACGGCAAGTGGGGGCCGTCCCCCGCCTGCGCATGAGCGAGATCGACACGGCCCTGCGGCGACACCTCGCCCTCTGACCCGACAGGCGCATGCACACACGAAAGGGGCGGCCACCGGAATCCGGTGGCCGCCCCTTTCGACGTACGACGGTCAGCCGTTCAGCTCGGCCGCCACCAGCTCCGCGATCTGTACGGCGTTGAGCGCCGCGCCCTTGCGGAGGTTGTCGTTGGAGACGAACAGCGCCAGACCGTGCTCGACCGTCTCGTCGACCCGGATGCGGCCCACGTACGAGGCGTCCTTGCCGGCCGCCTGGAGCGGGGTCGGGATCTCGGAGAGCTCGACGCCCTCGGCGTCCTTCAGCAGCTCGTACGCACGCTCGACGCTGACCGGCCGGGCGAACCGGGCGTTGATCTGGAGCGAGTGGCCCGAGAAGACCGGGACACGGACACAGGTGCCGGACACCTTGAGCTCCGGGATCTCCAGGATCTTGCGGGACTCGTTACGGAGCTTCTGCTCCTCGTCCGTCTCGAACGAACCGTCGTCCACGATCGAGCCGGCCAGCGGCACCACGTTGAACGCGATCGGGCGCTTGTAGATGGTGGGCGCGGGGAAGTCGACGGACTCGCCGTCGTGCGCCAGCTTGTCGGCGTCGCCGACGACCTTCAGGGCCTGGTTGTGAAGTTCGGCGACACCGGCGACACCGGAGCCCGACACCGCCTGGTACGAGGCGACCGTCAGCGTCTCGAGACCGGCCTCGGTGTGCAGCGGGCGCAGCACGGGCATGGCCGCCATCGTGGTGCAGTTCGGGTTGGCGATGATGCCCTTGGGGCGGACCTTCGCCGCGTGCGGGTTGACCTCGGAGACGACCAGCGGGACCTCGGGGTCCATCCGGAAGGCGGAGGAGTTGTCGATCACGACGGCGCCCTGGGACGCGACCTTCTCGGCGAGCGCCCTCGACGTCGCGCCACCGGCCGAGAAGAGCACGATGTCCAGGCCCGTGTAGTCGGCCGTGGAGGCGTCCTCGACGGTGATGTCCGTGCCCTGCCACTCGATCGTGGAGCCCGCGGAACGCGCGGAGGCGAAGAGCCGCAGCTCGGCGACGGGGAACTTCCGCTCGGCCAGGATGCTGCGCATGACTGTGCCGACCTGACCGGTGGCGCCGACGATTCCGACCTTCACGGAGACTCCTCTGTACGTGTGTGCGACCCGCTTGCCGCTCCATGATGCGTATGTCCCCGCCCGCCTTGTCCAATCCATTGTCCGTTCCTCGGACGGCGAACGCCGTCCGGGTGAACGTTCCGCCGCACTTCCGCGTCACAGGGGAAACACATTCAGGGGGAGGCAGTCCTTGCTGGGAAGGAAGGCGGCCGGTGCGGGGGAAGATCCCCTGGGCCCGGCACAGGTGAACCGGGTACGGGCGGTTCTTTCACTGGGCGGAGTACCGCACTCCGACCTCCAGGACGGGGTGCAGCAGGTACGGCTGCGCCTGCTGGAGCGATCGGCGAGCGGCCGGGAGGCCCCCCGGCAGATCGGCGCCTGGGCGGCCGTGGTCGCCTCCAACCTGGCCGCCGACTGGCACCGGGGCCGCAACAGGCAGGAGCGGATCGGCGCCCGGCTGGCCGCGCTGAGCCCGGCGGACTCCGTGACCGAGGGCGGCCAGGAGGCCCGGCTGCTGGCCCTGACCGTCGCGGAGGGTCTTGACGAGCTCCCCGCGGCGCAGCGCCAGGCCCTGGTGCTGCGCTTCTACGCCGATCTCTCCGTACCGCAGATCGCGGCGGAGCTGGGCATTCCGGAGGGCACGGTCAAGAGCCGCCTGCACAAGGCGGCCGGAGCGATGCGCGAGCGGCTCGCGCGGATTCACGCGGACGAGGTGGTGTGACGGTGAACACGGACGAGCCGGACGAGCTGATGGCCGTACTGATGGGGGAGCCGGCGCCCGACGGCGGCGACCCGGCCGCCGCCGCCCGGTACGCGGAAGCCGCCCGTGACATGAGGGTCCTGGGCGAGCAGCTGCACCTCGTGGGGGACCGGCTGGCCGCCCCGGAAGCGGTGCCAGGGGCCACCCGGTCCCGGTGGACCCGGAAGGGACCGCTAGCGCTGGCCGCATCGGCGGTGATCGCCGCCTGCCTGGCCGGAACGGGGATCCTCTGGGCGGTGGCCCAGCCCTCGTACGACACACACATGGGCGGCGGCGACGCCAAACTGACCGAGGAGGGGATGATGGCCTGCGCCCGCACCGTCGCGGACGGCACGGTCAGCCGTACCGAACCGGCCGGTTCCGGCGTACGGGTCGTGCTGCGCGTCGACGAGTACCTCAAGCCGGACCGGGGGCCGCGGGAGACCTCCTTCGTGGTCTCGGCCGAGGAGGAGGACTTCTTCCGGCCGGGCACGACCATGCTCGTGAGCATCTCGCGCTTCCCCGACGAGGGCGTCATGTCCTTCACCGGCGATGACCGGACCACGGCCCGGCAGTGGATGACGGCCGCGCTGCCCGCCTCGCGCACCCTGGAGTGCACGGACCCCGGATGACGCACAGCGGGGCGGGAGCTCCCGGAAGAGCGCCCGCCCCGCTGTTCAGATACCGCAGGCCGTTACGGCGTGACCTTCTCGATCACGACGCTGCCGGTGCCCGCCGCGGTGCCGCGGCCGTTCACCAGCTGGACCTCACCGAAGAACTGGCGTCCTTCGGGTGCCGCACCGGCGACCAGGACCTCGGCGCCGAGCTGGGCCGAGGCGCCGTTGGCCAGGTTCACCGTCTTCGACTCGTCGACCGTGATCGCGCCGAGCGAAGGCGCGTAGTACACGTCGCGGTAGTCGTACTCGGTGGTCCCCGCCGGAACCGCGTAGCCGTCGACGACGACGGTGTACGTACCGGCTGCGGGCTTCACCAGGCTGACCGCCTCCTCGGAACCGGCCGAGGTCGACGAACCGACCTGCGTGGCGCCGTTGAAGACGTACAGGTCGATGTCCGCGTTGGCGTCCGACGTGCCACCGATGGCGAAGTCGAGCTTCTCGACGCCCTCACCGATGGTGACCGTGGTCTCGTACGTCTCACCCGTGGAGATCGACGGACGCTCGACCTTGGCCGAACCCAGCGAGCCGCCCTTGAGCTTGCCCTCCAGGTCGCCCGCGTTGTTCGTGACCGTCCAGTTCACCGCGGCAGGGGTACCGACCTTCGCCTCGGCGATGGTCTGCACCGCCGGGTCGAAGGAGGCGCCGAGCAGCGAGACATCCAGCTTGTACGGGTTGTCCAGCAGCGCCGACGTACGACGCGACTCGACCTCGATCTCCCAGACGCCCGGCTGCGGGTCCTTGTAGGAACGCGTGTCCGGACGGCAGGTGTTGGACGGGCTCTCGTAGTTCGGGTAGCAGTAGATCGTGGCGCTGTCCTCCACCGCGACCCCGTAGGGGTGGATGGAGATGAACCGCGTCTGGCTGCCCGAACGGAGCGCGCTGAGGGCGACCTCAAGGGTCTTCGCGCCCTCCGGCACGTTCACGAAGTACGACTTGTGGTCGTTGCGCTGCACCGAGCCGGACGCCGTGTACGCGTAACCCGGAGCGGCCAGCTCCTTGGCGACGACGACGGTGGCGAGGATCTGGTGGTCCACGCCGACGGTCTTCGAGTCGTTCACCTTGAGGATCGCGCTGTGCACACCGGCGCTGCCGGGACGTGCCTTGACCTTGACGGTCACCGGCTTGCCGAGCGGCAGCGAGACGGTGCTCGAACCGGCCAGCGAGAAGGTGCCGTCGTTGTTCTTCCACGACAGCGAGTGCGCGACATTGCGGTCGGGACCCGTGGTGCGGGTGACCGTGACGTCGTACGTCTTGCTCTGGCCGGCCTTCAGGCCGCCCTCGCGGTCGTACAGACCGGTGCCGAAGCCCGGGGTCTTCAGCGCGAAGTCGATCGCGGTGTCGACCGGGGCCTTCACCGAGTACTCGTGCGCCGTGGCACCCGCCTTGATGGAGTCCCAGGCACCGAGGATGTTCATCAGACCGGCGCCCTGGGCGTGCGCGGGCACCCCGCTGATGTGCTTGGCGGTGCTGGTCAGCGCGGTGCGCAGATCGGCCGGCGGCAGCTCGATGTTCTTCTGCTTCGCGGCCGAGAGCAGCAGCGCGGCGGCACCGGCGGCCTGCGGCGAGGACATCGAGGTGCCCTGCAGCATGGAGTAACCGGCGGGCAGGCTGTAGCCCGACTCCTTGACGGGCCCGCCGGCCTGCCAGGTCTGGGTGGTGTTGATGGACGCACCCGGCGCCGTCAGGATCGGCGCGAAGCCGCCGTCCTCACGCGGACCGCGCGAGGAGAAGGGCAGCATGGCGTACTTCTTGGTGACGTTCGAGCCGTAGTTGGCGGCCCACGTCTCCTTGGAGATCGACGCACCCACCGAGATGACGTGGTCGGCGAGACCGGGGTCACCGATGGTGTTCACACCCGGGCCGTCGTTGCCGGCCGAGATGACCAGCTGGACGCCGTAGTTGTCGATGAGCCGCTTGTAGAGCTCCGCGCGGGCGTTGTTGCCGTCGTTCAGCGGCGGCAGGCCACCGATCGACATGTTGACGATGTCGACACCGCGGTTCACGACGAGGTCGATCATGCCCTCGGTCAGCGCGATGTTGGTGCAGCCGCCGGACCAGGTGCAGGCACGCGAGGAGACGACCTTGGCGCCGGGCGCCGCGCCGTTCATCTTGCCGCCGAACAGGCCGTTGGCCGCGGTGATGCCCGCGACGTGCGTGCCGTGCGAGCCCTCGATGACGCCGATGTTCACGAAGTCGGCCTTGGCGCCGGCCGCGTTGTACACGACGTTCTTACGGGTCTCGACGACGAACGGAATTCGCTCGACGATCTGGGTCGCCGGGTTGTCCGTACCGAAGTAGCCGACCTGGTGGCCGTCCTTGTACGGCGTCATGGCGACGTCGTTGTTGAAGTCGGCGTCGTTGTTCAGGTCGACGCGCGCCGTGCCCGCGACCGCGTCGTAGAGCACCGCCCACACATCGGTGGTGTCGCCGTCCCGGTTCAGGTCTCCCGCCATGTCGCCACCGCGGGTGGCGGCCTCGGAGAAGAGCTGGATCTTGTACGAGCCCTCGGGCGCCGAGTAGGTGCGTCCGGCGATCGTGAAGGTGGGACCGGCCACGGAGGCCGTCATCCGCAGCCACGTACCGTCCCCGTCACTGACCGGGTCGGTGGCCGTCACCCAGTCGACGATCTTGCGCTCGCCGGTGGTGGTCTTCTGCAGCGCGGGGTGACCGACGTCGACACCGGAGTCCAGGACACCGATGGTGATCCCGCGGCCGTCGGCCTTGGGGTTCTGCGCGACGAAGTCGACCGCGCCCGTCTCGAAGGACGGGTTGTACGGGTTCTTCGCCGGGGTGTCCTTGCCGGGCGCCGGGTAGGAGCCCGTGGCCTGCGTCGAGGCACCGGCCGCGCGGTCGCCCGCGGGGGTCGGGTCGTCGAGCTTGATCTCCTGCTTGAGATCGATGCCGTACACGGACGACAGCTTCTGCGCCGCCTTGATCGTGGCGTCGGCGGTGGCGGTCGGTACGGTCGCCCGGACATAACCGAGCTTGTCGTACGTCTTCCCCACCACGGACCCCTTGACGGCGTCCAGTTGCTGTGCGACCTGCTCGGTCGCACCGGGGGCGGTGGCAACCATCAGCGTGATGTTCTTCTCGCCCTTGGCCTCGGCCTTCGCCAGTACATCGGCGTCGGCGCTGCCGAGCTTGTCGCCCTTGCCGCTCGTGGCGGAGGGCTTGACCGGTGCGGTGGCCGGGTCGTCGGCGGCGAAGACCGGAGCGGCGCCGGAGGCGGCCAGTGCGGCCACCAGACCGGCGGCTGCGGCGATCCGGGCCGCGCGTCTCGCCCCGGGTATGAGGCTGGGGGATTCCTTGGTCATCAGCATCCCTGTATGTGAAAGAGAGAGTCCGGAATTCGGTACCCGATGACCGCTCACCCTGTCGTAAATGACAGGGGTTTGTGGAGAGTTGACGGGGTCCCGTTTGTGACATGGCGTAGATCCGCCACTGAGGCCAAAGCGTCACGTGGGACGAATGGGTCGATAGTCCGCCTCAACTGCCCTCACCGGGGCAGGATCACCACGTACGCGGCCGGCTCGCGGTCGTTCGCCGCCATCAGCGCCGTGCGCACCACGGTCGCCTGCTGCTCCAGGCCCTCGCGCAGCTTCTTCGGCGTGACGTGGACGACGGTGACCCCGAGCCGTTCCAGATGGTCCCGCTTGGCGGCGTACGCGGACCACTGACCCTCGTGGCCCTCCGCGAGGGTACGGGTGTCGATCTCGACGGCCACGGCCTGCTCGGGCCAGTACGCGTCGATCCCGCCCAGATTCGGACCGCCCGGCAGCCGCAGGTCCACGTTCCACAGCGGCTCCGGCAACTCCCCCGCACGGACCATCTCGTACAACCGGCCCTCCGCGATCGCCCGCCCCTCGGCGAGCAACGAATCAACGGCCTCCCTCACATGGGCCCGCCCCAGCAGCTTCGCCCCGCTCAACTCCCTCACCACCGCCACCGGCTCGCAGTGCCCGCCCCGGATCGCCTCCGCCAGCAGCCGGCGCGCCACGGAACCGTCCGTGATCGCGGCGACGGCATCCGCGAGGGCCCGCTCCACGGGGGCAACCGGCACCCCGACCACCTGTACGGGCCCGGGCAGCCCGGAGCTCCGCAGCACCTGCACGTACCGGGTCGAACGCAGTCGCCGGGTGCGGGGCACCAGTACATCGATCCGGTGCAGCGAGACGAGCGGCGGCGCGGAGCAGAACCCGTACAGAGCGAGCGCGGCAAGCCCCGTCACCATGGCCTCCCCGAACCCGGACCCACCCGGCGCGGGCACCGAGCGCCGCGCGGACGCGGGCGGTCGCCCGGCATACAGCAGAGCGCCGTGCAGCCGCTCCTCACTCGTTGGCTGACCCGGGTGCAAGAGGTACACGCCGGGCAGCAGTTGCTGCCACGGCCCGCCGGGCAGGCACTGCGCGGCGGTCTGCGCGGCGGACACGCCACGCGCGCGCAACTGGGCGACGGACTGCACGTGCTGCCGCACGTCGTGCGCGTGGCGGAGAAGACGGGGGGAAAGAGGCTGCGTCATGCCCCCGGGGTTCCCGCGCACCCAGGGCCCCCTAACCCCTGTTACACGCCCGTCGACAATCCAGGACAACGCCGTCCTAAAGTACGGGAGTTCGACTGCCGAAAAGACCCGTCGCGCCGCAAATAGTTACCGGCCGCCCCGCGCACGCGTACGAGGACCGCACACCCGGGCACACCCCCCGCACGGCCCGCAGCGCCACTCCGGCCGGTCCGGGGCCGTGCAGGAGGGTCCCCGCAGGGTGACGAACAAATACCCGGGTACTGCCGCGTACCCGCCGAACGTTCGTTACCCGAGGAGACACTCCGGAGGGGCCCCGGACCAACCACCACGACAGGCCCTAGGACACGACCCGGTTCACACCGCGTCGCACGCCTGCCCCCGCAACGCCCGCGCCAGATCGTCCCGCGCCTCCAGCACCAGCCTCCGCAGCGCCGGCGCCGCATCCGCGTGCGAGTCCAGCCACGTGTCCGCAGCAGCCAGCGTCTCAGGCCGGTCCTGGAGCCCCGGGAACAACCCCGACACCACATCCATGCCGATCTGGATCGACCGCTCGGCCCACACCCGCTCGATCGCGTCGAAGTACGCGCCCGCGTACGGCGCCAGCAGCTCCCGCTGCGACGACTGCACGAAGCCCGAAATCGTCGCCGTGACAAGCGCGTTGGACAGCTTGTCCGACTCCACGACCGCCGCCCACGCCTGCGCCTTCACGGCCTCCGAGGGACGCGAGGCCAGGCACCGCACCTGGTGCCGCTTGCCCGACGCCGTGTCGTCGCGCGCCAGTTCGGCGTCGATGACCGACTCGTCGGCCACCCCGTGCGAGGCCAGCGGCGACAGGAACGCCCAGCGCAGCTCCTGGTCGACATCCAGCCCGTCGATGCGCGTCGAACCGTCGAGCAGCCCGGACAGCAACTCGAAGTGCGCGTCCGACGAGGCGACCGACGCGAAGAACCGCCCCCACGTCAGCTGGTGCTGACTGCCCGGCTCCGCGTCGCGCAGCTCACGCAGCGCGCCCTCGGCCAGCGCCCGCCCACCGTGCTCGCGCCACCCGGGCGCGACGTAGTGCACGAGCGCCGACTGCGTCCAGTTGTGCAGCATCTGGAGCACACCGATGTCCGACTCGCGCCCGGAGAAGGCCAGCACGAGCGCGATGAAGTCGCGGGCCCGCATCAGCCCGTCCCGCGTCAGGTTCCACAGGGCCGACCAGCAGACCGCCCGTGCGAGAGGGTCGGTGATGTCACCGAGGTGAGCCCCCAGGGTCGCGAGGGAGCCCGCGTCGAAGCGGACCTTGCAGTACGTGAGGTCGTCGTCGTTGACCAGGATCAGTGCGGGCTGCTCCGCCCCGGCCAGCTCGGACACGACCGTGCGCGGCCCGGCGACGTCCACCTCGGCGCGGGCGTACCGGACGAGCGCGCCCGCCGCGTCGAGCCGGTAGAGGCCCACCGCGATCCGGTGCGGACGCAGCTCGGGGTGCGAGGCGGCGGCGTCCTGGAGGACGGCAAGCTCCGTGATCCGCCCGGCCACGTCGTACGTCACGTCCGGCGTGAGCACGTTGACGCCCGCCGTCTGCAGCCATGCCCGCGACCAGGCCGTCATATCGCGCCCGGACGTCTCGGCGAGCGCGGAGAGCAGGTCGCCCAGCTGCGTGTTGCCGTACGCGTGCCGCTTGAAGTAGCGCCGGGCGCCTTCGAGGAACGCGTCCCGTCCGACGTACGCCACCAGCTGCTTCAGCACCGACGCGCCCTTGGCGTACGTGATGCCGTCGAAGTTGAGCTTGGCGTCCTCCAGGTCACGGATGTCGGCCGTGACCGGGTGCGTGGACGGCAGCTGGTCGGCGCGATAGGCCCACGCCTTGCGGTTGTTGGCGAAGGTGACCCAGCCGTTGGTGAAGCGGGTCGCCTCCACCTGGGAGAACGAGCCCATGAAGTCGGCGAACGACTCCTTCAGCCACAGGTCGTCCCACCACTGCATGGTGACCAGGTCGCCGAACCACATGTGCGCCATCTCGTGCAGGATGACGTTGGCCCTGCGCTCGTACGACGCCGACGTCACCTTGCCCCGGTAGATGTACTCCTCGCGGAACGTGACACAGCCCGGGTTCTCCATCGCGCCGATGTTGTACTCGGGCACGAACGCCTGGTCGTACTTCCCGAACGGGTACGGGTAGTCGAAGTTGTCGTGGAAGAAGTCCAGGCCCTGCTTGGTGACGAGGAAGATGTCGTCCGCGTCGAAGTGCCGGGCGAGCCCCTTGCGGCACATCGCGCCGAGCGGGATCTCCAGCGTCGAGCCGTCGTCGAACACCCGGGTGTAGAGGTCGGTCTCGTAGTGGTACGGACCGGCGACGACCGCCGTGATGTACGTGGAGATCGGCTTCGTCTCGGCGAAGCGCCGCACCTCGCCGTCGCGGGACTCCTCGGCGCCGTTGCTCCAGACCGTCCAGCCGTCCGGGGCCGTCACCTCGAAGCGGAAGGGTGCCTTCAGGTCGGGCTGTTCGAAGTTCGCGAAGACGCGCCGGGCATCGGCCGGCTCGTACTGCGTGTACAGGTAGACCTCGCCGTCCTCCGGGTCGACGAACCGGTGCAGACCCTCGCCGGTCCGGCTGTACGCGCACTGCGCGTCGACCACCAGGACGTTCTCGCCGTCGGCGAGGCCGTCGAGCTCCACCCGGGTCCCGTCGAAGACGACCGCCGGGTCCAGCGGCTTCCCGTTCAGCGTCACCGCGCTCACACTCGGCGCCAGCAGATCGGCGAAGGTCGAGGCCCCCGCACGCGCGGCCCGGAACCGGATCGTGGTCTGCGAGCGGAAGGTGCGCGGGCCGGACTCCCCTTCGTCCCCGTCGGGCTCACCGACGGCGGAACGCAGGTCGAGGGCGACCTCGTAACCGTCGACGGTCAGCAGCTCGGCCCGCTCATGGGCCTCGTCGCGGGACAGGTTTTCACCGGGCACGAGCGCACTCCTTTGTGTCACGTTCGAATAGTTTGATCCTCCCATGCCGGTCCTGGCGTCGGTATCCGGGAATGGAGGGGCCGCTCAGCGGTGTTCTGACGAGCGGTGGACCCGCCCTCTTGAGGAGAGACATGCCTGACAACAGCACGGTCGACGGCAAGACCCCGGTCGACTTCTGGTTCGACCCGCTCTGCCCTTGGGCGTGGATGACGTCCCGCTGGATGCTCGAAGTGGAGAAGGTCCGCGACGTCGAGGTCCGCTGGCACGTGATGAGCCTCGCCGTCCTCAACGAGGACAAGCTGGACGAGGTGCCGGAGGCGTACCGCGACATGCTGGAGAACCAGGCATGGGGCCCGGTCCGGGTCGTCGTCGCCGCCCAGCAGAAGCACGGCGACGAGGTCGTCGGCCCGCTGTACACGGCGCTCGGCACCCGCTTCCACAACAAGGGCGAGGGCCCCACGCAGGCGGCCATCATCACCGCCTTGGAGGACGTCGGCCTCCCCGTCGAGCTCGCGGCGTACGCGGAATCCGAGGCGTACGACACCGAGCTGCGCGCCTCCCACAACGCGGGCATCGATCTGGTCGGCCAGGAGGTCGGCACGCCGGTCATCGCCGTTCCGGGCGCCGACGGCGAGCAGGTCGCCTTCTTCGGCCCGGTCGTGACCCCCGCCCCCAAGGGCGAGGACGCGGCGAAGCTCTGGGACGGCACGCTTCTGGTGGCGTCGATCCCCGGCTTCTACGAGATCAAGCGGACCCGGACGCAGGGCCCGATCTTCGACTGACCGTAGAACTGACCGCAGACATGGGGCAGGGGCGGGTTCCGGACGTGATCCGGAGCCCGCCCCTTTCATGTTTCATGCGAGGCCGGCCTCGGCCCCGACCGGCGCCGGCCGCTGACGGACTCCGGGCGCCAGTACGAGCGTGACCGCGACGGAGGCCACCGCCATCACGGTCATCGCGGTCGCCGCCGAGGTCAGCTGGGCGATCGCGCCCGCGAGAGCGGCGGCGACGCCCTGCACGGTGAGCATCCCCGACGAGTGCAGACCGAGGGCCTGCCCGGTCATCGCACTCGGCGTCAGGGCCATCAGACGTTCCTGGAGCAGCAGGCTCGCCGCGAACCCGACGGAGGCGAGCGCGACCAGGGACACCGCGAAGGGCAGTCCGGGCCGCAGGGCGAAGAGCAGATAGGGCGCCGCCAGGAGCAGCTGCGCCGGCGTGATCAGCCTGCCACGCCATCGTTGCGGGACGAACCGGCCGGCCACGGTGTCCCCGACGAGCATCCCGAGCGCCGCGAACGCGAAGAGCAGGCCCGCGTGCCCGGGGGAGTACGGCACGAAGAGCGACTCGCAGCCGACGATCAGCCCGTTGGGCACCCAGAGCGACAGGTAGATGTACCGGCGGGGCCCGGCGGACCACAGTTCCGCGTTGATCCGCCAGGTCTCCCTCGCGGACGCCCGTCCGGACGCGCGGGGCGCGCGGCGCGCGAGGCCGAACCGGGCGACGGCGGAGCCCACCAGATACAGGGCGGCGGCGACGAGCAGCGTGCCGCGCGGCGACAGTGTGGTCACCAGGACACCGCCGACAGCGAACCCGCCGACCTGCATCGTCCCGGTGCACATGTTGAGTACCGAACGCCCCAGCAGATAGCCGTCCTTGGGCAGGATCTCGTTGAGCAGGCCGTACCGCACCCCGCCGCCCACGGCGGCGACGGCACCCTGGCCGAGGATGATGGCGAAGACCGCCGTGAGCGGAAGCCCGGGGACGGCCAGGGCGGCGGTCGCGAGGCCGAAGGCGAGGGCCATCCCGCTCAGCGCGGCGCGCGGCGGCAGCCGGTCGGCGGCCGACATCAGCACGGTCGCCCCGAGCACCTGCGCGAGCGAGGAGCCGAACATGGAGAGCGCGGCCAGCAGCGGCGAGCCGGTCGCGGCGTAGACGAGGGTGCCGAGGGCCAGCCCGCTCATGGTCGAACCGGCGGCCTGCAGCGCGCCGGTCGCGAAGAGAGGTCCGAACTGCGGCACCCGGAACAGTTCCCGGTAGGTGAGCATGCCCGGAGTCTCGGTGCCGCTTCCGCACGGACGTTACTGTTTCGCCGGGAGGCGAAACCATGGGCTGGTGGCAGGTCAACGCGGACACCTTGGCGAGCAGCAGATTCCTCGTATCACCGCTGGCAGAAGCCACCGCGACCCTCCAGGCCCTGGAGGGAGGAACGGCCGCGAACCCGAGCGAACGCGCCTGGTTCGACGCACACCGCCCCGCCTACCGGCAGCACTTGGCGCAGGACCCGGTCACCGCACTCCTCGTACGGATCGCGCTGTGCGGCCACTGGAACGCGGACTTCGTCACGCCCACCCCCACCGGTGAGGGCGAGCCCGATTTCGCGCGTGAACTGGTGCGTGTCCGCGAGACCTTGCCCGAGGCCGCCCGTGCGGATCTGGAGGTGTCGCACGGCGGTCCGCTCCCGGAGCTCCTGCACCGCCCGGATCTGCCGGAGAAGGCGGCCGATGTACTGGAGTGGGTCTGGCGGCGTGCCGTGCTGCCCGACTGGCCGCGCCGCCGCCGAGTCATCGAGGCGGACATCGTGGCGCGGGCCGGACAACTGGGCCGGGGCGGCTGGGCCGCCGCGCTGGACGACATGACACCGGGGATGCGCTGGCTGGGGGAGAACCGGCTCCAGGTCAACGCGCGCGACTACCCGCCGCGTGAACTCACCGGCGTACAACTGCTGTTCGTTCCCGTCACGCACCGGAAGGGCTGGGTGTCGTGGGACGAGACGGCGCGCCGGTACGCCGTCGTCCATCCGTGCTCGGGTGTGCTGTCGGACGCGGGACGGGCCCTGGCGCCCGACAGTCTGGGGCGTCTGCTGGGGACGGGCCGGGCAGGTGTCCTGGTCCTCCTCGACACCCCGAAGAGCACGACCCAGCTGGTGGCGCTGACCGGTCAGGCGCTGGGTTCGGTGGGCCGCCACCTGAAGATCCTGCTCGACGCGGGCCTGGCCGGGCGGCGGCGGTCCGGACGCTCGGTTCTCTATTACCGTACGCAGGCCGGCGACGTGCTCGTGGAGGCACAGCAGCGCGGCTGAGCGGTGCCGGGTGTCAGGCGCCGGCCGGGGTGACCCACTCGACGAACTGGATGATGACGCCGTTCGGGTCGGTGATCTGGAAGAGGCGCTCGCCCCAGGGCTCCTCCCGCAGCGGCATGGTGATCGCCACACCCTCGGCGCGCAGCCGCTTCTCCTCGGCCTCCAGGCCGGTCAGCGTGAACGCGACGATCAGGCCGGCGGCACGCTGGTCGCGCTGCTCGGGCGGCAGGATCTCGATGCCCCGGCGCAGCAGGACGATGTCGACCGCGGCGTCCTCGCGGGTGAGCGAGGCGAACCCGTCGGCGGCTGCGGCTTCCTGGTAGCCGAGGTGTGTGGTGAAGAACGCCTGGGACGCGGCGACGTCGTCGACGGTGAGCGAGAGCGTGGAGGTGGAGATGCGCAAGGCGGGCTTCTTCCGTTCGAGGCAAACTTACGATGGACGTAACTTTAGGACGGCCATCATCGGGGTGTCAACATAAATTTGCTACGGATGTAAGATTCCCTCATGGGTATCGAAATGAACGCCGGGCAGGGCGCTGAGGTGGTGGGCCTGCGGGAGTCCAAGAAGCGCGAGACGCGACAGCTGATCTCCGACCACGCGACCAGGCTCTTCATCGAGCAGGGCTTCGAGCGGACGACGATCGCGGAGATCGCCGCCGCCGCTCGCGTGGCCAAGAAGACGGTCACCAACTACTTCCCGCGCAAGGAGGATCTGGCGCTGGACCACCAGGACGAGTTCATCGCGGGCCTGGCGCGCACCGCCGCCGCCCGGCCGCCCGGTGAATCGGTCGTCCACGCGCTCCGCCGCGCCTTTGAGGCCGCCGTCACGGCTCAGGACCCGGTGGCCGGATTCGCGGGCCCGGAGTTCTCCCGGATGATCGCCGAAAGCCCCACGCTCTCGGGCTGCCTGCGCGGCCTGCACGACCGGCGCGAGGACGCACTGGCCCACGCCCTCGCCGAGGAGACCGGCACCTCCGCCGACGACATCACCCCGCGTACGGCGGCGGCGCTGCTCGGCGCCGTGCACCGCACGCTGTTCCAGCGCATCCAGGACCTCACCCTCGCCGGGCGCACCAATCCCGAGATCGCGGCCGTCCTCGAGGAAGAGGCCACCCGTGCCTTCGGCCTCCTCGAACCGGCACTCGCCGACTACGCCGTGGCCTGACCAGGCCGCGGCAGCTGGTCAGAGGCCCGTCGCGGACAGGACCGCCTCGACCGTCTCCTCCACCGTCTGCCCCGAGTTGTCGATCCACGTCCCCGACCCGCCGAGCTCCGCGCGCATCGCCTCGTCCAGGAACGACCAGTCCATGGTCAGGGTCTTGTCCCGCTCCTGATTGCGCCGCCATGCGACCGAGGGTCCGGGAGCCAGGAAGACCACATGGAACTGACCTGTCGTCAACGTCGCGCGGTAGAAGTCGAGATGGGAGCGGCGGACCACCACATCGGCGAGTACGGGAACGAAGCCCGCCGCCACGAAACTGTCCGCGAGCAGGGACGCGTTACGGGCCCGCAGGAGGATCTGCCGGTCGGCCTCCGCGTCGGCCGTCGCCGACGGCCATGCGCCCCCGCTGACGATCATCTCCTGAAGCTCGTCCACATCGATGTGCGCCGCCATCGGGAGCCGGGCGGCCAGCGCGGCGGCCACCGTGGATTTGCCGCTCCCGGGGATTCCGGAAAGCAGGACGGCGCCGGCAGCAGGCTTCTGGTCGATGGAGAGCGGATCAAAAATCATATGGGGAGGGTAGAGCACCATAAATCGGTGGATGCGGTCCGGACGCGTTGTTACGGTGCTCGCACCTCGGCCACTCTCGTGTCGGCCTCCGGCGACCTTGGGCCCCGTGCCCGGATAAGAGTTGATGTATGCCCCGGTCAGTAGTCCCGAGTCTCCCTCGCTGCGCCCTCCAGGGCGCCGGGGCCACCGGACCTGTCCGCACGCACACGCTCGCGGCATCAACTCGCTGACGCACGTTCCCCGATCAGTACGCCTGATCGGTACGCCTGACAGATACACCTGACCGGCACGCGCCCGCATCCGGAGCCCCCGAGGGCTGCTCGGCACTTCCCTGCTGCTTTCGATCACCTTCGGCAAGGAGTATCCGGGTGTCCGACGACAACCTCCAGCACCGCAACACCAAGCCCTCCGTCCACGGCACGGGCGCCTTCCTGAGAACCGAGACCTTCGTCTGTCTGCGCTGCGGCCTGACCGTCACCGCGCTCGCGCCCGACGGCAGCCGTCGCAACCACTGTCCCAGCTGCCTGTACTCGCAGCACGCGGTCGACCACGTCGAAGGCGGACCGTCCGACTGCCGCGGCCGGATGAGCCCGATCTCGATCGCCGTGCTGCGCACCGGCGACTGGAGGGTCATCCACCGCTGCACCCGCTGCGACGAGCTGACCTCCAACCCCGTCTGCGGGGACGACAACCAGTTGATCCTGATGCGGATGGCCGTACGCCCACTGGCTCAACCGCCCTTCCCGCTCGAAGTGTTCGGTGACCTGTGAGCCGGCCGCGACGTAGATCCCGGCCGCAGCGCGCGAAGGACGTGCTGCACGGGCCCGGCGGGGCCGGCGGGGACGCGTTCCGCTGTGTCGGCTGCCGCCTCGACGTGCCTCTGGCCGCGCCGGGCACCGGCCACCGCAATCACTGCCCGCACTGCCTGAGCAGCCGGCACGTCGACCGGCGGATCCCGGGCGACCGGGCCGCCGACTGCGGCGGGCGGATGACGGCACTGAGCCTGTCCGTACGGCAGGACGGGGAGTGGGCGATCATCCACCACTGCCTGAGCTGCGGCGAGCTCAGCGTCAACCGCATCGCGGGCGACGACAACGCCCTCGCGCTGATACGGATGGCCGTACGCCCACTGGCGGACACCCGTATCCCCGTGAGCGCGCTGCTCAGCCTGTGACACGACGGTGCCCGGCCCGCCCCTCGCGGGGTGGCCGGGCGCCGTCCGTCTACGCGTGCGGCGCGGCCGACTCCAGCTCGTCGACGCTGCCGGACATGATCGTGCGTACGTGCTCCGTGATGTGCTCGGCGGGCCAGTCCCACCAGGCGACGGCGAGGAGGCGGGCGATGTCCTTGTCGTCGTAACGCGTACGGATCACCTTGGCGGGGTTGCCGCCGACGATGCCGTAGTCCGGGACGTCGGAGACGACCACCGATCCGGAACCGATGATCGCGCCGTGCCCGATCCGTACGCCGGGCATCACCATCGTGTCGTAACCGAACCAGACGTCGTTGCCCACGACCGTGTCGCCGCGCGAGGGCAGGCCGGTCAGCAGGTCGAAGTGGTCGGCCCAGGAGCCGCCCATCGTGGGGAACGGGAAAGTGGAAGGGCCGTCCATACGGTGGTTGGCGCCGTTCATGATGAACCGCACCCCCGTGCCGATCGCGCAGAACTTCCCGATGACGAGCTTCTCCGGACCGTAGTGGTACAGCACGTTGCGGGTCTCGAACCCGGTCGCGTCGTCCGGGTCGTCGTAGTACGAGAAGTCCCCGACCTCGATCAGCGGGGAGGTCACGAGCGGCTTCAGCTGCACCACCCGAGGCTGGCCCGGCATGGGGTGCAGCACGGTGGGATCGGCGGGGATGGGATTCATGCCCTCATGCTCGCAGTCGCACCCGCACCACGACGCGCATTTTTTCGCCGCTGTCAGCCATGGGGAGCCATGGAAGGGCATGGAAGGGATGGAAGAGCCCCCGCGAGTCATGTCCTCGCGGGGGCCCTTCGTTCATCCGCCTGCCGGGTGAAGGTTGAGAAGACGATCACGAGGCAGGACGCCTGTGGATCGTCAGGGGGCGAGCAGGAGTACGTCCGCGCGCTCCTTCGCGGCGGCGTAACGCCGCGCCACGTCCTGCCAGTTGACGACGCGCCACATCGCCTCGATGAAGTCCACCTTCTGGTTCTTGTACTGGAGGTAGAAGGCGTGCTCCCACGCGTCGAAGACCAGAACCGGGACCGAGCCCTGGCCGACATTGCCCTGGTGGTCGTAGACCTGCTCGACGATCAGCCTGCCGCTGACCGGCTCGTAGGCGAGGACGCCCCAGCCGGACCCCTGGGTCGTCGCCGCGGCCTTCGTCAGCTGGGACTTGAAGCCCGCGTAGGAGCCGAAGGATTCGGTGATCGCGTCGGCGAGGTCGCCCACGCCGTCCGCCGCGAGGGGCTCGCCGCCGCCGTCGCCGGTCATGTTGTGCCAGTAGATCGAGTGGAGGATGTGGCCCGAGAGATGGAACGCGAGGTTCTTCTGGAGGCCGTTGATCGCTCCCCAGGCCTCTTTGTCGCGGGCCTCTTCCAGCTGCTCCAGGGTGTCGTTCGCACCCTTGACGTAGGCGGCGTGGTGCTTGTCGTGGTGGAGCTCGATGATCTGCGGATTGATGACCGGTTCGAGCGCCGCGTAGTCGTACGGGAGTTCCGGAAGCGTGTACGTGGCCATGGTTCGAACCCTCCAGCTGCTGTCCTGTTGTTATTGCAACCTATATGCAAGAGCAGGCTAACAGCAGGAAGGCTCGACCGTGATCGTTCTTTCGGCCTAGGACCGGGCAGGCACCAGGACCGGGCAGGCGCTAGGACCCGAGACCGTCCCGCGCACTCGCGGCGATGTCCGGGAAGTCCGTCACGACGGCGTCCACGCCCTGCGCGTAGTGGAAGGCGTACTCGGCGAAC
The DNA here is from genome assembly GCF_053617235.1 of Streptomyces sp. NPDC055749. NCBI lineage: Bacteria > Bacillati > Actinomycetota > Actinomycetes > Kitasatosporales > Streptomycetaceae > Streptomyces > Streptomyces sp. NPDC055749. Next base: position 5,011 of record NZ_JBSHFH010000021.1, on the reverse strand, counting down.
GCGTCGCCGAACTCGGTGGGCACGGAGCCCCGTCGGTACTGGGCGGGCAGGTACTGGTTCTCCGCGCGGAAGGTGTACGCGCCGACCTTGAGCCCCGCCGCGTGCGCGTCCGCCAGCAGAGTGAGCGGCGGGACGAGCGAGGACTTGTCCGGGCCGATCCAGTCCGCGTAACGGGCGATCTCGCGCAGCCCGGCCGGCGTCATCATCTCCTTGTACGTGAGCGAGTGGCCGTACGGCCCGCCGCTCGTGCCGAGCGCCTGCCAGAGCGGCAGACCGAGTCCGGCCTCGGCCACCCGGTGCAGGCTCGACGGTTCGAAGGACTGGACGACGCATTCGCGCGCGCTCAGCCGGTTGCGGCGGATGACGCGGATCAGTTCCGGCTCGAGCGGCAGCCCGATCGACCGGAAGTACGTGGGGTGCTTCGTCTCCGGGAAGACGGCGATCCGGCGGCCGTGCTCCTTCGACAGGGCGCGGGCCAGATCGATGACCTCCTGGAACGTCATGACCTCCTGGCGGCCATTGAAGACAGTGTTGCGGTTGCGGACCAGCGGCAGCCGCTCCACCGCCCGCAGGGTCTTCAGCTCGGCGAGCGTGAAGTCCTCGGTGAACCAGCCGGTGACCGCCCGGCCGTCGACCGTCTTCGTGGTGCGGCGGGCGGCGAACTCCGGGTGCGCGGCGACATCGGTGGTGCCCGATATCTCGTTCTCGTGGCGCACGACCAGGACGTGGTCCTTCGTCGGGACGAGGTCCGGCTCGATCCAGTCGGCCCCGCCGCGTACCCCGAAGGTGTAGGCGTCGGCCGTGTGCTCGGGGCGCCAGCCGGCCGCTCCGCGGTGGCCTATGACAAGGGGGCCGTGGGGCCGGTGGCCCGGCTTCTCCGCAGGGCCGGAAGCGACGGCGGGGCTCGCGGCGGCTGCCGTCACCGCGGCCGTGGCCAGCAGTATCGAGCGGCGTCTCGGGGCGTGGTTCATGCGGGACTCCTCGCGTGGGACGGAGGAACCACATAAGCGACGGCGGGTTACGGCACGGAGGACGCAGACCTGCGTCCTCATGTACGGGCGGGGCGACGGGACTTGGGCATGCGAACGCCGGACAGGCAGCGAACTGAAGCCTGTCCGGCGTTCGACGAAAAAATCGGCTACCGGGCGGCGCCGGCACCCTTGCGCTGCCGCACAAGACCGATCCCGGCCAGCACCAGCGTCAGCAGGCCCGTGGCCAGCAACTGGTCCCGTGTGTCGGGCTGCCGCAGCATCAGCAGGAAGATCCCGACCATCGCCACGAGAGCCACGATCGTCCCCACCGGGAACAGCCACATCCGCACGACCAGCTTCTCCGGAGCCTCCCGCTCCATCCGCCCGCGCAGGATCAGCTGCGAGACCGCGATGAAGATCCACACCACCAGGATCACCGCCCCGATCATGTTGAGCAGCCACGGGAAGACGTCGTCCGGCCGCCAGTAACTGAGCAGCACGCACAGGAAGCCGAAGACGGAGGAGACCAGAACCGCCGTACGCGGCACACCGGAACTGACCTTGCCGAGTCGCTTCGGGCCCTGGCCGCGTGCCACCAGCGAGCAGGCCATGCGCGAAGCGCCGTAGATGTTGGCGTTCATAGCGGAGAGCAGCGCGACCAGGATGACCACGTTCATGATCTCCGCGGCGCCGCTGATGCCGAGGTGGTCCAGGGCCGCGTAGAACGGGCCGACGGATGCGACCTTCGGGTCGTCCCACGGTACGAGGGTGACGATGACCGCCATCGAGCCGACGTAGAACAGCGCGATCCGCCACATGGCCGTGCGCACGGCCTTGGCGACACCCTGCACCGGGTTCTCCGACTCGGCCGCCGCGATGGTGACGGTCTCCAGACCGCCGTACGCGAAGACGGAGGCGAGCAGTCCGATGATGAAGCCGTTGGCGCCGTTCGGCAGGAAGCCGCCGTCACCCGTCAGGTTGGACGTGCCCGGGGAGTCCGTACCGGGCAGCACACCGAGGATCGCCAGTACGCCGAGCACCAGGAAGAGGGTGATCGCGACGACCTTGAGCGAGGCGAACCAGAACTCGAACTCGCCGAAGTTCTTCACGGCGGCCAGGTTCGTACCGAGGAACATCACCATGAACAGCGCGACCCAGGCCCACTCGGGGGTCCCGGGCAGCCAGCCGCTGACGATCTTCGCGGCGCCGATGCCCTCGAGGCCCACGGCGACGCAGAGCAGGACCCAGAACGCCCATCCGGCGGTGAAGCCCGCCCAGGGGCCGATCGCACGCTCCGCGTGGACGGAGAAGGAACCGGACGCCGGGTTCGCCGCCGACATCTCACCGAGCATGCGCATCACGAACATGACGAGCAGTCCGGATATGCCGTAGGCGATGACGATCGAGGGACCGGCAGCCGCGATTCCGGCGCCGGAGCCGACGAAGAGACCGGCACCGATGACACCGCCGAGGGCGATCATCGACAGATGGCGCTGCTTGAGCCCGTGGGTGAGCGCGGAGTCGACCGTTACGTTGTCGGCGGAAGGAGAGGTGGAGCCGACAGTGGGGGGAGGCGCGGAGGTCCGGGACATGGGCAAGCTCTGTTCACTAGCCGAGACGGGGGAGAGCCCACAGTCTGTGCATGCACCCCGCCCACAGGGAACGGTTGTCCGCTATACGGTCACGAGGCTCACACAAGGTGCACACGCGGCTACCTATGAGTAGTTACGCCCGGCGTTCCCTGAACTCCCGCCCCACCGCGACCAGTAGCACCAGAGCCGTCGCCCCGGCCGACCACAGCACCTGCGGGCGCGCCGCGTCGTCGGTCAGCATCAGCACCAGCACGCCGAGAAGCCCGGCCAGCGTCAGCCAGGTCAGATAGGGGAAGCACCACATCTTCAGGGTCAGCGCCTCGGGTGCCTCGCGCTCGATCCGGCCGCGCAGCCGCAACTGTGACGCGGCGATCAGGGCCCAGACGAACAGCAGCACCGCGCCGACCGAGTTGAGCATGTAGAGGAAGACCGACTCGGGCCACTTGAGATTGAGCAGTACGGAGACGAAGCCGAAGGCGACCGAGGCCAGCACCGCCCGCCGTGGCACACCGCCCCCGTCCCGGCCGTCGCCCTTCCCTCCGCCGCCCGACACCTTCAGCAGACCGCGCGGCGCCTCGCCGCGCTCGGCCAGCGAGAAGATCATCCGGGACGAGCCGTAGAGATTGGCGTTGAGCGCGGAGAGCAGCGCCACGAAGACCACGATGTTCATGATCTGCCCGGCCGACGGCACCCCGATCGCGTCCAGGACCTTCACGTAAGGACTGAGCCCCGCCTGCTGCGCGGTCCACGGCAGCACGGTCACGATCACCAGCATCGAACCGACGTAGAAGAAGAGGATGCGCACCACCGCGCTGCGCACGGCCCGCCCCACCGCCCGCGCCGGATCGTCGGTCTCGGCCGCCGCGATGGTGACGACCTCCAGGCCGCCGAAGGCGAACACCACGGTCATTACGCCGGAGATGACCCCGTCCCAGCCGTTCGGCAGGAAGCCGCCCTGCCCGGTGAGGTTGGTCAGTCCGACCGGATCGGTGTCCGGGAGCACGCCGAAGATCGCCAGTCCGCCCAGCACCAGGAAGACCACGATCGCGCAGACCTTGAGCGCGGCGAACCAGAACTCGAACTCGCCGAAGTTCTTCACCGCCGTCAGGTTGGCCGCGGTGAACACCACCATGAAGACCAGCACCCAGGCCCACGGCTCCACACCCGGCACCCAGCCGTGGGCGATCTGCGCGGCGGCCGTCGCCTCCACGGCGAGCACCACCACGAGCAGGAACCAGTAGAGCCAGCCCGCGCTGAAGCCGGCCCAGCGGCCCAGCGCCCGCTCCGCGTGGACGGAGAAGGAGCCGGAGGCGGGCATCGCCGAGGACATCTCGCCGAGCATCCGCATCACCAGCATCGCGAGCGCGCCCGCGATCAGGTACGAGACGACGATGGCGGGGCCCGCGACAGCGATTCCGGCGCCGGAGCCGACGAAGAGACCGGCACCGATCACCCCGCCGAGGCCGAGCATCGTCAGATGGCGCTGCTTCAGACCGTGGGACAGCGGCTCGGTCTGCGCGGTGGGGGGTGCGTCGTGCATGGGGGGCGGGTCACTCTCGAATAATTTATGGGGAACCTACAGTCTCACGCCACGGGGCCCGCCCCGGCGAAGGGCCCCTCTGCGCGCTCACCTCAGTGACGAGCATCACGCCGGGGTGAGATTGCGTTCCGCTCTTTGTCCGAACCCCACCAATCCCCCAACCACCGCTTTGTGGGCGGCTGATGGTGATCGAGCGTTAACCCCTGGGCTAACGTCGGCCGGAGTCACCTGTCCTGCTGCCCTCACCCGCGGAGTCCCCGATGAGTCTTGCCGCCGCCCCCGTCCGCTCCGGAGCGGTCCTCGCCGACCTGCTGCCCGCAGCCCGGCACCGTTACGCCGTCGACACGGCCCTGGTCATGGGCGGCGCCGCCCTGACCGGTCTCGCGGCCCAGATCGCCGTCCCGGTCCCCGGCTCCCCGGTCCCCGTCACCGGCCAGACCTTCGCGGCGCTGCTCGTCGGCACGGCGCTGGGCGCCCGCCGCGGCTTCCTCGCCCTCGCGGTGTACGCGGTGGTCGGCATGGCAGGCATGCCGTGGTTCGCCGGCGGCACCTCCGGCGCGGGCGGCGCCTCGTTCGGCTACGTGCTGGGCATGCTGCTCGCCGCCACCGTGGCCGGCGGCCTGGCCCGCCGCGGCGGCGACCGCTCCGTGCTGCGCACCGCGGGCACGATGGTGGCCGGCTCCGCCATCATCTACGCGGTCGGCGTGCCGTATCTGGCGCTCTCCACCGGGATGTCGATGAGCGCGGCGGTCGCCGCGGGCCTGACGCCGTTCCTGATCGGTGACGCCCTGAAGGCGGCCCTGGCCATGGGCGCGCTGCCCGCCTCCTGGAAGCTCGTCGGGCGTCGCGGCTGACGCCGAACACCCCGAAACGAAGAGGCTCGCCGGGTCGTCACACGACACCCGGCG